>JBLMYD010000001.1:0-34352 GCA_050258095.1 Chloroflexota bacterium
CCCCCCCCCCCCCCCCCCCACGTCAGCGCTCGGCGTGGAGGATGCCGCCTTCGGCGACGGCGCGGACGCCGCGGCCGAGGTCGAGCATCGCCCGGCCGGTGCGGCGCAGAGCGGCGACCTCGTCGGCGTGGTTCGCCGCCCCCGGCACGGGACGGCCGGCGACGCCGTCGGCGAGGTGCTGTACGACCAGGCGCCGCAGCGGCGCCGGCAGCTCGGCCAGGCGCTCGAGCGGGATCGTCGGCGGCGAGCCGTTCGGGCCGCCCAGCTCCGCGTCGACCAGCGCGTCGAGCACCGCGGCCTCGTCGCGCAGCAGCTCCGCGGTTCGCAGCACGTTGCGCGCCGCCGCCGGGTGGATCTCGGCCAGCGCCGGCACGAGGCGGTTGCGGACGCGGTTGCGCGCGTAGTCGTCGCCCTCGTTGCTCGCATCGTCGCGCCAGGCCAGGCCGCGCTTCTCGCAGTAGGCGGTCGTCTCCTCCCGCGTGAAGCGGAGCAGCGGGCGGACCAGCTTGCCGTCGCGGGCGCGCATCCCCAGCAGCGCGCGGCGACTCGGCGAGGAGGCGAGGCGGTAGAGGATCGTCTCGACCTGGTCGTCGGCGGTATGGCCGGTCGCGATCAGCGCGTCGTCGGCGAGGGCAAGGCTCGCCGCGGCGGCGTAGCGCGCGTCCCGGGCCCAGCCCTGCAGGTTGCCGGCGTCCTGGGGGCGCTGCGGGCGCTCGACGACGAGCCGCACGCCAAGTCGCTCGCAGAGCTCCCGGCAGTGCGCCTCGTCGGCGCCGGCCTCCTCGCGCAGACCGTAGTTGACGTGGAGCGCCGTCACCGCCTCCGGACCCAGCAGCCGGGCGGCAAGGTCGACCAGGCAGACCGAGTCGCGCCCGCCGGAGAGCATCGCGACGAGAAGCCCTCTGGGCGACAACAGTCCCTCGTCCCGCACGCGATCGAGCAAGTCGGATGCATCCTCGTCACGGCGCTTCACAGCCACAAGTTTAGATTCGCCTCACCGAACGTCGATCACCAAATAACGTAAACACAGCTACAATTTAGATATCTACCTAATTTTGAGTTAAACTTAAATTAATTATAGATTATGCAAATCACCTCGACTCTCAATGACGCGGCGGTGCTCGAAGAGCTGGGCGACCGGCTCCGGCGGGCCAGGCTGGGACGCAACGTCACCCAGGAGCAGCTGGCCGAAGAAGCCGGCATCACCCCACCGACCCTGAACAAGCTCGAGCACGGCAAGCCGGTGCAGCTGCTGACGCTGGTCCGGGTTCTGCGGGCCCTCGACATGCTGAACGGGCTCGACGCCGCAATTCCCATGCCCGGCCCGCGCCCGGTCGACCAGCTGCGCCAGCGGCGACGCGAACGCCAGCGGGCGTCCTCGTCAAAGCGACAAGCCAAAGCGAAGCCCGCGGCCGGCCAGTGGCGCTGGGGCGATGAAGCAGAGGACGAGCGTTGACGACGCTTGCCGAGGTCAGGCTCTGGGGCAGTCGTATCGGAGCCGTCTCCCTGGAGGACGACCAGGCGTTCGCGACCTTCGAATACGAGCCCGACTTCGCGCGCAGCGGCATCGAGGTCTCGCCGATCTCGATGCCGCTGGCGGAGGGGCGCGCCTACCGCTTTCCCGGACTGGCGCCCCAGAGCTTCAAAGGGCTCCCCGGCCTGCTGGCCGACTCGCTGCCCGATCGCTACGGCAACACGCTGATCGATACCTGGCTGGCCAGCAGGGGGCGCGCAGCGGAGAGCGCCGGCGCCGTGGAGCGCCTCTGCATCGTCGGCAACAGGGGCATGGGCGCGCTCGAGCTCCGGCCCGAGAAGGGTCCGGCTCCGGCGAAGAGCCACGCGATCGACGTCGAGGCGCTCACCGAGCTCGCCGCGGAAATCCTCGCCCAGCGCGCGGATCTCATCGCTTCGCTCCGGGAATCGAGCAGGACGGAGGCCCTCAAGGAGATCCTGCGCGTCGGCACCTCCGCGGGCGGCGCCAGGGCAAAGGCGCTGATCGCCCTGCATCCGGAGACGAACGAGGTCCGATCCGGGCAGCTCGACGTGGACCCGGGCTTCGAGCACTGGATCCTCAAGTTCGACGGCGTCGACGAGAGGAGCCGGGAGCTGGGCGGCTCCCTGGGCTATGGGGCGGTGGAGTGGGTTTACTCGCAACTCGCGGCCCGGGCCGGGATCGAGATGTCGGAGTGCCGTCTGCTCGAGGACTCGGGCCGCCGGCACTTCATGACTCGGCGCTTCGACCGGCTGCCCGACGGCGGGAAGCTGCACATGCAGTCGCTGGGCGCCCTCGCGCATCTCGACTACAACCAGCCCCGCTCCCACTCCTACGAGGAGGCGTTCCTCGCCATGAGGCAGCTGGGCTTGCCCATGTCTCAGGTCGAGGAGCAATTCCGTCGCATGGCGTTCAACGTCGTCGCCCGCAACCAGGACGACCACGTGAAGAACATCGCCTACCTGATGGACCGGGGCGGGGAGTGGCGGCTCTCGCCGGCATTCGACATCGTCTACGCGTACAGCTCCAGGGGAGGCGTGACCGCTCAACACCAGATGTCGGCGAACGGCAAGCGCGACGGATTCACGATCGAGGACTTCCGCGAGGTCGGTCGCACGGCGTCGATGAAGCGCGGCCGGGCCGAGGCGATTCTCGGCGAGGTCGTCGAAGCGGTCCGAGCCTGGCCCGAGCTCGCGGCCGGCGCCGGAGTCGAGGAGCAGCGTATAGCTCGGATCGGGGCAGCACACCGCCTCGCCTTTCCCGATCGGTAGTCAGGCCGCCCGCACGACGAAGAGCGGGGTCGGCGCCGGGAATCCCTTCAGCGTGACCTCCCCGATCGGCTCGCAGACCAGGCCGTTGCGCTGTTCGACCGCCTCGACGACGCGGTCCGTGGCCAGCACCTCGCCCGCCTGCGCGCGGCTGACCACCCGGTGGGCGAGGTTGACGTGGGTGCCGAAGTAGTCGCCGTCGCGATAGACGGCGTTGGCGCAGTGGATGCCGACGCGCGGCTGCGGGCGCTCGGGGAAGCGAGCCATCAGGGCGACGGCCCACTTGGTCAGCGAGGCGGCGTCCGGCGAGACGACCATCACCTCGTCGCCGATCGTCTTCACGATCGTCGCCTCGGGCGGCAGCGTCTGCTCGACCGTCTCGACGAAGTTCTCGACCACGTCGAGCGCCTCCAGGTCCCCCTCCTCCTCGGTGTAGCGGGTGAAGCCGGTCAGGTCGATGAAGCAGAGGACGACCGGCACCTGGCCGAGCTGGGAGACGTCCTCGAGGTCGGCCTCCATGTGGCCGATCACGTCCTGCTCGAGGTAGAAGCGCAGGTAGCGACTGTGGAGGTAGTCGATCAGCGGCGAGGCGAGCGGGAAGAGGTCCTCGGCCAGCTCGCCCATCTCCTCGGCCATCTCCAGCTCGGGGACGGCGTCGCGGATCATCGGTTCGTGGACGTAGAGGTGGAAGAGCCGCACCTCGGTGTCGGCTATCCGCCGCAGCGACTGGGCGTAGACGCGCACGAGCTGCAGGAAGGCGACCAGCGGGAAGCCGGCGGCGAGGACGCGGGCGCAGTGGCGGAGCGCCTGCACGTCCTGCGGGCTGAGCAGGCGTTCGCGCTCCAGCGGCGTGCCGAGGATGACCATGATGCGATCGACCAGCTCCGGCTCCAGGCCGATCTCCTGCGCGACCTGCTCGACCGTCATCTGCTCCTCGGGCTGGGGGAAGAGGTCCTCGGTGAAGCCGAAGGCGAGCCGGCCCTCGCGCCCGGCCCGCTTCAGGTCCTCGAGCGAGTGGCCGCGCTCGCGCATGCGGGCGACGACCCGCGCCTGCGCCGCCGCCGCCGCGGTCCAGCGCCCGCGCCGCACCGGCACGACCTTCTCCGCGGCCCAGCGTTGCAGGGTGGCCGGTGAGACCCCCGCGCGGCGCGCTGCCTCGCTGAGGGATATGCGCTCGTCGGTGGGCATCCTCCCGGGAGCTTGGCAATAAGGTCCGTCGCCGTGCCGGCACGCCTGCGCCCGACCGCCCCGATCGCCCCCGACGCGATCCTCGTCGGCGATCCCGGACGCGCCCTGCTGCTCGCCCAGGAGCTGCTCGCGCAGCCGAAGATGAGCAATCACGCGCGCGGGCTATGGGGATATTCGGGAGCGACGGCCGCAGGGGACGCCCTGACGATCCAGTCGACCGGGATCGGCGGGCCGAGCGCGGCGCTCGTCCTCGCCGACCTGGCCGAGCTCGGCGTCGCCCGCGCGATCCGGGTCGGGACCTGCGTCGCCCTCGACGGCGGTGTCGGGCTCGGCGAGCTGCTCGTCGTCGAGAGGGCGATCGCCGCCGGCGGCAGCGCGGCAGCATTCGGGGTCGAAGCGGGCGACGCGGCAGCGCCGGACGCGGAGCTGACCGACCGCTTGGCCCGGATCCTCGGCGACGGCGCGAAGCGGGTGGCGGTGGCGAGCTTCGACGACCACCCGGCGGCCTCTGCGGGCGGCGGCGAGACGATCGCCGCCGACATGCAGAGCGCGCCGCTCCTCGCTCGCGCCGGGACGCTCGGCGTCAGGGTCGCGGCGCTGCTGATCGTCGCCGAGTCCGGCGCCGGCGAAGCGCTCGCCAAGGACGAGCTCGAGGCGGCCGAGAAGGCCGCCGGGCGGGCCGCGGCAGGGTCTCTATTCTCAATCTAAGGTTGAGGGTTAGTCTTGGGGTTCGCGCCGCCGCTCGGCAGCGATCTGGCGACGCAGCTCGGCCAGGTCGCGGGAGACCCGGTCGATCTGGTCCTCGACCTCTTCGAGGCGCTGCGAGAGCGAGCGGACGCGGCGCTCCAGGCGCTCGACGTCCCCCGCCGAGGGCAGGTTGAGCGCGCTCATCGCCGCCTGCTGAGCCTCGAGCGCCTTCTCGCGCGCCCCGAAGGCGGCGGCGACGGCGTTCTCCAGCACCTGGCTGTCGAGCAGGGCCTGGGCGACTTCGCCGATCGCCTGCTCGCTGCGGCGGCGCAGGCTCTCTGGGTCCTCGTACTCCATCGACAGGAGCTTAACCGTCCCCATCCGACATGCTTGAAATCCTGCCCGGGCGGGATGAGACGAGCGTTGATTAAGTCCTTGTTGGGGCCGGGGGAAAGCCGTTGCGCGCCCCCGGGCGAGCAAGTAGCTTGCAGGGGCCCGTTTGCGCAGGGGGAGAGCGGAAAACGGGTCGCACGGTCCGCGACGCGGACCGGGGGGCGCCGGGATATGAGAGACAAGCTTGCACTGACCATCGCTCTGGCCAGCTTCGGCGTCGTCACCGCGCTCGGCGTCGGCTTCGCCGGGGCCGAAGGGGTCTCGGAAGCGACCGAACCGGGCGGCTCGCTGAGCACCTCCCCCCAGCCGCTCGCCGGTGCCGAATGCACGAACGGGGTCGACGACGACGGCGACGGGCTGATCGACGCCGAAGACCCCGGCTGCCAGGAATCCGAAGGCGCGACCGAGGACCCGCAGGTGCAGGCCGGCGCGGCCCAGGAAGGCAGTGGCGCCGAAGCACCCGGCGGCGAACAGGCGGCCGGCGGGTTCAAGACCGGCAGCTCGATCCACGCCGGCGGCAACGTCCACCGCAACGCCAGCATCGGCGACGTCAGCGGCGGTCGCGGCCACTCCGGCGGCGTCAGCGCCCCCAGCGCGACCGGCGGCATCCAGCTGCCCAGCTCCCAAGCCGGCAACGGCGGGCTGCAATACGGCAACGGCGGCACGCCGACCCGGGCCAACCCGACGACGACGATCGCCCCCTTCGGCGCAGCGCCGATCGGGGTCCCCAACTTCGTCATCGACTCCTTCGAGATACCGCCCTTCCTGCTGCCGATCTACCAGGCCTGCGGCACCGAGTACGGCGTGCCCTGGGAGGTGCTGGCGGCGATCAACAAGCTGGAGACGAGCTTCGGCACCAACCTCGGCACCTCGACCGCCGGCGCGATCGGCTGGATGCAGTTCCTGCCCTCCAGCTGGAAGGCCTACGGCCTCGACGCCAACGGCGACGGGCGCAAGGACCCCTACAACCCGGTCGACGCGATCTGCGCCGCCGCCCACCTGCTCAAGGTCGACGGCGCCGCCCACGACCTCTACGGGGCGATCTTCTCCTACAACCACGCCGACTGGTACGTGCAGGAGGTGCTCGCCAACGCCCGCGCCTACGGCAAGCTGCCGCCGAACCTGGTCGGCTCGCTGACCGGCCTGACCCAGGGCGCCCACTTCCCGGTCGCCGCCGACGCGCGCTACGCCGACGACCTCTCGGCGCGGGAAGCGCTCAAGCGGGGCAGCGCCGCCGGTGCCGGCGCCGGCGTCGTCGCCTCCTCGCCGACGGCGCGTGGGATCAACATCTTCGCCCAGCAGGGAGCGCCGGTAGTCGCCGTCAACGACGGCACGATCAAGGCGCTCGGCCGCTCGCCGCAGCTGGGCCGCTACATCGTCCTCGAAGACGCCTACGGCAACCGCTACGTCTACGCCGAGCTGGGCCAGATCGTCCGCGCCGGCGGCGGCGTCCTGCCCTCCACCGCGAGCGCGCGGCCGCTCGTCGACAGCCAGAACCTGCGCCCCCGCCTCTACGCGCTGCCGGGGCGTGCGGGACGGCGAACGAGCGGCGAGGGAGAACCTTCGGAACAAACACTCAAGGTCGGGTCGAGGGTGATAGGCGGCGCCGTGATCGCCCGCGTCGGCGGCGCGAGCGAAGGCGTCGCCGCGCACATCAACTTCTCGATCTCGCCGGCCGGTGCCGGTGCCGACCGCATCGACCCGAAGCCTATCCTCGACGGCTGGAAGCTGCTCGAAGCGACGGCGATCTACCGCGCCAACGGCAAGAGCCCGTTCGCCAACACGCTCAGCGTCAGCGGCGTCCTCCTCCTCCCCAAGGAAGCGCTCGAGCGGCGCGTGCTGCGCGACAAGAGCCTCTCGATCTACGACTGCGGCCGCCGCGACGTGGCCTCCGGCCGCATCGACCGGCGGGTGCTGGCGATGCTCGAGTACCTCGTCTCGAAGGGATTCCGGCTGAAGATCTCCTCGCTCGAGTGCGGCCACAGCACGCTGACCAGCTCGGGCAGCGTCTCCGAGCACAGCAGCGGCGACGCGGTCGACATCGCCGCGATCGACGGCGTGCCGGTCGCCGGCCACCAGGGGCCGGGGACGCTGACCGACGCGCTGATCAAGACGGTCCTGCGCCTGCAGGGGACGATGCACCCGCACCAGGTGATCTCGCTGGAGAACCTGCCCGGGGAAACGAGCTTCGCGATGGCCGACCACTACGACCACATCCACATCGGCTACTCGTCGGTCTCCGCGATCGAATACGTCAGCCCGTTCCTCTCGGCTGCGACGGGGCGCATCGACCAGGGCGTCGACTTCACCGGCACCGGCCCGATCGCCGCGGTCGGCGACGCGGTCGTCCTCGCCACCGGCGCGCCCGGCTGGCCGGAAGGCGGCGGCGTCCTCTACAAGCTGCTCAGCGGCTCGCGCGCCGGTCAGATCATCTTCGTCTACGAGGGCGTGAAGGCGACGGTCCACGCCGGCCAGCACGTCGCCGCGGGCGAACAGATCGCGACCTTCGTCCCCGGCGGCTCGATCGAGATGGGCTTCGCCGACGCCGCCGGCGTGCCGCTCAGCCACGGCGAATACAGCGAGGGCAAGGAAACGACCTGGGGCCGTGAGATGGCCTCCTTCCTGACCGACATCGGCGGCGCCAGCGGGCTCTCGCCCAGCCTCGGCCGCCTCTCGCCCGAAAAGTGGGACCGGCTGATGCGGCGCCTCGGCGAAATCGAAAACCCGGAAGTGCCCTCAGCACCCCGCCGGGGCCTTGACTGACGGCCTCAAGAGTCCATCCGAAAGCCCGCGTGTGCGGCTGGCGGGCGCCGGACCAAGCGGGGCAAGGACGCAGGGAGGCCGAATAGCAGCGCTATTTGGCCGACTGAGGACGCCGCACCGCGCAGTGTCCGCCGCCGCTAGACGTGCGCGGGGGTTTTCGGATGGACTCTAAGTTCTTCGGCTTCGTCCAGTTCGACCTCGCCGGCGCGCTGCCGCTCGCCGACGGCCGCTACGTCGTCCGCGACGACGGCGAGGAGACCGTGCTCGTCGTCGAAACGCTGGACGCGCCGACCGCCCGGCGCCGCCGCCGCCGGCCGCGCCAGGCCGACCCGGAGGCGGCCCCCGCGACCCTCCCCCTCTCGAGGGTCACCGTCATCCGCTCGGCCGACTCGTTTGGCGCCGAAGAAGACGCAGGCCGCTGGCACGACGGCATCAAGGGCGACGAAGCGGCCATCGACGCCCTCGCCGCCGGAGCCGCAGCAACCCTCAACCGCGCCCTCCACGTGCACGCGGTCGTCAGCCAAGACCCCCACCAGCCGGCAATCTCGCCGGAGCGCGCCTCCACGGTCCGCGTCGGCTACGGCAGCGGCGAGCAGGTGGCGAGCGGCGAGTGGACGAGAGCTATAGAGATCGATCCCTCTCGCCCCCGCGGCTCACTCCGCCACAGGCGCAGCGAGGAGCTCCGCCCCCAGGAGCGCCTAACCGCGATCCTCGGCGGCCGCGAGCAGCTCGACGCCTGCGAGACCCTCCTCCTCCGCGCCCGCGCCGACCTCGATGCCGGCCGCCCCCGCGAAGCCGCCCTCCAGCTCCGCATCGCCCTCGACGCGCTCCTGCAAGAGCTGCCGGACACCCTCGACGACCCCGACCACATCAAGGACATAGTCGAGCTCAAATCCCGCCGCAGCGAGGCCACCGACGCAGCCGACGCGGCCCTTCAGGGCGATCTCGACTCAGCGCAACTCAAGTCCGTCGAAGACCTGCTTCAGCTCTGCGAGCGCGTACTCAGACGGCGCCGCGTTCTGAGGGGCTGATGCGGGGATGCTCCCGAACTGGCGGATACTCAAAGTGCCGTCTAATTAGACCGGCACTTGTCAGGGCGGGAGCATCCCCGCATCAGCCCCTCACAGGACGAGATGCCGAGCCACCACCTCATCGAGCAGCGAGTTGGCGATCGCGTGCGCTTCATCGAGCTCAATCCCCTCGAGTGAAGGGATCCCTATCACCACCAACCCCGCCGTCCTGGCCGCAGCTACACCCGTTGGTGAGTCCTCAAGCGCAACGACACCAGGACCAGCTTCGACCCCCAATCGGCGACAAGCCTCGAGGTAAGGGTCGGGGGCGGGCTTGGGAGCCGAGACTTCATGAGCGCTGACTACGACGTCGAAGTGGTCGCCGATGCCGACGATCTCCAACGAGCGCTGCACGAAGCGCAGGGGCGAGTTGGAGACGAGGCCGAGCGGCGTGCCCCGCGTGCTGAGCTCGTGCAGGACCTCGCGGGCGCCGACCATCGCCTCCACCCCGTGCTCGAGCTCGGCGACGACCAGCTCGTTCAGCTCCTCGATCAGCGAGTCGGCGCAACCCGGCTCCCCCAGCCGCCGCTCGAGGATCGTGCCCGCGATCTCGGCCGAGGTGCCGACCAGCTCGCGCTTGTGCTCGGGCGTGAACTCGAGCCCGCGGCGCTCGAAGAGGTCCTGCTCGGCCCGCGTCCAGACCGACTCGGTGTCGAGGAGCAGGCCGTCGTTGTCGAAGACGACGGCGTCGGGCAGCGGCAAATCCACGCCGCCATCATCACCGAACCCCGGACGTGCCGGTCGTGAGGGGCCTTTTTCGTCACCCTACGACCGGCACGTCGTAGGGTGGCGGCATGCGCTTCCACGTTCAGCTCAGCTCGGAGAAGGAGCGGGCGCGGGTCTTCAACCTCAGCCGCGAGGAGCTGCTGGCGCGGGTGATCGAGCCGTGGCTCGCGGGGCGCACGTTCGAGATCGCCGAATACGAGTGGCTCCCGAGCGAGAGCGAGCTGAAGATCCTCGAGGGCCCGCACCTCGACAACCCCGACCTGGCCATCGGCCAGGGCTGGTCGAACGCCGAGCGCAAGTCGGAGAACGTGACCCGGCGCGTGCTGGCCGAGGCGCCGGCGCCGAAGCTCCCCGACGCCTTCGTCGTCGCCGGCGAGCTGCCCGAGGCGACGGTGGCAGAGATGCTCGCCGAGCAGGAGGCGCGGCCGGTCGAGTGGTCCGAGGCGCACGCCCGGATCGACGGCCGCGACCCCGAGGTCGCGGCCGTGATCCTCGTCCTCAGGCAGCCTGGGGCTGAGCCGCGAAGCTGATCGGCGTCTCCCGCGCCACGACGAGCACGGGGCAGGTCGCCGTCTCGACGACGTAGTCGGCGGCGGCGCTGAGCGTCACCTTGCCGGCAGGCGACTCGGGGCGCGAGCCGACGACGAGCATGTCGACGTGGCCCGAGCCGTGCTCGACGACGTTGGCGCCGAGGGCGGCGGCGAGGCTGTCTGCCGTCGCGCGGGACGCCGGGTCGCCTTCTTCGATCAGGCCGATCGTGTTGACGCTGACCGACGGGTTGTCGCGCAGACCGGAGGGCGCGACGGCGATCGCCGCCGGACCGCCGAGCAGCAGCTTGTGGGCCGGGATACCGGGCTTGACCGTGCCGGGAGCGGTGCGGTACTCGGAGCCGAAGACGATCACGTCGGTGCCTTCCTGCTCGGCCAGCTCGGCGAGGCCGACACTGGTGCCCGGGTTGACGACGACGTGGCGCGGCATGTCCGGCGCGCCGACGGATTCGGCGCCGTGGGCGAGCAGATCTTCGGCCTCCTTCTGCTCGAGGGCGCCGCCCTGCGAGTGGCGGACGTAGGCGAGCGAGAGCTCGGCGCCGTTGAAGGCGAGCAGCCGGCCCAGCGCCAGCGCGTCGCGGTCGTTGTCGGTGTCGTCGTAGGAAACGATGATGCGGGTGGCCATTTGACGCTCCTTTCGTGGGACGGCCAGGAAGTTCGACTCGATGCTGTCACCGACCTGCCATTAGTGCAACTGTTAATGCCTATCTAGTCGATAAGCTTTGCTAATGCTTAGCCCGACCCGGCTCAACGTTCTGCGCGAGGTCGTCGGCAAGGGCTCGTTCTCGGCCGCCGCCGACGCCCTCTCCTACTCCCAGTCGGCCGTCTCCCAGGCGATCGCGACGCTCGAGGGCGAGGTCGGCACGACCCTGGTCGAGCGCGACCGCGGCGGCGTCCGGCCGACGGCGGCCGGTGCCGCTCTCGTCGCCCACGCCGACGGCATCCTCGCCCGCATGGAAGCCGCCGAGAACGAGGTCGCCGCGATCGCCGGCGGCGAGGGCGGTCACCTGCGGATCGCCTCCTTCCCGACCGCGGGCGCGACCCTGCTCCCCCTGGCGATCAACAGCTTCCGCGCCGCCCATCCCGGCGTCGAGGTGACCCTCGCCGAGGGCGAGCCGGAGGAGATCGCGCCCCGCCTCCGCGCCGGCGAGCTCGACCTTGCCCTGCTCTTCGAATTCGAGGGCGTCGGCGAGCGCCTCGGCGCCGGCATGCGCCGCTTCGAGCTGATCGAGGACCCGCTGCACCTGGCGCTGCCGGCGACGCACCCGCTTGCTCGCCGGCGCCGCCTGCGCCTCGAGGACCTGCGCGAGGAGGCCTGGATCCAGACCTCGGCGACGAGCCCCTGCGCCCGGCACGTCGTGCGCTCCTGCCACGCGGCGGGCTTCGAGCCCCGCGTCGCCTTCGAGAGCGACGACTACCAGACCGTCCAGGGCCTGGTCGCGGCCGGCGTCGGCGTCGCCCTGATCCCGCAGCTGGCCCTCTCCGCCGTGCGCTCGGACATCCGCGTCCGTGCCCTGCACCCGAGCAGCCCGGGCCGCAAGGTGCTCGCCGCGACGCGCCGCGGGGCGCCCGTCACCCCCGCCGTCGCGACGATGCTCGACACGGTGCGCGAGGCGAGCCGCTCGCTCGGCTCCGCCGCCCCCTCCTGACCCCGGACGCAGAACCGCCCCCGGGAGAGCACGGGGGCGGTTCCTCACTCGTCGTTGCCGGGCTCGCGGGGAGGGGGCGGCCCGGCCCTTCGCTAGGCGGAGCCTCCGGGGGAGGCAGCCGGAACCGCCACGCTGACACCGTCCGGGTAGCCGAGCGAGGGCACGTCGGACGGGTACACCTCGTGACCGTGGACCGCGATGTCGCCCTCCTCCATTTCCTCCTCGGTCATCCGCAGGGGCACGAACAGGCCGACGATCTTGAGCAGGATGTAGGTCATCACCGCGCTGAAGACGATCACCCAGAGCGCGGTGTAGGCCTGGACCCCGAGCAGGTGCAGACCGCCGCCGGAGATCAGGCCTTCGTGTTCGCCCGCCATCAGGTTGTTGGCGAAGATGCCGACCAGGAGGCCGCCGACTAGGCCGGCGAAGCCGTGCGTGTAGATCACGCCGAGCGTGTCGTCGACGTTGCGGAAAGGCGCTGCCCGGCTCAGGTAGTTGTAGGCCAGGTAGACGATGGCCGCGGAGACGACGCCGATGATGATCGCGCCCCAGCCGTTGACGAAGCCAGCGCCCGGGGTGATCGCGACGAGGCCGACGATCATGCCGTTGACCGATCCGATCAGGCTCGGCTTGCGGCCGGTCATGTAGTCGAGGGCAACCCAGGCGAGGAAGGCAACCGCGGTGCAGAGGTTGGTGTTGAGCACCGAAGCGGAGGCGATTTCGCCGGCGCTGTACCAGTCGCCGCCGTTGAAGCCGTTCCAGCCCAGCCACAGCAATCCGGCGCCGACCGCGACCATCGCCAGGTTGTTCGGCGCGTCGACCTCGCGGTCGCGCTGCAGGCGCGGTCCGATCACGGCGGCAGCAACGAAGCCGGAGATGCCGGCCGCGAGGTGGATCACGTAGCCGCCGGAGTAGTCGACGGCGCCCTGCTGGGCGAAGAAGCCGCCGCCCCAGATCAGGAAGGCGTTGAACGTGTAGCAGCACAGCGTCCAGAGCGCGACGAACGGAATCCACGCCTTGAAGTTGATCCGCCCGAGCACCGAGCCGAGCATCAGGATCGGCGTGATGCAGGCGAAGACGATCTGGAAGTACGCCAGCGTCGATTGCGGGAAGAGGAATTCTTCTTCGGCAAGCTCCGGGATGTGCGCCTGCTTCAGCAGGTCGCCGCTGTTCAGGATCGAGGCCGGCTTACCCAGGAGGTTCCCGAAGAAGCCGCTGTTGGAGATCGCGTGGATCGGCTCGCCGAAGCCCATCTTGAAGCCGACGAGCACCCAGGCGATGAGCACGATCGCGAAAGCGACGAACGCCATCATCATCGAGTTCACCGACCAGCGCTTCTGCATCACCCCGCCGTATAGGACGACCAGGCCGGGGACGCTCATCAGGCCCACTAGGGTCGCGGCCGTGAGCTGCCAAGAGTTGGCGCCTTCGTTCAGCGGTTCCATCCATCCCATAAGAAAAGTCGTTCCTTTCTCGACTAGATGCTTCTCGGACCACTGAACCCTCTCGCCGCGGGGCCCGCGCCACTACGTACACGTGTCTAAAGATCGGCGCCGAATCTTCGCCACGCTGGCGCGGCGCCGGCCCAGCCGGGCCTTATAACCTGCCGCTCATGCCACTCGAGGGACACTACGCGCGACAGACAACGCCGCTCTACAAGCTGAGCTCACGCGAGATCAAGGCCGCCACGGCCATCCTCGTCGTGACAATCGTTGCAATGCTCGCCGTCGTCTTCGCGACCGCCGGAGACAGCAACCCACCGACTCCGCTGGGCTGCATCCGGGCACAAACGGCCGGGATCGTCGGCGCCGAAACGATCAGCGGCTGCGGCGCCGAAGCGGAAGCGAAGTGCGCCCGCGCCGCGCGCTTCGACTCGCCGCAGGCGCACACGGTCGTCGCCGAGTGCGAACGGCAGCAGGTCAAATTCTGAGCCGCGGCGCTGCCTAGCGCAGCGCCGCGAGCAGGGCGTCCAGCTCGGCGTCGACCTCGCCTTCGAGCTTGACCGTCGCCTCGGCGTCGTAGGGCGTCGGCCCCTTGGTGACGATCGCCAGCCGGCCGCCGCGTTCCAGCGTCTGGCCGGGCAGCGCCGCCACCGGGTAGACGGCGAGCGAGGAGCCGATGCAGAGCATCAGCTCGGCCTGCGCCGCCAGCTCGTGGGCGCGGGCCATCGCCCGCTCCGGCAGCATCTCGCCGAAGAGGACGACGTCGGGCTTGACCGGGCCGCCGCAGGCGTCGCAGAGGGCGACGCCGTCGGCGCCGAAGAGGCCGTCGACCTCCTCGATCCCGTAGCCGGCGCCGCACTCGCGGCAGGTCGAGGTCTCGATCGAGCCGTGCACCTCGACGACCTCGCGCGAGCCGGCCGCCCGGTGCAGGCGGTCGATGTTCTGGGTGACGACCGCCTCGAGCAGGCCGCGGGCTTCCAACTCGACGAGCGCCTCGTGCGCCGCGTTGGGCCGCTTGTCGCCGAGCGAGTGGAAGCGCGGCCGGTAGTAGGACCAGAAGCGGGCCGGGTCGCGTTCGAAGACGTCGATGTGGGCGACCTCCATCGGATCGACGTTCGCCCACAGCCCGGTCTCCGGCGTGCGGAAGTCGGGAATCCCGGAGGGAACCGATATCCCGGCGCCCGTCAGCGCCACCGTCGAGCGCGACTCGCGGATCAGCTCCGCGAGCCGGTTCACCGCAATCGACGCCTGGTTGCGCGCCCCCGTCTCCACGCGCCGATCATGCCAGAGGACCGGCCCGGCGCCTCCGCGCCGGGCCGGTCTCGGCCGATACGCTCGAATGCCCAGCGAGCGAGGCCGGCTATTTGTGGATCTGGACGTTCCCGCCGACGATCGTCTCGTCTTTGCCGGCGGTGTACCCGTCGGCGAGCGTGAGCGCATAGCGGTCGTCGACCCCGGGCTCGCCCGCGTCGACGAGCCGCAGCTCGAAGATCTCGAGGGATTCTCCGACTGGCACTTCCCCCCAGATGACGGCTTCTTCGCCTTCCACGTGGATCGCTTTGATGATCCAGGTGTGCAGGTTGAGCCCGAGGGCGTGGTCGTTGTACTGGAGGATGCCGTGCGGTACGTCTTCTTCCCTGGTCATGAACACGAACCCGCTGGTCGCAAAGCCTTCCGGCACTTCGATCTTGACGCCGCCGGTGACCTTGCCGGGCGTGCTCGCCGTGAACAGGTGCAGTGGCACCGGCGTGGATTCGCACTCGCTGACCGTCACTTCCTTGACGATCGCGAAGCGTCCTTCCACCGGCACGACATCGGGATCGGTCGTGAAAACGCCTTCTGGCAGGAAGGCGACGACCCGATAGGTGCCCGGCAGCAGTTCCCCGAACGTCGGCGTGCCGGTCATCGTCCTGGGCAGGCTCGGTTCGTTTTCCAAGATCCCGGGCACTTCGCCCTCTTCCAGGCGGACTTCCATCGGCACGGGTTCGCCCGTGGAGTCGTCGACCGGTTCGACCGAGACGTCGCCGAGGCAGACGTTGCCGAAGTCGGCGTTTTTGACTTCCTGCCCGCTGATGAGTGTGTATTTCCTAGCGCCTTCGCCTCCCGGATCGGTCTGGCGCCATCCTTCCTGCAGCTGCTCGCTGACCGTGTAGGTGCCGGGACGGACGCTGAACGAGTAGGCGCCTTCGGGATCGGTGAATTTCTGTTCTTCGTTGGAGAGCGAGATCTGCCATTTCGCCAGGCCGTTCTCGAGCGGGTCCCAGAGGCCGTTGACGTTCGAGTCGTCGAACTTGTGCCCTTCGATCTTGGCCGGTCTGTAGTTGCCGAAATCTTGGCCAGAAAAGGTTTTTTCCTCGGCCCCAAGCGGCACGTTGATCGCGCCGGGCGCCTGGCTGGCGAACCATCCGGCTTTCTGGACCTCTTCGACTTTGTAAGTCCCGGCGCCGATCGGCAAATGATCGGCGTCGAGGTTGAACGAGTAGCTGCCGTTGGCGGCCGTCGTCGTGCTCGCCACCTCTTTGCCTTCGTAGAGGAGCTTGATCGTCCATCCCGGCAGGCCGGGATCTTCCGGATCGCGTTTGCCGTTGGCGTTGAGGTCCTCGTACTTGACCCCGGTTATCCGCGGGATCGGGCCCGCGCCACCGCCTGGGCTGAAGTTGCCGCACGCCGTGGCGATGAAGGCGCCTTTCCAGTAGAGAACCGTGATCGGGCCGGCGACGTCTTCCCCGACGGTGCCGAATTTGACCGAGCTGAACGGGCAGGGTTCAGAGTGGGGAGTTTCGGTTTTGCAACCCGACCATTTCGACGAGCCCACGTTCAGTTCCTGCACACGAGCCCAGGTCAGGAAGTTCGCGTCGAAGCCGACTTCTTTTTGCATGTAGTAGCCGAAAAGCGGCGACTGGACGAACTCTTCCCGATGAATTTCATCCCCGACACCCGGATTATAAACGAATGTATCGCGGAGTACACCTTCCGGGGTGTCGCGCAGGGCGGTCTCATTGGCCCATAGCAGAGCCATGGCCGATGACGGAACAACCAGCGCGACCGCGAGAGCGATCACCGCCCCATAAGACCACCGCGACAAGACCCTGATCAGCGCTGCTCTCCACTGCCCCATTTCTCTCCTTCGCTAGAAGTTCTGTGTGAAATAGCGCCCTACGGTACGCGGGGCTGCTGTGCGTCGTCAAGACTTCACTCCTGTGTACGAGCAGCGTCTACGTGTGAGTTACATGTAGGGACACATTTGCCTCTGGGAGTGAATAGTGGGTCGCTGCCTATGCGGGCTGCAGGGACGAACCGGACCAGCGTTCGAGAGCACGTGCGACTTCAGTTCCGAATGGCGATAGATCCCAAGCGTTTGGCCGACCGGCACCGCCCTCCTCCTTCTCGAGCAGGCCGGCCTCGAGCAGGCGACCGAGGAGGATCGAAACCTGCCCCGGGTGGGATATGCCAACTCCAACCCCGACCTCCGTGTTGCTGGAGCCGGGATGCTCGGCGAGATACCGCACGCACATGCGCATCCGGCTCGCGTTGGCGCGACGAAGCAGCTTCGGCACTTCGTCGACCTGGCGACGCTTCGGCACCGCGGGTCGCTCGTCGAGCAGCGCCTGGGCTCGCTCGCAACCCGTGCTCGCGGCCCGCGCCGCGGCGCTGGGCCCAAGGTAGAGCCCGACGATGACCTCGGCCAGAGGCCCGAGCAGGGCCACGAACGGGGGCGCCCCACCGATCAGCAGCCGGCGACGCACCAGCACCAGCACCGACCCGATCGCCACCTCGGACATCGCGGCGGGCGGCTGGCGCTCGAGGGACAGCTCCCTGCGCGCCCGCTGGTCGACGTACAGCCCCATCTGTCCGAGGAGCTGTGCGCGCGGCTGCAGCACCACGGGCGGCAGGGCCATGCTCTCGAGCAGACACACCTGCGTGCGCACTGGTCGCTTGTCGAAGAACGTCAGCAGCTGCTCGAGGCCGGCGAGAACGCCCTCGTGCCAGGAGGGCTCCCGCTCGAATGCCTCGACGACCAGCGGCGTCGCCTGCTGCAGCATCCAGTCGATCAGCTCGAGGAAGCACTCCTCCAAGGTCGCGAACCGATCGGAGAGCGTGGTGCGCGAGACTCCCGCCCGCTTGGCGACGAGCGAGATGGTCGCACCGCGCAGCCCTCGTTCCAGGGCAACCTCCGCCATCGCGTCGAAGACGCGAGCGCGCTGGTTGTCCTCGACAACGCGGCCTCGACCGCCGGGGCCTCCCGCCGCGCTGGTTTTTTCCTGTGTAACGGCCTGGTTTCTTTTAGGAATGGCGAGAGGTTATTCGCCCTTCCACCGCGGCGTCCTCTTGCCGAGGAAGGCGGCGATGCCCTCCTTCGCGTCCTCGCTGACGAAGGCGGCGGCGAAGCCCCGCTTCTCGGCCTCGATCCCCTGGTCGATGTCGCCGGCGTGGGAGACGAGCTTGATCTGCTCGACCGCGACCGGGGCCTGACCGGCGAGCTTGCGACCCCACATCAGAGCCGTCTCGAACAGCTCGTGGTCGGGGACGACGCGGTTGACGAGGCCGGAGTCGAGAGCGTCGCCGGCGAGGATCGCGTCGCCGACCAGGTTCATCTCCAGCGCCTTGTTCGGGCCGACCAGGCGCGGCAGGCGCTGGGTGCCGCCGAAGCCGGGGATGATTCCCAGTTTCACCTCGGGCTGGCCGAAGACGGCGGCCTCGGCGGCGATCCGCACGTCGCAGGCCATCGCCAGCTCGCAGCCGCCGCCGAAGGCGAGCGCGTTGACGGCAGCGATCGTCGCCACCCGCGCCTGGCCGAAGTCGCGCAGCAGCGCGTGCGCGGTGTGGATCAGGTCCTCGCCGCCGGTCTCGTCCATCTGCGTGAAGGCCTTGATGTCCGCGCCGGCCGAGAAGACGACCGGGACCGAGGAGGCGATCACCATCGCGCCTACGCCATCGGCCTCCTTGACCCGCTCCCAGACGGTCTTCAGGTCGCGGATCACGTCGGGCGAGACGGCGTTCATCGGCGCGTTGGCGAGCCAGACGATCGCGACCCCGCCGCGCGTCTCCAGCTTCACCGTCTCGGCCTGCTCGCCCTCGTCGGGCTGCGGGTAGGGGTAGAAGCCCTGGCCGGCCTTCATCCCGTGACGACCCTGAGCGACGAGGCGGCGCAGCAGGACGGGCGGCGCGAAGCGGTCGCCGTGGCGCTCTTGCAGGTTCTCCATCCGCTCGAGCACGGCGTCGAGGCCCTCGACGTCGGCCTTCCAGAAGGGCGGCAGCAGACCTTTGCGGGGATCGAGGCCGGCGCCGGCCATCATCCCGACGTCGATGTCGCGCACCGAGCAGACTCCCTCCTCGACCAGCAGGCAGGCCTCGATCAGCGCCCGGCAGGTGAACATCGCGACCATCTCCTCGGCGTCGGGCTCAGCCTCGCCGGGGACGTTCTGCTCGCCGTCCTTGAAGAAGCCCTCGCCGCCGGACTTGGCGCCGAGCTTGCCGTCGGCGACCAGCTGCTGCAGCCCCTCGTGGACGTAGAAGGATTCGCCGTAGGAGTCGGCGAGGTGCTCGGCGACGTGCAGGACGGTGTCGAGGCCGAGCAGGTCGGTGAGGAAGAAGGGGCCCATCGGGGCCAGGTTCGCCCCCGCGATCGCCGCGTCGATCGCCTTCAGCGAGAGGCCCTGCTCCTCCTGGGCGCGCCAGATCTCGCCGATCGTCGCCATCAGGATGCGGTTGACGACGAAGCCGGGCACCTCGCCGCAGACGATCGGCTGCTTCTTGATCGCCTGGGCGAAGTTGTAGGCGACGGTCGCCGTCTCCTCGGAGGTGTCCTCGCCGGCGATCACCTCGACCAGGGGCATCACCGAGGCCGGGTAGAAGAAGTGGAAGCCGACGACCTTGTCGGGCCGTAGCGTCGTCTCCCCCATCTCCGCGATCGAGAGCGAGGAGGTGTTGGAGGCGAGGATCGCGTGACCGGGCGTCGCCGCGTCGAGCTCGCGGAAGACGGCCTGCTTGATCTCCATCCGCTCCGGCACTGCCTCGACGACGAAGTCGACGTCGCCGAACTCCTCATAGGTCGTCGTGCCGGTGACGAGGCCCATCACCTCGGCGAGGCGGGCGTCGGCCTGCTCCTGGCTCAGCTTCTCCTTCTTGACCAGGCGGGCGAGCTGGCCCTCGGTGACGGCGCGCGCCTTCTCCAGCGCGGCGTCGACGAACTTCTGGTCGATGTCCTTGACGACGACGGGGATGTCGGCCGCGGCGATCGCCTGCGCGATCTCGCCGCCCATGGTGCCGCCGCCGACGACGGCGGCCTTCGAGACGAACATTGCTTGGATTCCTCCAGGGTCGGGGGCGGGCCAAGGCTACCGGCACAAGCATCGGGTGAACGTGCCGGACGTGAGGGGCACAAAAAGGCCCCTGGGGACCGGCACGTCGGCCAGGGGGACAGGGAGTGGAGGCGATCCTTGTACTCCGGTACAAAGCCGCCGACGGGCGATTCCCATTACTCTGCAATCCCGCTCTCGATGAGGGCGAGGAGGTCCGGATCAACCGCGCCCACCCGGGCGCTTTCGCCGAGTGAGGAACCGAGAAAGCGATGACACGTATTCGCCAGCAGAACGTAACCGCGGCCCAGTGGAGCTCCAACGGGGAGGCGCTCGGCACGCTTGACCTGACCCAGCCGGAGAACGAGCACTTCGGCGCCAACGTCTTCTCGATCGCCGTGCAGCGCGAACGGCTGCCCGGCGGCGTCTTCGACAGCCTGCAGTCGGCCCTGGAAAAGGGCGAGGCGATCGACGCCGCGACCGCCGACGCCGTCGCCGTGGCGATGAAGGACTGGGCCCTGGAGAAGGGCGCCACCCACTTCACCCACGTCTTCCAGCCGCTGACCGGCTCGACCGCCGAGAAGCACGACTCCTTCTTCGAGCCCAAGGGCGGCGAAGGCAAGGCGCTCGCCGGCTTCTCGGGCAAAGAGCTGATCCAGGGCGAGCCCGACGCCTCCTCCTTCCCGACCGGCGGCGTCCGCGCCACCTTCGAGGCGCGCGGCTACACCGCCTGGGACCCGACCAGCCCCGCCTTCATCCTCGAGAACCCGAACGGCTCGCTGCTCTGCATCCCGACAGCCTTCGCCTCTTGGACCGGCGAGGCGCTCGACGCGAAGATCCCGCTGCTGCGCTCGATGGACGCGCTCTCGCGCTCGGCGATCAAGGCGCTGCGCCTGCTCGGCGACGAGGAGAGCAACCGCGTCTTCACCACCGTCGGGCCCGAGCAGGAGTACTTCCTGATCGACGAGCAGTACTACTTCGAGCGCCCCGACCTGATCTCGACCGGCCGCACGCTGTTCGGCGCCAAGCCGCCCAAGGGCCAGGAACTCGACGACCACTACTTCGGGACGATCCCCGAGCGCGTGCTCGCCTGCATGCTCGAGTCCGAGCTGGAGCTGCGCAAGCTCGGCATCCCGGTCAAGACCCGCCACAACGAGGTCGCGCCCGGCCAGTACGAGATCGCGCCCGTCTTCGAGAACTCCAACGTCGGCTCCGACCACCAGCAGCTGACGATGCGGGTGATGGAAAACGTCGCCCGCCGCTATGGCCTCGTCTGCCTGCTGCACGAGAAGCCCTTCGCCGGCGTCAACGGCTCGGGCAAGCACAACAACTGGTCGATGGGGACCGACACCGGCTCGAACCTGCTCGATCCGGGCGACACGCCGGCCGACAACATCCACTTCCTCTTCTTCTGCGCGGCGGTGATCCAGGCCGTCAACAAGCACCAGGGCCTGCTGCGCGCCTCGGCCGCCAACATCGGCCAGGACCACCGGCTCGGCGCCAACGAGGCGCCGCCGGCGATCATCTCGATCTTCCTCGGCAGCGAGCTGGAGAAGGTCTTCGACGCGATCTCGACCGGCGAAGGGGACCCGCACACGCCGGCCTCCTTCCTCGACCTCGGCGCCACGGTGCTGCCGTCGCTGCCGATGCACGGCGGCGACCGCAACCGGACCTCGCCCTTCGCCTTCACCGGCAACAAGTTCGAGTTCCGGGCGCTCGGCGCGAGCCAGTCGCTCGCCTTCCCCAACACGGTGCTCAACACGATCGTCGCCGAGGCGATCGACGAGCTCGCCGACAAGCTGGGCGAGCTGACGAGCGGCGGCAAGGACACGGCCGAGGCTGTGGCCGAGATCGTCAAGGAGTCCTACCTCGCCAACAAGCAGATCGTCTTCGATGGCGACAACTACTCCGAGGAGTGGCACGCCGAGGCCGAGCAGCGCGGGCTGAAGAACCTGAAGACGACGCCCGACGCGCTGCCGGAGATGCTCAGCGACCAGACCGTCGCCGCCTTCGAGAACTACAGCGTGCTCTCCAAGCGCGAGCTGGAGTCGCGTTTCGAGGTCGCGGCCGAGCAGTACGCGATCCGCGCCAACATCGAGGCGGAGACGACCTTCTCGATCGCCAAGACGATGATCCTGCCGGCGGCCCTGCGCCATCTGGCGCTGATCGCCGAGGCCGGCGTCTCCTCGCTGGAGACGGGCCTGCGCGAGCTGGTCGACGAGCTGGTCGGGGCGCTCGACGCGCTCGAGGCGGCCAACTCCGAACCGGCCGAGCTGGAGGGACTCGAGGGCGCAGTCCACGCCCGCGACAAGCAGCTCGCGGCGATGGTGAGCGTGCGCGAGGCGGCCGACAAGCTCGAGAAGGTCGTCGCCGACGACCTCTGGCCGCTGCCGAAGTACGAGGAGATGCTCTTCATCAAGTAGCGCCGCTTGGACGCCCTTGGCGCGGCGGGTGGCGTTTGCGGCTGGGCTTTCCGTGCCACCCGCGGGAGGAACGCTTGCGGCTGAGCTTCCCTGCGCGGAGCGGTGTCGGGCTGAATTTGCCGCCGCTCCGGCCACCGGCGGGCGATCGCTACTCGTCGCCGGAGTCGTCGTCACGAGCGGCGCGGATGACGATGTAGCCGATTCCGGCCAGGCCGAGGATCGGGATCAGGCCGCCGAAGACCGCGGGCCACGCCTCCGTCGCGAGGGGGATCACGCGACCGAGATTACTCTCGCGGCAGCACCCGCATCTTCAGGCCGCCGCGCGGGGAGAGCGTCGGCATCTGGCGCACGCTCATCGTGCGGCCGGGCAACGCGTCGAGGCGCAGGCGCTGCAGCAGCATCGTCGCGACCAGCTTCACCTCGGCCTGACCGAAACGCTTGCCGATGCAGATGCGCCGGCCGCCGCCGAAGGGCACGTAGGCGCCGCGCGGCAGCGCCGCCTTGCGCTCGCGGGTGAAGCGCTCGGGGATGAAGGCCTCGGGATCGGGGAAGACCTCGGGGATCCGGTGGCTCGCCCAGGAGCAGTAGTTGACGTAGGAGCCGCGGGCGACGGAGTGGCCGCCGAACTCGAAGTCGCGCACGGCGCGGCGCGGGCCGATCCAGGCCGGCGGGTAGAGGCGCAGCACCTCGTCGAGCACCATCTCGAGGTAGGGCATCTCGCGCTCGAGCGTCTCGATGTCGGGCGTGCGGCCGGCGAGCACGCGGTCCTGCTCCTCGCAGAGCTGCTCGACCACGTCGGGGTGGCGGGCCAGCTCGTGCATCATGAAGGTCAGCGTCGAGGTCGAGGTGTCGTGGCCGGCGAACATCAGCGTCATCACCTGGTCGCGCACCTCCCTGTCAGAGAACCCGTTGCCCTCGTCGTCGCGGACAGCGAGCAGCAGGCTGAGGATGTCGCGGCGGCTCTCGTCGGGCTCGGCGCGGCGGCGCGAGATCTCGCCGTAGACGATCTTGTCGAGCACGGCGCGCGAGCGCATCATCTTCGACCAGGGCGAGCCCGGGCCGCGCAGCAGGCGCAGGTGGAAATCGATGCCGTAGAAGGCGAGCGCCCGCTCGAAGTGCTCGGCCGCGGCGGCGCCCTTGCCGGCCTCGTCGGGGTCGAGCCCGAGCAGCGCCCGCATCGCGATCCGCATCGCCAGGCCGCGCATCCACTCGTATATGTCGACGACCTGGCCGGGGCGGAGCCGCTCGATCGCCGGCGTCGCCTCGGCGACCATCGCCTCGACCGCCGCCGCGACCTGCTCGCGATGGAAGGCGGGCATCATGATCTCCCGCGCGTGGTCGTGGTAGGCGTCGTCGATCGTCAGCAGGCCATCGCCGAGCAGCGGGATCAGGTCGCCGAAGCTCGACTCGCGCCAGTGGAAGTTCTCCGGGTGGCTGACGGTGACGAAGTGGTTGGCCTCGGGGCCGAGCATGAAGATCACCGGGTGGTGCAGCAGACGGACACTGAAGATCGGCCCGTGCTCCTCGTAGAGCCCGAGCAGGATCGGCAACGGGTCGCTGGTCATCTGGAGCGTGCGGCCGAAGTCGAAGTTCTGCGGCCCGGGCGGATAGGAGCCGCGGCGCCGCACCCGCAGCTCGCAGCGCACGTCTTCCCAGACCCGGCGCGCCGGGTTGGCGCTGAGCTGGATGGGCGGCTCGACGCCCCCCACGGACCTGGTCTCCGTCGCCGTCGACACCGCGATCGATCCTAGCTGGCTGACCGGCCAAGCGTCGGAGCTATTCCCCGTCCCAGAGCGCGCCGTCGACGGAGGGGGGCTGAAGGCCTCGTATCTGCTCGTCGGCGGGCACCCACCCGCCGCGCTCCTGCCTGAGCAGCTCGAGTCCCTTGATCGCATTCAGGTCGCGCGTCAGCGTCTTCTCCGTCTTGGTGGCATAAGCCGCCGCCAAGCGCGGTGTGAGCTCGGGGATCGCGCGCTTGGCAACGGGCTCCCCGGTGGAATGAAACGACCGGGAGACGTCGAGGACGAGGCGGAGGCGACGACCGTCGGTCTCGGTGCTGCTGCCGCCGAAGGACTGGTGGACGAACTGGGTCCAGCGATCCTCGAACAGCTGCCTGCGGATCACGGCGAGCTGTTCCTTCAGCTGATCGACGAACCCTTGCGCCGCATAGCCGAGAAAGACCAGGAGTCCGTTGGGGGCCTGACTCGACAGGGCGAGCTGCCGGTAGTACTCGCTGCGCGTCTGGTTGTAGTGGTTCGAGAGCAGCTGGCATGTCGGCACCGGGAATCCGGCCGCGAGGAGGATCTGGAGCTCGAGCAGCCGCGCGGTGCGTCCGTTGCCGTCGCCGAAGGGATGGATCCAGGCGAGGTAGAGATGGGCGACGACGGCCTTGACTATCGCCAGGGACGCTGCCAGCCTCGGCGCGTCGGCCGGCGCGTCGAAATCGTCGCCGTTGAGCCAGTCGCAGAGGCGGGCGAGAAGGTGCTCGGCGTCCTCGGCCGGAGCGGCCCTGTAGGAGCCGACCACGACCGAGTGGCTGCGGATCTCTCCCGGAACGACTCCCTCTTCGAGATCGAGGTCTTTGAGGATCAGGCGGTTGTACTCCCTGATGCGATCGACCGAGAAGGGCAGGTCGGGATCATCGAGAAGTTCCTTGCGGGCGAGGTTGTAGGCCTCGAGAACGTTCTCGACCTCGCGCTCGAGATACTCGCGTGAGGGCGGCAGATCGGACGTGCCTTCCAGCACCCGCCGGACCTCCTCCTCCGAGAGCGTGTTCCCCTCGATCGCGGTCGTGGCGAGCAGACCCTTGGCGAGATAGACCGAAAGCAGCTCAGCCGCAGCCTGCGGTGAGAGGAGCGAGCGACCGACATGCTGCGCCTTTGATTTGGCCTCGCCGAGCAGAACCCAAGTCGTCGGCAAAGTGTCGCGGAGATCGACCTTGAAATCGATATGGGCATGGCCCTGTAGATACGACCTGGAATCGGGCATTCGGCGATTATAACGCCTTATATGTCCCAATCTTTGTCCAGCTTGATGTCCCTACCGTTGGGCAGCGAGCTGGCCGCAGGCGGCGGCGATGTCGCGGCCGCGGGTGAGGCGCACCGTGGCCGACAGACGGTGCTCGGCGAGGATCGCGCGGAAGCGCTCGATCCGCTCCGGCGAGGAGCCCTCGTAGGCGCCGGTCGGGTTGTAGGGGATGAGGTTGGCCTTGTAGGCGCGTGGGTCGAGCAGCGCGGCGAGCTGGCGGGCGTGCTCGGGCAGGTCGTTGACGCCGTCGAGCATCACGTACTCGACGAAGACCTTGCGGCGACGGCGGGCGCGGTAGCGCTCGCAGGCCGCCAGGACGTCGGCCAGCGGCCAGCGGTCGTTGACCGGCATCAGCTGCGAGCGCAGCCCGTCGTTGGGCGCGTGCAGGGAGAGGGCGAGGGCGACCGGCATCTCGCACTCGGCGAGGCGGTCGATCCCCGGCACCCAGCCGACGGTCGAGATCGCCGTGCGCCGGTGGGTCACGCCCAGGTCGGGCAACAGCTCGCAGGCGCCGAGCACGGCGTCGAGGTTCATCGTCGGCTCCCCCATGCCCATGAAGACGACGTGGTCGATCGCTTCGACGCGGCGGAAGTGCAGCGCCTGGTCGAGGATCTCGTCGGCGGTCAGGTTGCGGCCGAACCTCATCCGGCCCGTGGCGCAGAAGGTGCAGGTGAGCGGGCAGCCCGACTGCGAGGAGAGGCAGACCGAGCGGCGCCCGTCGCGGTAGCGCATCAGGACCGCCTCGACGGGGAGGCCGTCGTGCGTGCGGAAGAGCGTCTTGACCGTGCCGTCGTCGGACTTGGCCTCCTCGACGGCATCCAGGGTCGAGAGCGGCACCGCCGCCGCGAGCCGCCCGCGCAGCGCCGCCGGCAGGTTGGTCATCTCCTCGAAGGAGCGCGCTCCGCGCGCGACCCACTCCCAGACCTGGGAGGCGCGATACGCCGGCTCCCCGGCCTCGGCGAGTGTCTTGTCAAGCAGAACGCGGTCGATCCGGCGAGTGTAGGGACCGCCTTCGGAACGCGGGTGCAACGTTTTTGCGGGCTATATGGCCGCAAAAACGTTGCACCCAGGGATGGGCGAGCGTTATTTCGCCAACCCTGCGATGAACGTGGCGGCGTCGAGCCCCTCGACCCGCACGAGCTTGTCGCGGGACTTCTCGCCACGGACGACGCTGACCCGCGAGGGGGCGACGCCGGCGCTCTTGGCGATCAGGCGGCAGAGGGCCTTGTTGGCCTTGCCGTCGACCGGCGGGGCGGAGACGCGAGCCTGCAGGACGCCGTCGCGCATCCCGATCAGCTCGTCGCGCCCGCCGCGCGGGCGCAGGCGAACGCGGATCTCGGCGAGCTCGCTCACGACGACAAGGTTTACAGTCCACAGCGTGAGCGACGCGGACGGCATCGAAGCGCTGACCGAGGCGATCGGCCGCTACAACGACGCCTGGAACGCTCAGGACCTCGACGCGATCGTCGCCATGCACGCCCCGGACATGGTCTTCGCCAACCACACGGCAGGCGAGTCGGCCCAGGGCGAGGAGGTGCGCGATCACATCACGCGGATCTTCGCGGCCTGGCCCGACATGCGGTTCGAGACGCGTCGCCTCTACGTGCGCGAGGGCGTGGTCATCCAGGAGTGGACGGCCACCGCCACCCACACGCAGCCGATGCGACGCGGCGACCTCGAGGCGCCGCCGAGCGGTCGCACGGTCAGCTGGGACGGCGTCGACGTGATTCCCTTCGAAAACGGCTTGATCAAGCGCAAGGACGTCTACTCGGACTCGGTCTCGATCCTGCGCCAGGTCGGGCTGCTCGACTGACAACACAGGAGGAACGGATGGCGGGACACGCGGTGAAGAAGATCGACGAGATGGAGGCGATCTACATGGGCGCCTTCAAGCGGGCGCGGGCGGAGCTGGGGGTCGAGTCGTTCGGCCTGCAGATCATCGACATGCCGCCCAACTACGAGAGCTACCCGGAGCACGACCACTCCGCAGACGGCCAGGAGGAGGTCTACGTGACGCTGCGCGGCGGCGGCGAGATCGAGATCGAGGGCGAGCGCTCTCCGCTCGACCCCGACCACATCGCCCGCGTCGGTCCCGGCGTCAAGCGCAAGGTCTGGCCCGGCCCCGAGGGCGTCCGTCTGCTGATCGTCGGCGGCGTTCCCGGCGGCACCTACGAGGCGCCGGCAATTTCCGAGCTCGGCGCGCCGGACCCGATGGCCTCATAGTTCAGGCTCGCTCGCACCGCTCGAGACTGGACCGCCGCCGACAGATGCGCGATGCTGGGCCAAAGCCGACAAGGAGGTCCCGATGAGCGAGCAATCGATAACCCTGACGCTGTCGAAGTCCGACGCCGAGGTGCTGCTGGGCGTGCTCTCCTCGGAGCGCTACAACGCCGAGGTCGAGGCCGTCTGCGACGCGGTCCGCAACCAGCTCGACGAGAAGCTCGCCGAGCTGACCGGCTAGCGGGCTAGCTTGAGCAACCGATGGAGCTCACATCGGCCCTCTTCGACGCTGACGCGACCGAGCACTCCGGCGTAGTCGAAGTCCTGACCGTCACCTATTGCGCCGAGGACGGCACCTATGCCGTGCTGCGGGCCGAGGACACCGACTCGGGCGAGAAGATGGTCCTGGTCGGCCCCGTCGCCCACCTCTCGGTCGGTGAGCGCGCCGACGTCACCGGCAGCTGGACGAATCACGAGCGCTACGGGCGCCAGCTGCAGGTGCGCAGCGCCCGGCCGCTGGACCCAACCGATCGGGAGGGTCACATTCGCTACCTGACGTCGCTGCGCAACATCGGGCAGGCCCGCGCCGAGCGCCTCGCCGACATTCACGGCGCGCGCGTCCTGCAGGCGATCGCCGAAGACCCTCACCGCGCCTTCGCGTCCCTGCCCGGCGTCAGCGACGACCAGGCCGCAGAAGCGGCCGACGCCTGGAACGAGTCGAGAGCCGTCCGTGACCTGCACGTCCAGCTGGCCCCGCACGGGCTGGCTCACCTGGCAAGCCCGATTCACGCCCATTTCGGCGAGGAGGCGCTGCCGGTCCTGCACGAGGACCCCTACCGGCTGACCGAGGTCGAAGGGGTCGGCTTCCTGCGCGCCGACCGCATCGCCTTGGCCGGCGGCGTTCCGCCCGAGTCCGACAGCCGTGCGCAGGCGGCCGCCGTCTACGTCCTGGGGGAGGCCGAGCAGAGAGGGCACACGTTCCTACCCCTCGATGAGCTCAGCCGCCAGGTGGGCAGGCTGCTCGAGCTGAGCCCGGACCCCGATGTCCTTGCCGCCGCCGACGGGCTGCTGATCGACGCGGGGCGCGCCTATCGCAAGCGCACCCACGAGTGCGAGCTGGCCGTGGCCAGAACCCTGGCCGTTCGCCTTGCCGCACCCCCCCAGCTCAAGCACGAGCCGGCCGAGGAGCCGCCGGAAGACGCCGAGGGTCACCGCCTCACCGACGAGCAGTGGGCGGCCGTGCGCGGGGCCTTCGCGGCGCGGATATCGGTGCTGACCGGCGGGCCCGGGGTGGGCAAGACAGCCTGCACGAAGGCGATCGTCGACGAGGCCAGGGCGGCGGACGTAACGCTCGCCCTCTGCGCGCCGACCGGGCGCGCCGCTCGCCGCCTGCAGGAGACGACCGGGGAGGAAGCGGAAACGATCCATCGCATGCTCGGCTGGGCGCCCGGGCGCGAGCCGGAGTTCAAGCCCGGCCGCCCGTTGCCGGTCGACCTGGTCGTCGTCGACGAGTCCTCGATGCTCAACCTCCGCCTGATCGAGATGCTGCTCGGCGGCCTTGCCGAGTCGACCCACGTCGTCTTCGTCGGCGACGCCGACCAGCTGCCGCCGATCGGCGCCGGCAAGCCGTTCGAGGACCTGATCGCCTCGGAGCGGGCACCCGTCGTGCGCCTCACCGAGATCTTCCGCCAGGCCGCGGAGTCGATGATCACCACCGCCGCGCACGAGATCAACCGGGGCCGCGTCCCCCACCTGAAGCCCGAAGACGACCAGGAGCACGACTTCGTCTTCATCGAGCAGCGCGACCCGGCGCGGCTTCGAGCCACGGTGGTCGAGCTGGTCGCCGAGCGGGCGCCGGGCCACTTCGGCGTCGACCCGATCCGCGACATCCAGGTGCTGGCCCCCGTCTACAAAGGTCCGGTCGGGATCGACGCCCTCAACGAGCAGCTGCGGGCCCGGCTCAACCCCGACGGCGAGAAGGTGGACGAGCGCTTCCGGCTCGGCGATCGCTTGATCCAGACGCGCAACTCGCACGAGCTCGGCCTGATGAACGGCTCGATCGTCTTCCTCGAAGGCGTGGACCGCGAGCAGGAGACGGTCACCTTGCTCACCGACGACGACCGCATGCTGACCGTCCCCTACCAGGAGACCGGCACCCTCAGCCTCGCCTACGCGATCTCGGTCCACAAGGCGCAGGGCTGCGAGGTGCCGGTGGTCGTCGCCGTCTGCCACGGCTCCAACGCCCACATGCTCACTCGCCCGCTGCTCTACACGGCGATCACCAGGGCGCGCAGCGCCTGTGTGCTGGTGGGCACCTGGACCACCCTCGAGGCCGCGGTCCGCCGCGACGACGCCGGCACGCGCTACTCGGGCCTGGCCGAACGCCTCGGCGCAGCCGGCTCGCCGGGCGAGCGCTGAGCTCGGTCAGCGACCGACGCGCTTGACGCGGAAGTGGTAGGCGGCGGGCGTCGGGTCTCCCATGCCGCTCGCGTTGACGGCGAAGACGCGCAGGGTGTGTCGCCCGACGAGGTAGCGCCGCACCAGCCGTTTCCGGCAGGGCCGGAAGAGGCCGCGGTCGATCCGGCAGGCGAAGGTGGCGCCGGCGACGTTCGAGCCGAAGACGAACACCACCTTCGCCCGGCGCGTGCGCGTGCGAACGACGTGCGGCGGCTTGTGGTGGAAGAACGTCTTCGGCACCGGTTCGACGACCGTCTGCGGTGTGGGTTCCGGCGTGGGTGTCGGTGTTGGTGGCGCTTCCAGGCCCCATTCGCCGGGAGCCTGGGCTTCTTCGACCGAGCCCGCTTCCGGCAGCGAGCATTCGGGCGGCGTGGGCGATGACGGGCTGAGCAGGTCTTCGATCGCGCCGGTGGCGTCGATCAGGCCGGAGCCGACGGCGCAGGCGTCGAACGCGCCGACCCCCAGCGCGCTCGCCTGCAGGGCAGCGCGGATCTCTTCGGGTTCGGCGCCCGGTTTTTCGTCGAGCATCAGCGCCGCGACGCCCGCCGCGTGCGGGGCCGCCGCCGAGGTCCCGCAGAAATGCCAGCGCGATTCTTCCTCTGGGGGGATCACGGCGAAGTCAGCGAAGAAGGTCGTCGACCCGCAGTCGGTGGCGACCAGGTCCGGCTTGGAGAGGATTTCGGGCGAGCCCAGCTCTTCGGCCGGTTCGGCACTTTCCACCGGCCCGAAGTCGTGGCGGACGGGCCCTCGCGAGGAATAGAACTCAGGTTTGGTGGTCGTGTTGAACCGAATCGCCCCGACCGAGACCGCGGCGGCGCTGCCGCTGTGGCCGAAGATCGTCGGGCCGACGACGTCTTCGCCGGTCGAGCGCGGGTACTCGGTCGCTTCGACCCCGCCTCCGTTCTGCAGCAGGGCGAACTTCAGCCGCGGGTCCTTGCCTTCGTAGTCGTTTATCACCAGCTGGACCGTCTTGGTCGAGCTCGACGGGTTGAACCACTGCATGATCTCGTCCGGGCGCTGGCTGCCGATGTTGTCGGAGAATTCTTCTTCGATCAGGTGCCCGCTGGCGTCGAGCAGGAACGTGTCGAGGTCGGTTTTCACCCCGTTCCACGGTTCGGCCCACTGCAGGTCGACGGTGAGGAATTCGTGGCCTTCGACTTTGATCCCGAAGGTCTTGTCGACACCCGGGCCGGGGTTGAAGTCGAGGCAGTGGGTGCCGTTGAACCCTTCGAGCTCTTCCACTTCCTGCGGACAGCTGCCGGCGTCGCGGAATTCGGGCGCTTCCCAGGAGGCGATTTCGTGTTCTTCGGAATCGAAGATGTTGTCGTTGCCGGCCGCCGAGAAGTAGGTCGCGCCTCCTTCGGTCGCGCGCTGGGCGGCGACGGCGACCGGGCCGTCCTGGAAGAAGGGCTCTTCGAAGTAGAAGACGTCGTCGGCGATCACGTTGGCGCCTTCTTCGGCGAGCTCTTCGATGTTGGACGCGAACGCTTCTTCGCCTTCGTAGGCGGTGGCGAACGAGATGTCGGCGCCGGGCGCCATGTCATGGACGATCTGCGCCATCCCGCGGCCCTCGTCGAACGCTTCTTCGGAGAAGAAGGCTGGGATTTCGTGGAAGACCTTGACTTTTTCTTTGTTCGTGCAGGGACTGTTGGGGCCGGGCAGGTCGCCGCTTTTTTCGTCTTCGAGGGCGTGCGTCGCCACTTCCCCGCCCGGGATCGCTTCTTCCGCCGAGTCGAAGGAGTCGGAGAGGATGCCGACCGTGACGCCGCTGCCGTCGACCGGGAATTCGGCGCGCGCTTCGCCCGCTTCTTCGCCGGCGTTCAGCTGTTCGACGCCCTCCGAGACGACTTCGCCGGATGGGCATTTAGCCGCCGCCGTGAGCGGCGCGTGCGCCTCGGTCACGCTCGCCACGTTCGCCACCGCCGCGATCGCGCGCAGCTGGCCGGGCTTCGCCGCGACGGTCGCCGTCTGGTAGCGACGGCTGCTGTCGACGACCTCGCCGCCCGCGGCGCGCACGGCCGGCAGCGCCGTGATCGCGCCGTGGTCGAAGCGGAGGTAGACGAGAACGCGGCGTCCGCGGCGCAGCAGGCTGCCGGGGCCGCTCGGCGCCAGGCCGAGAGCCCTTGCCTGCCTCGCCGCCGAGGCGTCGCGAAGCGAGGGGCTTGCCAGCTTCGCGAGGCGGGGCGAGAGGCCGGCGGCGGACCCAGTCTTGGCGATCGCCGCTGGCGCGGTCAGGGCGAGCGAGGCCGCGCAGACGAGGGCACAGGCCAAGAGCCTCAGCCCGATCGAGGGTCGCCGTCCGCAATGCATCCCGGCAGAGTATCGGCGCAAACCGCGTCTTTCGCAAGCGCCTGCTACGGTCCTGCCCGTTAGGTCGGATAGATATCCGGCAAAAAGTGTCTAGCGCTCGCGTCGTTGCTTTACCAAGCCTCCGCGTTCGCAGCACAGGAAGTGGAGGCAAAATGCCAACCGGAACAGTCAAGTGGTTCAGTGACGACAAGGGTTACGGGTTCATCACCCCCGACGACGGATCCAAGGACGTCTTCGTCCATCACAGCGCCATCCTCGGCGAGGGCTTCAAGTCCCTGACCGAGGGCGCCAAAGTGTCCTACGAGTCCGAGGAAGGCCCCAAGGGCCCGGCCGCGGCCAGCGTTCAGGAAACGGCGTAGCGACACCGAAAACTTGAGCGGTACGGGGCCCGCCGCACGGCGGGCCTCTTCTTTTGAGATGACCAGGCGAGAAGACCTCAGGAACATCGCGATCGTGGCCCACGTCGACCACGGCAAGACGACGCTGGTCGACGCGATGCTCTGGCAGTCCGGCGCTTTCCGCAAAGGCCAGGACGTGGCCGAGCGGGTGATGGACTCGATGGACCTCGAGCGCGAGAAGGGGATCACGATCCTGGCCAAGAACACGGCCGTGCACTACGAGGGCGTGAAGCTGAACATCGTCGACACGCCGGGCCACGCCGACTTCGGCGGCGAGGTCGAGCGCGGGCTGACGATGGTCGACGGCGTGCTGCTGCTCGTCGACGCCTCCGAGGGACCCCTCCCCCAGACCCGCTTCGTCCTGCGCAAGGCGCTGGAGGCGAAGCTGCCGGTGATCCTCGTCGTCAACAAGGTCGACCGGCCGGACGCACGCATCGCCGAGGTCGTCGACGAGGTCTACGAGCTGTTCATCGACCTCGGCGCCGACGACGAGCAGATCGAGTTCCCGATCGCCTACACCAACGCCAAGGACGGCTGGGCCGCGCTCGAGGAGGGCGTCGAGGGAAGCGACCTGAAGCCGCTGCTCGACCTGATGCTGGAGAAGATCCCGGCGCCCGAGCACGATCCCGACCACCCGCTGCAGGCGCACGTCACCAACCTCGACGCCTCGCCCTACGTCGGTCGCCTGGCGCTCTGTCGCGTGCGCAACGGCTCGATCCGCGCCGGCCAGCAGGTCGCCTGGTGCCGGGCCGACGGCTCGGTCGAGCGCGCCACGATCTCCGAGCTGTACGTGACCGAGGCCCTGGAGCGGGTCGAGGCCGAGGAGGCCGGGCCGGGCGAGATCATCGCCGTCGCCGGCATCCAGGAGGTGACGATCGGCGAGACGCTGGCCGACTCGGACGACCCGCGGCCGCTGCCGGTGATCACGGTCGACGAGCCCTCGCTCTCGATCGTCGTCGGCGTCAACACCTCGCCGCTGGCAGGCAGTGAGGGCGACAAGCTGACCGCGCGGCAGATCCGCAGCCGTCTCGATGCCGAGCTGGTCGGCAACGTCTCGATCCGGGTCGAGGACACCGACCGCCCCGACGCCTGGGAGGTGCAGGGCCGCGGCGAGCTGCAGCTCGTCGTCCTGCTCGAGCTGATGCGGCGCGAGGGCTTCGAGCTGACCGCCGGCCAGCCGCGGGTGCTGATCCGCGAGGTCGACGGCAAGGTCCACGAGCCGGTCGAGCGGCTGGCGATCGACGTCCCCGAGGAGCACGTCGGCGCCGTCACGCAGCTGGTCGCCGGGCGCAAGGGACGACTCGAGCAGATGACCAACCACGACACCGGCTGGGTGCGGATGGAGTACCTGGTGCCGGCGCGGGGCTTGATCGGGCTGCGCACCGAGTTCCTCACCGAGACCCGCGGCACCGGGGTGATGCACCACGTCTTCGAGGCCTGGGAGCGCTGGGCGGGCGAGATGCGACTGCGGCCGACCGGCTCGATCGTCGCCGACCGTCGCGGCAAGAGCGCCGCGTATGCCTTGATCGGGCTGCAGGATCGCGGCACGCTCTTCGTCGGCCCCGGCGAGGAGGTCTACGAGGGGATGATCGTCGGCGAGAACGCCCGCGCCGAGGACATGGACGTCAACGCGATCAAGGAGAAGCACCTGACCAACATGCGGGCGGCGAGCGCCGACGTGCTGGAGCGGATGGCGCCGCCCCAGCGCCACACGCTCGAATCCGCGGTCGAGTTCCTGCGCGAGGACGAGTGCGTCGAAATCACCCCCGAGTCGATCCGCCTGCGCAAGGTCGAGCTCGACAAGCTGAAGCGCCAGAAGGCCGCCCGCCAGGGCACCCGCGTAACCGCCTGACCCGTCGGCGGTGAAAGTTAGACCGTGGCGGCGGCCTGCTCGGACTGGCTCGCCTCGGAGGCCTGGGCCTCGGGCGTCGCCTCGTCGATGTTGCGCGGCAGCAGCACTTCCTTGGCGATCACCAGGCGCTGGATCTGGCT
>JBLMYD010000002.1:0-21247 GCA_050258095.1 Chloroflexota bacterium
GTCGGGTCCCCTCCCCAAAACGCGCGGCAGGAGCCGCGCGTGAGTGTTTGGGGAGGGGACCCGACGGCCCTTTCTCTCGCCGGCGCTGAGGCGACGAAGAGCTACGGGCGGCCGAGGGCGGCCTTGAAGTCGTCGAGGGCTCTGGTCGGAAGGGGGTCAACACCACGTGCGTTGGCGAGCTCAAGCGAGACGAGATCGCCGAGCATCGTCGCCCAGAGCAGGCGGGCGACGCGAGTCTCCCCCGCAGTCTGCACACGCACAACGTGAATGCCCGCTTTCTCGATGGCCTCTGCGGTGAGGTCGAAACGACGGCGCACGCGGGGATGCTGGTCAGAGTCTTCCAGGAGGATGGCCACGAGATCCTCCCCTTCCCAGCCACAGATCTCGTTGTGGTCGGTCTCCGGGATCTCCGAGAAGAACGCCGCCATCTTCGCGTTCTCGTTGATTTGAGTCTTCCAGCGACGAGCTGCTGGAACGGTCAAGTCTGCGCCAATTACCACAGAGGGCGCGGCATCAAGGCGAGGGGCGATCTGCGAAGCCCAGCGCTGCAAGTCGGCGACCTGCTCCTCGAGGAAGGCGGCCGCGGCGTCGATCTCGGTGTGAATCCGCGGCGCGATGCCGGCCAGCGCCGCCACCTCGAGGGCGCAGACGAGCGTGTAGGCGACGGCCGTTCGCGGCACCGGCAGGAGGCCGGGCAGTCCGATCACCGGCACCCCTGCGGCCCGCGCGCCCTCGACGAGAGCGCCGCCGGTCGCGGCGACGACGCGGCGCGCCCCGAGCGCCTCCGACGCCTCGAAGCAGGCCAGGGTCTCCTCGGTGTCGCCCGAGTAGCTGGAGCAGAGGACCGTCCACTCCGGGGTCGCCCAGCTCGGCAGGCCGTAGCTGCGAACGGTGACCAGGGGGCCCGTGAGCCGGTCGCCGAGCGCGGCGGCCGCCAGGTCGCCGCCGATCGCCGAGCCGCCCATCCCGCAGACCATCAGCCCGGCGGCCTCGGCCGGCTCCAACCGGGCCGATTCGACCCGCCAGAGGGCGTCGCGCAGGTGGTCGGGTATGGCGAGAACGTCGTCAAGCATCAGCCGGGGACTCTTTCATCCGCCCCGGCGACCAGGCCTTCGACGGTGGCGCCGGCGGCGACCTCGACTCCGGCGGAAAGGATCGAGCCGCTGACGCGGGCCCCCTCGCCGACGGTGCACCCTTCGAGCAGGACCGACTCGCGGACCTCGGCGCCCTCGCCGACGCGACAGCGGGGCCCGAGCACGACGCGCGGCCCCAGCGCCGCCGCGCCCTCGACCGACGCCCCGGCGGACACGAGCATCCCCGGCGCGGTCGCCTCGACCCGCGTCTCCACCCGGCCCTCGAGGATGTCCCAGCTCGCCTCCAGGTAGCGCTCGGGCGTGCCGATGTCCATCCAGTAGCCGTCGAGCCGCAGGCCGTGCAGGCCCTCGCCGACCAGCCGCGGGAAGACGTCGCGCTCGATCGAGACCTCCTCGCCGGGCGGAATCAGGTCGAGCACCGAGCGCTCGAGCACGTACATGCCGGCGTTGATCTCGCCGGGAGCGCGCTCGCCGGTCTTCTCGAGGAACTCGAGCACCGCGCCGCCGGGGTCGCTGCGGACGAGACCGAAGGCGGAGGAGTCCTCGACCGGGTGCAGGCCGAGCGTGGCGGTCGCCCGCCGCTCCTCGTGCGTCCGCAGCAGGGCGCCGAGGTCGAGGTCGGTGAGCACGTCGCCGTTGAGGGCGAGGAAGCGGTCGTCGAGATCGGCGCCGAGCACGTCGGCCGCGTAGCGGATCGCACCGGCGGTGCCGCGGCGCTCGGGCTCGACGACGAAGCGGATCGCGGTCCCCGCCCGCTCCTCCTCGCCCGCGAGCGCCTCGCGCAGGACGTCGGGAAGGAAGCCGCAGGCGAGGACGACCTCGCTGACGCCGTGGCCGGCGAGCCACTCGATCATGTAGGCGAGGAAGGGCCGGTCGACCAGCGTCAGCGCCGGCTTCGGCACGGTCTCGGTCAGCGGCCTCAGCCGCGTTCCCTCCCCGCCCACCAGGACGATCGCCTGCACTACTTGGCGGTCCCCGCGGGGACGGTGCCCTCGACGGAGCGGCCGATGCCCTCGTACTCGAAGCCGGCGCTGCGGAGCGCCGCGGCGTCGAGGAAGTTGCGGCCGTCGACGAGCAGCGGCCGCGCCATGCGCTCGGCCACCGCACCCCAGTCGAGCTCGCGGAACTCCGGCCACTCGGTGACGAGGACTGCCGCATCGGCTCCGTCCAGGGCTTCGAGGGCCGCATCGCGGAACTCGACGCCACCGAGCACGGCGCTCGCCGCCTCGGCGGCCACCGGGTCGTAGGCGACTACCTCCGCTCCCTCTCCCTGCAGCCGTGCGGCAAGCACCAGGCTCGAGGCCTCACGCATGTCGTCGGTGTCGGGCTTGAAGGCGAGGCCGAGCAGGGCGACCCGCTTGCCCGCCAGCGAGCCGAGGTGCTTCTGCAGCTTGCCCACCACGCGCCGCTTCTGCAGCTCGTTCACCTCGATCACCGCGCCAAGCAGCTGGAAGTGGTAGCCGCTGTTGCCGGCCAGCATCTTCAGCGCGCTGACGTCCTTGGGGAAGCAGTTGTGCGCGATAAGACCGCCGCTGGTCGCGACGGTTTGCGAGCCGGGAACCTCAAGCGAATAGACAGGACCGTCGAACTGCGCCCTCCTCATGCTTGCAACGCGCACCCAGGCAATCGAGGAATCGGCAAACCGGCGAAAGCCGGTGGGCGCGATGCGCTTCGCCTGGCGCTGAAGCGAAGCGAGAACCTCCTGGCGCTCCCGCTCCGGCACCAACGAGATGGCGCGTTCGACCTGATCGGCCCCACTGATCGTCAACCAGTGCGTCTCCTTCGTGGACTTGGCGACCCGACCACGGCGCCAAGCGGAGACGATCCCGAGATCCCCGAGCAGGCGGGCTACCCCATCCGCGAGCTCGTCGCTGACCGTGCCGAAATCGATTGTCACGCTGGGCCCACCGTTGACGAACGACCAGGAGCCATCGCCCTCCCAGAGGCCAGAGAGGAGCGCCCACTTTCGCGCCTTGGACTGCTCCCAAATCAGGTTCGGGAGACGCTGCTCGTAGCTGTTGCGCCCCAAACCGAGAACCTCGGTCCACCACGCAGCGAGAATCCGTGACGAGACCTGTACGCGGCGGGACGTCGGGGTCGTGAAAACACGGGCTCTCACGCCTTGCGAGCTCCAGTAGTCGGAGACCTCGCGAATCAGATGCTCCTCCTTCGTCGGATGGAAAGACCAGGTGATCCGCTCCCTTTGCGCGCCGGCGCGTCCCCGATCCCCGCCAACGTGGCCCTCCGCCAAGTAGAGGCCGACGACCCGCCAGAACGCCTCGTCGATCGTCAGCCGCTCCGGAACGTAGGTGCCCGAACGCGCAGTGCCGAGCGTCGATCCGCGCAAGTCCATCGCCGACTCGCAGGCCTCGCGAAGTCGCAACGCACCACTGCGACTGATGTCACCCATCCTCTGCGCTCCCCCGCGTGGATGATCTATCAAGGCCGTCCGGTCTCGCGGGGCGAGCGCGCGCAATGCCTCGATCTCACGCCGCTCGGGCCGCACGATCACGTCATCGACAGGAACCGCATCTTCAACGGCGGCAACTACGGAATAGACGGACGGCGCGTATCCGTCGAGCCCACCCCCGGCGAGCGGGAGCCAATCGCCTTCGGACAGCTCGTCGGCCCGAACGGTTGTCACGACCTCGTCGTCCTCGCCGTCTCCAACGACGATCGGGTGATCGGCAGTGACTCGAAGTCGACGCCCCATCTTGGTCCGGAGCTCGACCATCTCGCCTCGGTATGTTCGCCGGGTCAGCACGGTAACCGGCATCCACTCCGCCTCTCTCTCCCCCGGCAGCCAGGACCACGCCCAAAGATCTTCTGGGGAGATCGCCTCTCCGCCGTCAGCAGCCTTACCGCGCCCCGTCGCCTCGTCGTCCGCCACAAGGGCCCATAGCTCCGCAAATGTCACCAGCTTCGGGGTTCCGTGATGACGAATCAGCACGGTCTCCTCGCCGACGAAGCACGAGCCGCCGTAGCCGATCCCGGCACGCAGGAAGGCCGGACCGATCCGCTGGTCGAGACCCATGCCGCGGGCGACCTCGGCGACGTCGGCCCCGACCTCCTCACAGACGTTGGCGATCTCGTTGACGAAGGAGATCTTGGTCGCCAGGAAGGCGTTGGAGGCGAGCTTGATCATCTCGGCGCTGGCGACGTCGGTGCGGACGATCGCGCCGCCGAGCGGCTCGTAGAGGGCCGCGACCGCGTCGCCGGCCTCCTCGTCACCAGGATCGGCGCCGATCACCACCCGATCGGGGTGCATGAAGTCCGCCACCGCCGTGCCCTCCTTGAGGAACTCCGGGCAGGAGACATAGGGCAGGCCGGGCCTGTCGCGGCGGATCGACTCGCCGGTGCCGGCCGGAACCGTGCTCTTCATCACCAGGACGTGGTCCCTGCCGGGAAGGTCGGCGACCACCGAGCGCACCCGCGACAGGTCGGCGTCCCCGGAATATGTCGGCGGCGTGTCGACGCAGACGAAGAGCAGGCGCGCCGCCTCGAGCAGCTCGCCCATCTCGGTCGTGAAGGTGAGCCGCTCCGCGTTGCGGGCGAGCAGCGCGTCGAGGCCCGGCTCGTGGATCGTCGTCTCGCCGCGGCTCAGCATCTCGACCTTCTCGGCGACGATGTCGCGGGCGACGACCGGGTGGCCCAGCTCGGCGAAGCAGGCGGCCGTGACGAGGCCGACCCAGCCGACGCCGACGACGCCGATCGACTCCTTGCCGGCGCTCACAGGCCCGCCCGGCCCTTCTTCGGCTTCGGGTTGGGGATGAGCACGCTTGCCGAGCGGGCGATTCCGATCATCTGGTCGTTGGTCAAGGTGTTGAGCAGGTCGTTGGCGATCCAGTAGGTGTTGTGACCCCGGTGCCAGGCGACGACCGGCAACCGGTCGCCGTCTACGAAGATCTCGTATTCGCGCCCGTGGATCGTCTTGGTCAGGCTCGGGTTATTCAATATCGGCGGATCTTCCCAACCCTGAATACCCTGCACGCCGAAGTAGTGGATGCCGTCGGAGAGCGGCCACTCGACGACCATCCGGTAGGCGCCGTGACGCTTGCCGCCGGTGTCTTTGAGGTGGTACACGCGCGGGTCCTGGACGTGTTCGTAGGAGTTGCTTTCCACGTAGTAGGCGCCCGAGGGCAGCCGCGTCGGGTAGAAGACCGGGAAGCCCGAGCTGACCTTGCGCGCGGCCGACTTGGCCTCGAGCAGGCCGGCTTCGTGCGCCGGCACGAGGCCGTCGCTGCCGGGGGGCTTGGGCTTGGCGATGTGCGGCTTCGGCGCGTGCTTCTTGCCGCCGTGCTTGCCGCCCTTCTTCTTCGACGGCCCGATCTCTTCGAGCGAGCCGCGCGGCCCGCCGCTGGCTTCGATCCCGAGGAACTTCTCGACCGCTTCGTGGATCGCTTCCGGGGTGGCGTAGACGTAGCTGGGGCCGAGTTCGGCCGGGAAGTGGACCTCCTTGATCGCGGCGTTGCGGGATTCGATGAAGAGGTCGAGCACCTGGATCATCGTGCCCGCATCGCTGATGTCGGAGGTCGTGTATTCGGTGAAGATGTCGAGCAGTTTATTCTTGCCTAGCAGGAGATCCTTGATCGGCACCCGCTGCCGGGCGGCGCTGAGGAAGTCCTGCTGGCGGGCCGAGCGGACGATGTCGGTGTCGGTGTGCCGGTAGCGCACGTACTCCAGCGCCTTCTTGCCGCAGAGCAGCTGATAGCCCGGCTTGACGTCGATTTCCGAATACTGTTCGGAAGGCGGCACGCCGAGATTCGAGTGGTAGTAGCGACGGTCGATGTCGGTGTAAACGCATTCGATCGCGTCGACGGCGCGAACGAAGCCGAGGAAGTCGACGTTGACGACGTGGTTGATCTGCAGGCCGGTCAGTTCCTTGACCACCTGCAGCGTCAGTTTCGGCCCTCCGAAGGTGTAGGCGGCGTTGAACTTTTCGGTCCCATAGCCGGGGATTTCGACCTTGAGGTCGCGCGGGATCGACATCACGGCGATCGCGTTGGTGTTGGGGTCGAGGCGCAGCAGGATCGTCGTGTCCGAGCGGCCCGGGTCTCCCTTCAGGTTGGCGCGTTTGTCGGAGCCGAGGATGAGGATGTTCTCCGGCGCGCCGCCGTGGACCTGGGCCAGCTTATGCTCGAGCTGGCGCTTGTAGACGTCGTTGTGGGAGAGGGCGTCGGCGATGCTGCCGACATAGAGGAGGATGCTCGTCGCCGTGGCGGCGGCTACCGCGACGACGATCAGCAGCGAGCCGAGCGTGAAGCGCCACCAGTAGCGCTTGCGCTTCGGCGGCGGCTCGTGGTCGCCCTCGGGGGGCGGCTTGGAGAAGACGGGCTCAATCATCGCCGCTCAATCGTCGAGGTTGGCCGGAAGCGAGCGCAGGAACGTGTCGAGCGCCTGCCGGTAGGCCCGCAGCGAGGAGACCGAGACCCACTCGGCCGGCCCGTGGTGCCCTTCCCCGACCGGGCCGAACTCGACCGCGGGAACGCCCACGCGCAGGAAGGAGACCGCGTCGGAGGCGCCGTCGCGACCGACGCTCATCGGCTCCCCGTCGTGATGGGAGGCCGCGGCGTCGCGCAGCGCCCGCACGAAGGGCAGGTCGCGGTCGACGATCGCCGGCGGCCGGGTGAACAGCCGCTCGACCTCGATCCCCGCGATGCCGCGCACCTGCTCGAGCACGGTCGCCGGGTCCTGGTCAGGCAGGTAGCGGATGTCGACGTCGATGGCGCACCGATCGGGAACCTTGTTGAGCGCGTCGCCGCCCATGATCCGGCCAAGGTTGATCGAGGGGCGGTCGAACAGCTCGGAGCTGTGCCTTGCGAAAGGTAGCGACTCGATGCTGCGGAAAACCTCGATCGCGCGCAGGATCGCGTTGTCGCCGAGCCAGGGGGTCGCTCCGTGGGCGGCGACGCCGCTGATCTCGACCCGCAGCGCCAGCACGCCCTTGGCCTCGACGCCGATGTGCAGGTCGGTCGGCTCGCCGGTGATCGCGAAGTCGCCGACGAAGCCGCCGTCGACCAGGTGGTCGCTGCCGCGCTCCGCTTCGACCTCGGCCTCCTCGTCGCCGACGATCCCGAGCCGCACGCGGACGCCGTCCTGGCCGGACATCGCCGCCGTGCTCAGCATCATCGCCGCCAGCGCGCCCTTCATGTCGTAGGCGCCCCGCCCGTAGAGCCGATCGCCCTCGACCCGCGGCTCGAACTGCCCCGCCTGCCCCGGCACCACGTCTAGGTGGCCGTGCAGGACGACCGTCGGCGCCCCCTCCGGGCCCACTTCCGCCCGCAGCACGGGCAGCCCCCGCGCCTCCTCGCTCCTCGTCTCGATTCCCCGCGCCTCGAGCCAGCCCTTGACGAAGCCGGCGCATTCCAGCACCGCCTCGGGCGAGGAGGTCTCATACCCGATCAGCCTTTCGGCGAGCGCCACAAGCTCATCGCTCATAGCGATCACCAGACCGACCCGTCGGCGACCGGCTTCGCCCCTGTCGGCTGATAGGTCCGAATGATGAACCGCCCTAGCAGGGGAACCGCGAACGAGTACCTGCCCTGTCGGTTCTTGTAGATCATGCCGCGCTCGGCAAGGCTGGCGAGGATCTGGTTTGCGTGGCTGGGCGAGAACGCCTTGGCCAGCAGTCCCTTCGCCGCCTCGGTGAGCTCCTGGATGGTGAATTCCTCATCCGCATGGTCCAGGTGCGCCACCACCCAGAGAAGTTCCCGCTGCCGGTCGGTGATCTTGGCCCAGCGACCAGCGAAGAAATCGACATCGAGCTTGTGCTGGATCGCCTCGATCGGCACGCTCTTGCGCTCGTCGTCCGCATGCTGGCGAATGAAGACGTCGTAGACCTCGCGGCAGATGAACTGAATGAAGTAGGGGTAGCCCGACGACTCGTGGACGATGATTTCGACCGACTCCGGCGTGAGCGTCACCGGACAGCCAGCAACCTCGATCGGCTTCAGGATCGCTTCCCGGCTCTCCTCGGGACCGAGCTTCGCCAGGGTCATCACGCGAAACATCCGCTCGGCATAGGTCCTGGCGTCGACCAGCTTGGGAAACAGGGTGGGGAGCCCGGCGAGAACCAGCATGAAGGGAATCCCCTTCCTCTGAATCGACTGGAAGACATCCAGCAGCACCGAGAGCGGAAACTGTTCCTTTTCGGCGTGATCGGACAGGTTCTGGGCCTCGTCGTAGGCGAAGATCACCTTGTGCTGCCCCTGGTCCCTCAGATGCTCCCAGGCGAATTCCAGCGTCGCCTTGATCTTGTCGGCGATCAACCCGGGGGTATCTTCGTAGAGGCCGGCCAGCACGTCATGCGTCAGCGGAACCTCGTCGGGTTGATCCGGCGCGGCGAAGCCGACCGCCTTGTCGCGCTCCGGATTGGCGACGGTCGCGGAGGAGCTGATTAGGGCGAGGTCGGCCAGCAGCCGCTGGGCGAGGGCTGTCTCGCTGATACTGGCCGACTCGGATAGGTCTGCCGATGCCCAGAGCCATCCCCGCTCTGTCGCGCGCGGCTTGAACGTCTCAAGCAGGACCGTCTTGCCGACGCCCCGAAGGCCGGTGAGGACGAGATTCTCGAGGATCTCGTCCTGCTCGAGCAGACGGTCGAATTCGGCGTACTCACGCTCGCGCCCCGCCAGGTAGGGAGGCATATGGCCCGCGCCCGGCCGATACGGGTTCTTGAACTCGACAGCATTCATAGCTCCTTAGCCTCCTATCTAAATTTAGAAGAGAAGCTAAATTTAGCATAGGATCTAAGTTAGTGTGAATCGGGTCCTTGGCTCTGCGCGATAGCGAGGAACGCCTCGGACCGCGCCCGGTCCTTCTCGGCGCGCAGCCGCTTGCCGCTGCCCTCCTCGGACTCGGCCAGGCGCTGTTCGGCGTCGGCGAGCTGCTCTCTGAGGGTGGCGACGTCGAGCTGCTCGGGCGGGATCGCCTCCTCGATCAGGAGCTTGGCCCGGTTGCCGAAGACCTGCAGCCAGCCGTGGGCCTGGGCGTAGCGCTTGGTCTCGGAGTCGCTGACGTGCAGGCGCAGCTCGGTCGGGCGCAGCGCCGCGAGCAGCGGCGCGTGGTTGGCGAGGATGCCGAGCTCGCCGCCCGCGGTGCGGGTCGAGACCTGGCGCACCTCGCCGCTGAAGACCTCCCCCTCCGGGGTGAGGACCTCGACGTCGACCATGTGCTTGGCGGCCATCGCTCGCTCCCTAGGCGGCTGCCGCCGCTCCCGCCTCGGCGGTGACCTGGTCGATGCCGCCCTTCATGTAGAAGGCGCCCTCGGACAGGTCGTCGTGCTCGCCGTCGAGGATCTCGCGGAAGCCGCGCACAGTCTCCGCCACCGGCACGTACTCGCCGCTGCGGCCGGTGAACTGCTCGGCGACGAAGAACGGCTGCGAGAGGAAGCGCTCGATCTTGCGCGCCCGCGAGACCGTCTGCTTGTCCTCGTCGGAAAGCTCGTCGATGCCGAGGATGGCGATGATGTCCTGCAGCTCCTTGTAGCGCTGCAGCACCTCCTGCACCTCGGTCGCGGTCCGGTAGTGGTCCTCGCCGACGACCTCGGGCTTGAGGATCGTCGAGGTCGAGTCGAGCGGGTCAACCGCCGGGTAGATCCCCTTCTCGGAGATCGCCCGCGAGAGCGTCGTCGTCGCGTTGAGGTGGGCGAAGACCGAGGCCGGCGCCGGGTCGGTGAGGTCGTCGGCGGGAACGTAGATCGCCTGCACCGAGGTGACCGAGCCGCGCTCGGTCGAGGTGATCCGCTCCTGCAGTTCGCCCATCTCGGTCTCCAGCGTCGGCTGGTAGCCGACGGCGGAGGGCATGCGCCCGAGCAGGGCCGAGACCTCCGAGCCGGCCTGGACGAAGCGGAAGATGTTGTCGATGAAGAGCAGCACGTCCTGGCCACCCTGCTCGCGGAAGTATTCGGCCATCGTCAGCCCGGAGAGGGCGACGCGCAGGCGGGCGCCCGGCGGCTCGTTCATCTGGCCGAAGACGAGCATCGTCTTGTCGATCACGCCCGACTCCTTCATCTCGAGCCAGAGGTCGTTGCCCTCGCGCGAGCGCTCGCCGACGCCGCAGAAGGCGGAGAGGCCTTCGTGCTCCTCGCCGATCGAGCGGATCAGCTCCTGGATCAGCACGGTCTTGCCGACGCCGGCGCCGCCGAAGAGGCCGACCTTGCCACCCTTGGCGTAGGGCGCGAGCAGGTCGATCACCTTGATCCCGGTCTCGAGGATCTCCTGGGTCGGCGCCAGCTCCGAGGCCTCCGGCGCGGGCCGGTGGATCGGCCAGCGTTCCTCGGCCTGGACCGGCTCGCCGAGGTCGATCGGCTCGCCCAGCAGGTTGAAGATGCGGCCCAGGGTCGCGTCGCCGACCGGGACCGTGATCGGGCCGCCGGTGTCGACGACCTTGTCGCCGCGCTGCAGGCCGTCGGTGGCGTCCATCGCGACGGTGCGCACGCGGTCGTCGCCGAGGTGCTGCTGCACCTCGCAAATGAGCTCGCCTAGATTGGCGTCGTCGCCGCCGTCCATCTCGATCTTCACGGCCGAGTAGATCTCCGGCAGCTTGTCCGGGAAGACAGCGTCGACGACGACGCCCGTCACCTGCTCGACTCTCCCGACGTTTTGTCCCTTGCTACCGCTCATGCTCTCAGACATTGGTTCCTTTTCTCTCTTGTTCTCAGTCTCTATCCAAGCGCCTCGGCGCCGGCGACTACCTCGAGGATCTCCTGCGTGATCTCGGCCTGCCGGACCCGGTTCATCTCCAGGGTCAGGTCGCCGATCATCTCCTCCGCGTTCTCGGCCGCGTTGCGCATCGCGGTCATCCGCGCCCCCAGCTCCGAGGCGGCGGACTCCAGCAGCGCCCGGTAGACCGAGATGTTGACGTACTCGGGAATCAGCTTGCCGAGCAGCTCCTCGGCCTCGGGCTCGTACTCCCAGATCGAGCTGCTGTGCGCCCTCTCGATCTCGGTTTCCTCGCTCTCCGCTTCCTCCTCGGCGACGCCCTCGCCGATCACGTCGGCCTGTTGCAGGGGGAGCAGCGTCTGCCGCCAGACGTGCTGGGTGAGCGGCGAGACGTAGTGGTTGTAGACGAGCTCGACGCGGTCTAGGTCCTCGTCGACGTAGCGCGCGGTCAGCTCCTCGCCGATCTCGCGCGCGTTGGCGAAGCCGGGCCGGTCGGTGAAGCCGGCGTAGGAGGTGCGCGGCTCGCGTTTGCGGAAGGTCAGGGCCGAGACGCCCTTGCGGCCGACGGCGGAGAAGGCGGTCTCCTTGCCCTCCTCGCCGAGCTCGCGCTCGAGCCGCAGGCCGTCGCGGATCACGTTCGTGTTGAAGGCGCCGGCGAGACCGCGGTCGCCGGTGATCAGGACGACGCCGACGCGCTTCTCCTCCTCGCGCTCGACCAGGACCGGCACGCGGGGCACGCCGCCGGCCTGCTCGGCGGCGCGGCGGGTGAGCTTGCGCATCGACTGCGCGTAGGGGCGCAGCTGCTCGATCCGCTGCTCGGCGCGGCGCAGCCGCGCCGCCGCGACCATCTCCATCGCCCGCGTGATCTTGTTGATGTTCTTGATCGACGCGATCCGATTCTTGACGTCCTTCTGCGTAGCCATAGAAGCTTTTCCCTAGGTCCCGGCGGGGGTCAGGGGTATCGAGGGGAGCAAACGCCTCGCAGCACACCGAGAGCTGGAAGCCCCGCGGAGCAAGTGGTGGGAGTGCTGCAGACGCATCTGCCGGCGGGTGGCGCCGTTTTGGGGGACCACCCCGAGGAGGCGGCGCCAGCCGCCCCCGCAGCGGGTGGTGGCACCAAAACGGTGACAGGACCCGCTGGCCCAGGTGCGCTCAGACCCGCCCGCCTTCACGCGACCGAGGCCTCCTTCTCTGTCTCCTCAACACGAGAGGGCTTGGCCCGCTCCTCCTCGGACCGAATCCGATCCGACTCCCCCGCCTCGACCGGGTCGCCGTGCTCGTCGAAGTCGGGACCGAAGTCGTCGACGAACTCGCGGATCGCCGCGCCCAGCTCCTCCTCGTCGGCCTCCTCGAGCTTGCCGGTCTCGCCGATCCGCGCCAGCAGCTCGGCCTTCTCGGCGTGCAGGCGGATGCGCAGGTCCTTGAGGAACTCGCCGACGCGCTCGACCTTGATCCGGTCGAGGAAGCCGCCGGTGCCCGAGTAGATCGCCGCCACCTGGTCGGCCACCTCGAGCGGTTCGCGCTCCTTCTGCTTGAGCAGCTCGACCAGCCGTTCGCCGCGACCCAGCGCTTTCTGGGTCTCGGGATCGAGCTCGGAGCCGAACTGGGCGAAGGCCTCGAGGTCGCGGTACTGCGAGAGGTCGAGGCGCAGCTTGCCGGCGACCTTCTTCATCGCCTTCGTCTGCGCGTTGCCGCCCACCCGCGAGACCGAGATGCCGACGTTGATCGCCGGCCGCACACCGGAGTAGAAGAGGTCGGACTCGAGGAAGATCTGGCCGTCGGTGATCGAGATCACGTTGGTCGGGATGTAGGCGGAGACGTCGGAGGCCTGGGTCTCGATGATCGGCAGCGCCGTCAGCGAGCCGCCGCCGAGGTCGTCGTTGAGCTTCACCGCCCGCTCGAGCAGGCGCGAGTGCAGGTAGAAGACGTCGCCCGGGTAGGCCTCGCGGCCGGGCGGGCGCCGCAGCAGCAGCGACATCTGCCGGTAGGCGTAGGCGTGCTTGGTCAGGTCGTCGTAGACGCAGAGCGCCGCCTTGCCGTTGTAGAGGAAGTGCTCGCCCATCGCGCAGCCCGCGTAGGGGGCGATGAACTTGATCGGCGCCGCCTCGTCGGCCGGCGCGGCGACGATGATCGTGTTCTCCATCGCGCCGTTCTCTTCCAGCACCTGCTTGAGCTGCACGACGGTCGACATCTTCTGCCCGATCGCGACGTAGATGCAGACCATGTCCTTGTCGCGGTTGTTGATGATCGTGTCGACCGCGATCGCCGTCTTGCCGGTCTGGCGGTCGCCGATGATCAGCTCTCGCTGGCCGCGGCCGATCGGGATCATCCCGTCGATCGACATCAGGCCCGTCTGCACCGGTTCGGTGACCGGCTGGCGCTGGACGACGCCGGGGGCCTTGAACTCGGCCGGGCGCGTCTGCGTGGTCGCCACCTCGCCCTTGTCGTCGAGCGGCCGGCCGAGCGGGTCGACCATGCGGCCGAGCAGCTCGTCGCCGACGGGGATCCGCAGCAGGTGGCCGGTGCGCTTGACGGTGTCGCCCTCGACGACTTTGTCCCACTCGCCGAAGAGGACAGCGCCGACGTTGTCCTCCTCGAGGTTGAGGGCGAGGCCGGTGACGCCGTGCGGCAGCTCGAGCATCTCCAGTGCCATGCAGTTGTCGAGGCCGTGAATCCGGGCGATGCCGTCGGCGACCGAGAGCACGGTGCCGACCTCGGCGAGGTCGGCGGATTCGGTGTCCAGTCCCTCGATCCGCTCGCGCAGAATCGATGCGATCTCGTCGGGCTTGATCTCCATCGGGTGCTTTCTTCCTCCTTACGCCGCCTGCGCGACGCTCTTTCGAAGTTTCTCCAAGCGAGCGCGAATGCTCGCGTCGAGGACCTTGTTGCCGACCTGCAGGACGATTCCGCCGAGGATCTCGCCGTCGACGCGGCTCGCCAGCTCGACCTTCCGGCCGGTCTGGCGCTCGATCTCCTCGCCCACCTTCTCGACCACCGCGGGATCGAGCTCGACGGCGCTGGTCACCGTCACCTCGATGCGGCGGTTCTCCTTCTTCCACAGCTCGTCGAGCTGGCGCCGGATGCGGAAGACTTCCGGCATCCGCTGCTTCTCGATCAGCAGCTCGAGGAAGTTGAGCAGCTCCGGGTCGGCGCCGCTCACGGCCCGCTTCAACCCGGCCGCCTTCTCCGCCGAGGAGAAGTAGGGGCTGAAGAAGAAGACCTGCAGGTCGCGGTCGCCATCGACGGCGTCGGCGAACTGGCCGAGCTCGTCGCGGACGGCGTCGAGCTTGCCCTTCTCCCTGGCGACGTCGAAGAGCGCCTCGGCGTATACGCGAGCTGCCTCGGCCATCAGTTGTTGGACCCCTCCAGGGCCGAGAAGTCGACCTCGGCGAGCGCCTCCTCGACGAGGCGGCGCTGGTCGTCCTCGTCGAGGGCCTTGCGGGTGACCTTCTCGGTCGCCAGCACGGTGAGGTCGGCGACCTCCTTGCGGATCTGCTCGAGCGAGCGCCGCGTCTCGGCCTCGATGTCGCGCTTGGCGGCGGCGACCAGCTCGTCGCGTTTCTCCTTGCCGGCGGCGGTCGCCTCGGCTTCTGCCGTCTCCGCGGCCTTGCGGGCGCGGGCCATGATGTCGTCGGCCTGCTCGCGGGCCTCGGAGAGACGCTCGCGGTACTCCGCCAGCAGCTCGTCGGATTCCTTGCGCTGCCGTTCGGCCGCCTCGATCGACTCGGCGATCGTCTTCGCCCGCCGGTCCAGGGCTTCCTGGATCTTCGGGAAGGCGAGCTTGTTCAGCACCCACATCGTGAAGAGGAAGAGGACCAGCGTCCAGATCATCAGCCCGAGCCCGGGCGAGACCAGGAAGCTGCCGCCTTCTTCGCTCCCCTTGGCGGCGAGCGGAACCAGCGCGGCTATGTGACCGATGAGCTCCACGCGACCGACCTAGAGGAAGAAGGCGATCAGGCCGAAGATGAACGTGTAGAAGGCCACGGCCTCGGTCAGGGCGAAGCCGAGCCAGCGGATGCTCTGCAGCTCGTCTTTCATCTCCGGCTGGCGGGCGACCGACTCGATCTCCTTGCCGAAGATGATGCCGATGCCGACACCGGCGCCGATCGAGCCGAGGCCGGCGCCGACGCCGAGGGCGATCGCCTTACCGGCGGCTTCGATCCCTTCGTCCGAGATCGCGGCGGCAACAGGGGACAGGTCCATTTGAAGTAGCGCTCCTTTGCTAGTGGCTGGCGGAGGTCGCTCCGCCGAGGTAGATGGCCGTAAGGGTCGAGAAGATAAACGCCTGCAGGGTGGCGATCAGGCCGACCTCCAGGATGAAGAAGAAGAAGGCGAGCGGGAAGGTCAGCGCGCCGAGCGCGGCGATCCCGAGCAGCACCGCCAGCCCGCCGCCCATGAAGAGCAGCAGCAGGTGGCCGGCGAGGATGTTGGCGAAGAGTCGCACCGAGAGCGAGATCAGCCGCGCGAAGTGCGAGATCGCCTCGATCACGAAGATGAACCCCTTGGCGAGCGGGTTCATCTCCTCCAGGCCCGGCGGCAGCCAGCTGGCCAGGTACTTGACCAGGCCCTTCGAGCGCACCCCTTCGACGTGGTAGGAGATCCAGACCACGAGGGTGAGCACGAGCGGGATCGAGAGGTTGGCGGTCGCGGCGTAGATCGCGAAGGAGGGGATGTTGACGCCGAAGACGCTGACCTCGTGCTCGGTGTTGGTCGGCAGCGGCAGGAAGCCGATCATGTTCGAGAACCAGATCCAGAAGAAGAGCGCGGCGAGGAAGGGGAACCAGCGCGTCGCCGTCGCCGTGTCCATGTTGCCGCCGGTGATGTTGTTCTTGGTCAGGTCGTAGGCGACCTCCATGGCCGTCTGCGTCCGGTTCGGTCGTTCCCCCATGCGGCGGCTGATCCAGACCATCGCCAGGATCGTCAGGCCGCTGGCCAGGACGAGGTAGAGGACGGCCTTGTTGATGCTGAGGTCGATGCCGCCCAGGTGCAGCGAGACCCACGGTTCGAGCTTGAACTCGTTCTGCGGCTGGAACTCTTCGTTCTTGCCGCTGCTGCCGAAGATCAGCAGCATCAGGATGAAGAGCGCGAAGTAGGTGCCGACCCCGATGAAGACCTTTGCCTTGGTGCTCATGCCTTGCCCGCCTCCGGTTCGTCGAAGAGGTGGGCGATGCCCTGGGCGGCGAAGGAGACGGTGAAGAGGGCGGCGAGCAGGATGCCGGCGGCGAGGCCCGCTTCGCGCTCGGCGAGGCCGGCGAGGAGGACCGCGATCGCCATCAGCCAGACGCGGCCGAGCGTCGTCGAGGCGACGATCGCCATCGCCCGCTGGCGGCGGCCGGCGGCCAGCTCGGCGGCGGCTCGGCGGCCGGCGAGGACCTGGATTCCCCGCTGCGCCAGCCAGACGGCGGCGGCGACGGCGAAGCCGAGCATGGGCAGTCCGCCGAGCAGGAAAACGGCGAGGGCTGCGGCAAGGACCACGAGGTCGACGTACTTGGGAGGAGACATAAAATTCGCCCGTCGTCTACCTGGCGGGCGGACTGGCGACTATATCCGAAAGGGCCGACGATCGGCTTTCTAGAGCCGGTTCGTGAGCCTTGTTACAACCTGTTACTAACTGCGCTGGGGCGGGGTCTTCTCAGCGGGCTGCAAGGCCTCGAATTCGCCGGTCTCCGGGTTGATCTTGCTGACGCGGCGGAGCTTGAGGATCTCGAGCACGTAGATCAGGTAGACGCTGGTGGCGAGCGCGAGCAGGCCGAAGGCGACGATCACCGCGGTCCAGAGCACGTCGAAGTGGCCGTGGTTGTCGCTGTAGGGGACGAAGCGCAGGGCGAGCGCGAGCCCGGCGAGGGCGAGGGTCCAGCCGTAGAGGTAGGCGAGGGTGCGCCGCTGCGAGAAGCCGATGTTGGCCATCCGGTGGTGGAAGTGCCAGCTGTCGGCCTGGTAGATCGGCTGGCGGTACTTGAGTCGCTTGGCGACGACGAAGCCGGTGTCGAGGATCGGCACGGCGAGGACGACGAGGGGAAAGATGAGAGCGACGACCGCGTTCGTCTTCAGCGCCCCCTGCACGGAGGCGGTGGCGAGCAGGTAGCCGAGCAGGTTGGAGCCGGTGTCGCCCATGAAGCTCGAGGCCGGTGGGAAGCCGTGGCGGAGGAAGCCGAGGGCGCCGCCGGCGGTCAGCGCCGCCAGGACGCCGGCGGCGTTGCGTTCGAGCGAGAGGGCGATGACCGCGAGGGCGATCGCGGCGATCGTGCAGACGCCGGCGGCGAGGCCGTCGACGCCGTCGATGAAGTTGATCACGTTGACGACGGCGACGATCCCGATCACGGTCAGGGGATAGGCGGCCCAGCCCAGGTGGAAGCCGCCGAGGAAGGGCAGCGTGAGGACGTCGGGCCGGACGCCGCCGAGCACGGGAATCAGCGCCGCCCCGACCTGGCCGGCGAGCTTCGGCAGGGCGGACAGACCGCGCACGTCGTCGACGACGCCGACGGCGGCGATCGCGGCGGCGCCGAGCAGGATCGAGCGGCTCTCGCCGTCGCCGGGCAGCCAGATCCAGCCGGCGACCTCGATGCCGGCGAAGATCGCCAGGCCGGAGAGGCGCGGCATCGGCCGGTCGTGCAGACCGCGCTCCTTCGGCATGTCGATCGCGCCGATGCGGAAGGCGAGTCGCTCGGCGTACGGAACGAGCAGCCAGGCGATCGCGGCCGCTACGAGAAAGGCGAGGACGGCGTCGGTGGTCGCTGCCATGTCGCGGAGCCCGGTCGGAAGGCGGGCGAGCTCAGGCTACTCAACCCGCCAGCGGGTGCAACGCGTTTGGGGTCTATTTGACCCCAAACGCGTTGCACCCGGTTACGCGACAGCGCCGAGTACGGCGTCGGCGAGCAGGCCGGGGTCGCGCGGGTTGCGCACGCCGACCGGCGCCTCGCGCTTGCGCAGCGGCAGCCTGTCGGGGTTCGAGAGGACCTGCAGGCGGCCTTCGTCGATCAGCGCCTCGTCGACCCCGCCCATGCGGCCGGCGAAGGTCGTGTAGACGGGCGTGCCGAGGGCGACGGCCTCGCGGTTCATCGTCCCCCCCGCGCTGACGACGAGGTCGGCGAAGGCGATCAGGCTCTGAGCGTCGATCGCCCGCTCGGGGACACGCAGGTTGGGGAACCGGAACTTGCGCAGCTCCGCAGCCTGGCCCTCGGTCCGCGGAATGACCACCGCCTGCACGTCCCCGGAACCGGCCAGCAGCTGGATCACCCGGTCGTAGAGATCGTTGCGCTCGTGATAGGCCGAGGTCTCCGGCGGCGGGCGGACGACGACCAGCACCTTCTCGCGGTCCAGCCCGAGCTCGCCGAGCACGGCGGGGTCGGGCTCGAAGCCGGACATGTAGTACTCCTCCTTGAGACCGGGGAAGCGGAAGAGCTTGCTCTCCTTGGCGCCGACCCTGCGCAGCCGCTCAACCGGGATCGAGTCTGGGACCAGCACCCGCCGAGCGGCCCGGAAGGCGACCTGCCGCTGCCAGCCCGCGAACTCGTAGTCCTGCATCTGCACCGAGGGGATGCGAAACGCCGACGACACCAGGGCCAGGTCGACCGAGCCGTGGGCGAGCGCCAGGTCGGGCCGCCGTTTCCAGACGAGCCGCGAGAGCGCCGTCGACCTGCCGGCCACCGCCGCGCCCTTCTTCAGGCTCGACGCGCCGGCGTGGCGTCCCACCGCCTCGTAGGGAATCCCCAGCCGATCGAGCACCCCCAGCGTCTGCCCGTACTCCCGCGCCGTGACGAAGACCTCGTGCCCCCGCGCTTCCAGCCGCTCGACGATCGGCCTGAGCACCAACGGATGCGCAGCCGCCGTGCAATCGACCCAGATCAACATCAGAACAACCCGTCATAGGCATTCATGGCTCTCACGCCCGCGTCTGTTGCCCCGAACTCAAGGAACGCCCATGCGATTCGATCAAGTGCCGGTAGCTGAAACGCGTCGCTCAGAAATGAGGAGATGTCCTGAACCGCCAAGCGACGGCAGGCCAAGACCGGCGTGGGGAAGGAGCGACGCGGCAAGGGTGAGAAGTGAGCGCTTCGCAACATTAAGCTCCGCCTGTCGCGCAAGGCGCTTTTCGCCAGCGGCTGCCCTGCTCACCGGGCTTGCGCTTCCCGGTTCCAAGCAACTCACCAACCTCGTTCATCGAGCAACGGGCTCCTGTCACATCGGGCCCGTCGACGAGCAAGGCCCAGTCATCGTCGCTGTGATCTGTCAACTCCTGACGTCCCCAAGAGCCGAAAAGGACCACCGTTGCTCGCGGTTCCAGCGACACTGCCGCAAGGCGCTTGCGTATTTCATCCAACCTCTTCTGCGTCACCTGTCGAGCCCGCAGCAGATTCGGAAACCCATCGGTCCTGTGCTGGGCGAGCGCCTCAAGCGGTTTCATGCCAGGCGGCTCAGCGTTTTGGTGGCTCGGCCTCGAGAATCCAGGGAACGTCGCGGCAGCGACTGAGCAGCGGCTCGAAGCGTCTCTCCTGCTCCTCCTCAAGGGGTATATGGCTCAAGCTTGGCGACATCGAGCTGAGATGGACATGTTTTCGTGGGCAATGTCGAAACAGAAGCCAGCTTCCGGCAGGATCCCGAAGATCAGTTCGAGTTCGTCACCGTCCTTCCCAGCCACCTTGCGGGAGTCCATGTTCTCGACAAGCAATCGACTTCCCAGGGGGGCATATCGCGCAGGGTCTTCCATCTGATCCGGGTGAAGCACGACGGCGCTGACAAACGCCGGTAGTCCAACAAGGCAGGCCACCAGCTCGTCCTCCGGCATCAGGCGGCCCTTGCTGGGGCCATGGACGCTTATGTAGCGAAAGGGAAGGGGAGGCTCGCTCTCCAAGAACCTCAGAAGCCCGGGAAGCTCCTCCTCTCCGAGCGCAGTGAGCTCTACGGCGAAGCTCGAGATGCGACTTGCCTCTTCGACGAGCTTTGGCCAGTCGCCCCGATGACCGGCCATGTACCCAGTAGATGCGCCTACGGGATGGTGGCCCAACAACGGCGCCATTTCAGCCGCGAGAGGGGAATTCATCCTCCCCAAATTACAGTTGACGCGCGACAACCAATTTCCCGCTCCATACCCGCAACGTGCAGGCTTCTGCCAGCCTGAGAAACCCGGGCCTTAAACAGTCGCCGCAGAGAGTTGCGGGTACAGCGGGTAGCGCTCCATCAGCGCGCGGGTGCGCTCGCTCAACGCGTCCTTCTGCGCCTCGAACTCGTCCGAGAGAGCGGTGGCGATCACCGCGGCGATCTCGGCCATGTCCTCCTCGACCAGGCCGCGGGTGGTGAGCGCCGGGGTGCCGATGCGCAGGCCGGAGGGGTTCATCGGCGGCCGCTCGTCGAAGGGGATCGCGTTGCGGTTGACGGTGATGCCGACTTCCTCGAGGCGGGTCTCGGCCGTCTTGCCGTCGAGGCCGCTCGGCGTCAGGTCGACGAGGACCAGGTGGACGTCGGTGCCCCCGGTCAGCACCGGGACGCCGTTGGCTTCCAGCCCGGCGGCGAGCGCCTTGGCGTTGGCGATCGTCTGCCGCTGGCGGGCGCGGAACCGATCGCTGGCGGCGATCTTCAGCGCCACGGCCTTGGCCGCGATCGTGTGCATCAGCGGCCCGCCCTGCTGGCCGGGGAAGACCGCTTTGTCGATCGCCTGGGCGTGTTCCTCGCGGCAGAGGATCATGCCGCTGCGCGGGCCGCAGAGCGTCTTGTGGATCGTCGTCGTGACGACGTCGGCGTGCGGCACCGGGTTGGGGTGCTCGCCAGCGGCGACGAGGCCGGCGAAGTGGGCCATGTCGACCATCAGCCTGGCGCCGACCGAGTCGGCGATCTCGCGGAAGGCGGCGAAGTCGAGCTGGCGCGGGTAGGCGGACCAGCCGGCGACGATCAGCGCCGGGCGGTGCTCGTTCGCCAGCCGCTCGACCTCCTCCATGTCGACGCGTAGGTCCTCGCGACTGACGTGGTAGGGCACCGGGTTGTAGAGCTTGCCGCTGACGTTGATCTTCATCCCGTGGCTGAGGTGGCCGCCATGGTCGAGCGCGAGACCGAGGAACGTGTCGCCCGGTTCGAGCAGCGCCATGTAGACCGCGTTGTTGGCCTGGGCGCCGGCGTGGGGCTGGACGTTGGCGTGCTCGGCCTCGAACAGCTCCCTGGCGCGGTCGATCGCCAGCCGCTCGGCGACGTCGACCTCCTCGCAGCCCCCGTAGTAGCGTCGGCCCGGGTAGCCCTCGGCGTACTTGTTGGTCAGCACCGAGCCGACCGCGTCGAGCACCGCCTGCGGCACGAAGTTCTCCGAGGCGATCATCTCCAGCGTGCCCTGCTGGCGGCGCAGCTCGCCCTCGAGCACCGCGGCGATCTCGGGATCGACCTCGGCGAGGGGGGCGGTCTGGAAGTTGTCGGGTAGCTCGCTCACGGCCAAGCGACATTACCACCGCCCCTCCCCGCTCCCGGCCGACGGGCCTAAAACCGCCGCTATGCGTCGGTTTTAGGCCCGTC
>JBLMYD010000003.1:0-3213 GCA_050258095.1 Chloroflexota bacterium
TCGAGGTGCACGGCCTGGACCCGCTCGCCGCGCCCAGCCAGATGATCTGGGGATACGAGACGACCTGGGGCTCCTTCGCCCAGTTCACCAAGGTCCAGGCGCAGCAGCTGCTCCCCAAGCCCCAGAACCTCTCCTGGGCTGAGTCCTCAGCGTACGGGCTCACCTACTTCACCGCCTACCGGATGCTGATCGACCAGTGCAAGCTGCAGGCAGGTCACAACGTGCTGATCTGGGGCGCCGCCGGCGGGCTCGGCGTCTTCGCCACCCAGATCTGCAAGGCGGCCGGCGCCAACGCGGTCGGCGTCGTCTCCTCCGCCGAGAAGGGCGAGCTGGTCAAGCAGCTCGGCGCCGTCGACTACATCGACCGCAACGAGTTCGGCGAGATGATGCGGACCGACGCGAACCTCGCCGACCCGGCCGCCGACAAGGAGCGCTTCAAGGCCTCACGCGCCTTCGCCAAGCGGGTCAAGGAGATCCTCGGCGACGCCCCCGACATCGTCTTCGAGCACGTCGGCAAAGCGACCTTCCCGACCTCGGTCTTCGTCGTCAAGCCGTTCGGCAAGGTCGTCATCTGCGGCGCGACCTCGGGCTTCCAGCTCGACTTCGACGTGCGCTATCTGTGGATGCGCCAGAAACAGATCCTCGGCTCGCACTTCGCCAACGCCTACGAGTGCATGCGCGCCAACCAGCTGATGGCGGAGGGCAAGGTGCGGCCGGTGATCTGGAAGACGATGGGCTTCGACGGGGTCGCCGAGGCGCACCAGCTGCTGCACGAAAACAAGCACCTCGGCAAGATCTCGATCCTGGTCGGGGCCGAGTCCGAGGACGAGGGCCGCAACGTCGACGGCCCGGGCGCGATCCGGGCCGAGGTGGGAGCTTAGAGATGGCTGAAGTTTGCGTACTTGACTGGCACGTCGCCCCCTTCCGGGCGGACCGCTTTCTCGACCTCTGGGAGCCGGCGGCGGCGCGGATGCCCGCCTTCGGCGCCAAGAGCTGGTCGCTGACCCGCTCCGACGACGACCCGCTGGCGATCCGCCAGACCTCGGTCTGGGAGAGCCGCAGCGACTTCGAGCGCTACTGGTTCTCGGAGGAGATCGAGGCGGCGCGGGCTGCAGCGATCGACCTCTACGACCTGCCGATCCTGCCCACCTGGCACACGCTCGTCGCCGCCGAGTAGGGACGCTCAGCGTCTCAAGCCCGCTCTAGGGGCGCCATCGTCAGCCCGGCCGAGTCGAGCTGCTGCCAGTAGTGCTCGGCGGGCTCGCGCGGCCCGCTCCAGACGATCGCCTGGCCGGTGTTGTGGATTGCTTCGGCCAGCCGGTGCCCCTGGTCCAGGCTGACGCCGGGAAGCACCCGAGCGAGGGTCTCGGCGACGTGGTCGAAGGTGTTGTGGTCGTCGTTGCGGACGATCACCCGCCACTCCCCGCCCAGATCCGAACCGGGACCCCCCAGCCGGGGCCGCTCAACCGTCGTCGTCGACATCAGTCGCATTATGCGGAAATTCGGCTCCCTGGCAATGGGAATTCACCGGGCTGGGCGCCGTCCTTCGCATCGTCCCGCCCAATGTGGACTTAACTACTCAAGTTAATTATTGATTAGACTCCCTCTGACCATTCGCAATCCAGTCGGAGGTTAGAGCCCGTGGGACCGCGCCCCATCTCGATCGAGCAGAGCCTCGCCAAGGCCCTCTCGAACTCGCTGCGGGCAAAGGCCCTTCACCTGATCGCCGACGGCGTCGCCAGCCCCAAGGCGATCGCGGCGCGGCTCGACGCCGACCTCCGCACGGTCGCCTACCACGTCCGCGTGCTCAAGCAACTCGGCTGCATCGAGCTGGTCGAAACCAAGCGGCGGCGAGGCGCCGTCGAACACATCTACCGCGTCACCGCGGCGGCTCTCGAAAAAAGCTAGCGCCGGGTCCCGCGCCTAGATCAGAACGGGCTGGGCATGCGGACGACGACGTCGTCGAAGCTGGCCTGCGCGCCCCTGGCGATCTTCGCCGAGCCGACCGAGAAGCCGGAGGCGCGGCCCTGCAGGTCGCCGGCCCCTTCGTCGACCACGTTGGAGACCAGTTTGCCGCCGACGAAGGCGCGCAGGCGGCAGTCGCCCTTTTCCGGACCTTCGGTGACGTTGAAGGCGCGCAGGCGCAGCTTGTTGGCCTTGTCGAGGCCCTGCACCTGGCTGACGCCCTTCTCGATGTCCAGATAGGCGATCGTCCCGTCGGCGCGGACCTTGCGCAGCTGCGTCTTGCGCTGCAGCGGAAAGACGACGAGCTGGTAGCGCGCCCCGCCGCCGGCGCGCAGGTTCAGCGCCAGGTAGGTCGCCTTCTGCAGCGACTTGGGAGTCGTGCTGAGCAGTCGCTCGGTGGCGGCGATCTCGAGGTCGCGGCCAACCGCCGGCGTGGCGTAGGAGCACTCTTTCGTCTGCTTGCCGATGGTGACGCGCAGGGCGTGCCCCGTGCCGGTGCGACCGCAGCGGGCGCCGGAGAGCTTGACGATCTGCCCGAGCTGGCCCTTGCTGTCCATCGGGTTGCGGTAGATGCCGACCACGCCGGCGGCGGCGACGGGAACGAGGGCCGTCGCGACGACGAGCACGCCGACGATCGCGCCTGTGCGTAGGTGCTTCACGATCTCGCAGCCTAAACACAGGCCGGGGCGAAAGATGCGGGTCGCCGGGCCGTGAACGGCGGATTTCGGGGCGGCCCAAATAAGATTGGGAGCGTGAGCGAGCACCGCCTGCCAGAGCCCGACCGCCCCTGGGTGATGCGCACCTACGCCGGGCACTCCGACGCCCGGCGCTCGAACGAGCTCTACCGGCGCAACCTGGCCAAGGGTCAGACCGGGCTCTCGGTCGCCTTCGACCTGCCGACGCAGACGGGCTATGACCCGGACCACGTGCTCGCCCGCGGCGAGGTCGGCAAGGTCGGCGTCTCGATCGCCCACAAGGGCGACATGCACCAGCTCTTCGACGGCATCCCGCTCGACGAGATGAACACCTCGATGACGATCAACGCGACGGCGGCCTGGCTGCTCGGCCTCTACGTCACCGTCGCCGAGGAGAACGGCGTCGAGCGCGCCAAGCTGAAGGGGACGACGCAGAACGACATCATCAAGGAGTACCTCTCGCGCGGCACCTACGCCTTCCCGCCCGAGCCCTCGATGCGGCTGATCGCCGACATGGTCGCCTTCACCGTCAACGAGGTGCCGAGCTGGAACC
>JBLMYD010000004.1:0-15819 GCA_050258095.1 Chloroflexota bacterium
CGATCGAGAACAGGAGGGCCGCCGCGGTGACGATTCGGCCCGTCCGCTCCAGCCCGAGCGCCACCGACTCGGAGTCCGAGGCGCCGTTGTCCCGCGCCTCCTTGATCCGGGACAGCAGGAAAACGGCGTAGTCGGTGGACAGCCCGAATGCCACCGCGAAGAGCAGGATCGGCATCGTCTGCTCGAGCGCCCCCTGGCTGGTGTAGGCGAGCAGGCCTTCGAGGCGCCCGTCCTGGAAGATCAGCACCAGTAGGCCGAAGACGGCGCTGAGGTTGAGGAAGTTCATGATCAGCGACTTGACCGGCAGCACCACCGAGCCGGTCATCAGAAAGAGGATGACGAGGGTGGCGCCGACGACGATCGCCAGGGCCACCGGCAGGTGGCGGGCGAGGCTGGCCTGGAAGTCGACGAAGTCCGCGGTAGCGCCGCTGACGAGGACGCCGGCGCCGGGCACCTCGATCCGGCGGATCGCTTCCACCGTCGACTGGCTCGCTTCGGAGCGGAAGCTGTCGCCGGAGATCGCCTCGATCACGGTCAGGCCGGGGGCGATGCGCTCGGGCGGCAGCACCGCGGCGACGCCGTCGACCCGCCGCACCTGCGCCCGGGTGCGGGCCACGGCTGCCGCCCCCCCGCCTTCGACGCTGACCCAGATCGGCGTGTCGCGGTAGGGCGGGTATTCGCCCTGCATCGCGTCGTAGACCTGGCGCGCGCTGGCGTCCCGAGGGAGGATCGCGGGGTCCGCGGCGGTGAACTTGATGCCGAAGAAGGGCAGGCCGAGGACGATCAGGAAGAGCGCGCTGAGGGTGGCGACCGGCACCGGCCGGCGCATCACGAAGCGCGAGAGGCGGTACCAGAAGCCCTGCTCGTCGGGTCGCGTCTCCGCCTCGGCGCGGCGCCGCAGGAAGCGCGGCGAGAGCGAGTTGACGCGGGTGCCGAGCAGGGTGAGGACGGCGGGCAGCACGGTCAGCGAGACCGCGGCGGCGAGCAGCGTCACCAGCGAGCCGCCGAAGCCCATCGAGTAGAGGAAGCGCTGCGGGAAGACGATCAGCGAGGCGAGCGCCGCCGCCACCGTCAGCGAGGAGAAGAGCACGGTGCGGCCGGCGGTCGCCATCACCCGCCGCATCGCGGCCAGGCCGGGACCGTTCTTGGCGATCTCCTCGCGGTAGCGGGAGACGATGAAGAGGCTGTAGTCGATCGCCAGCCCGAGCCCGAGCCCGGTGGTCAGGTTGAGGGCGAAGATCGAGATCGAGCCGACCTCGCTCAGCAGCCGGAGCACGAGGAAGGTGCCGACGATCGCCAGCACCCCGATCATCACCGGTAGCAGCGCCGCGACGAGGCTGCGGAAGAAGAGCAGGGAGAGCAGGAAGAGCAGCGGGAAGGCGAGCATCTCGGCTCGCTGCAGATCCTTCTCGACCTGATTGTTGACCTGCTCCTGCGCCACCGCCGGGCCGCCGACGGCGACCCCGGGACGGCCGTTGTAGGCGTCGGCGATCGCCGCGCCCGCCGCCTGCCACTGCTTGTCGCCTCGCGGCTTGAGCCCGACCGCCAGGTAGGTGGAGCGGCGGTCGTTGGAGACGAAGGCCCGCGAGCCGGTTTCGTAGTAGCCCGCGACCGAGGCGACGCCGGCGCGCCGGCGCAGCTGCCGGGCGATCGACTCGACCCGAGCCCGCATCGCCGGGCTGCCCACCGGCTTGCCGGTGACCATGACGATCGCGCCGGGGACATGGAAGCCGGCGGCTTCGAGCCGCTCGCGCGCCTGCACGCTCTCGGTCGCGGGGTCGTCGGCGCCGTAGGGATCGAGGCGCTTGGCGACCGAGCCGCCGAGCGCGCCGGCGAGGATGAAGAAGGCGATCGCGGCGACGCCGATGCGGCGCGGGTTGCCGTCGGCGAAGCGGGCCAGGGCGTCGAACATCAGCTGCTCCTCTCGGCCGCGGCCGGGTCGAGCAGCTTGGCCTCCATCCGCTCGCACCAGTCCGCGAACCACTGGCTGAGCTCGATCCCCCCGTGCAGAACCATCAGCGGGTAGGGGTCGCCGGTCCTGTCCTGTTTCTCTTCCGCCTTCGGCTCGATCTCCCGCAGGCGCTCGATCAGCTCGAGGTGGTGGGCGCGCATCGCGCGCAGGATCTCGGCGGCCTCTTCGGCCGGCAGGACGCCGGCGAAGAAGAGCTTGAGCAGGCCCTCGTCGCGCACCTCGTAGGTCTCGGGTGGCCGACGCAGCCACTCGCGCAGCGCCTCGGTGCCGGCCGCGGTGATCGCGTAGACGGTGCGGCGGCGCTCGCCGCGCGGCTCGTCGCGCCCCTCGACCAGGCCCAGCTCGGCCAGCCGCTTCAGCTCCGGGTAGATCTGCCCGTAGCTCGCCGCCCAGAAGTAGCGCGTCGTCTTGTCGACGAGCGCCTTGATCTCGTAGCCCGAGCGGGGCTCGCGGCTGACCATGCCGAGGATCACGTAGGCGGTGGGGCTCAGCTCCATTTCTCTATAGATATATTAACTAGATATATCTAAAAGTGTGATGTCGCGCACGGTTTCGGCATTCTGGCCAGGATCGTTTGCTAGGTTCTATATGGATTTATGCCCACGATCAGCACCAAAGAGCTGATGTCCATCTCCGACGCCAACAAGGCCGGGATCTCGGCGCTGGTCAAAGCGGTGGAGGGTGGCGAGAAGCGGGTTCTCATGCGCAACAGCAGGCCGGTCGCGGCTGTCCTGAGCATCGACGAGCTGGAACGAGCGGAGGAGCGCGAGGAGCGTCTGCTCGACGTCTCGCTTGCGCTGACTCGCCTGCTCACCGCCAGCGAGCGGCGTCACTCGCTCGACGAGGCGCTCGAGCGCTTCGGGTTCTCTCGCGCCGAGCTGGAAGGGGACTGAATCGGTCGTGCCGGTCAGGGTCGAGCTGATAGACGATGCGATAGCCGACCTTGCGAGACTCGCCGAGAGCGGCAAGCTGAAGTCGTTCTTCAAGAAGCTGCTCGAGATCGAGGCGAACGGCATCGGCGCAGGCGTACCGTTGGGTCGTGACCTGGTCGGCTGGAGGAAGCTCGTCGTCGGCGATCGCGACTGGCGAATCGTCTTTCGGGTAGACGAGGCGCAGGCGATCGCGACGGTTTGCGTGATCGGCGATAGGGACGACGGAGTGTGTTACGAGGAAGCAAGGAAGCGCGCCGAACGGGTTGAGCATCGAGACGCGGTGAGCCTGGCTGAATCGATGATGGAGCTGTTCGGAAGTCGAAGAGAACGCAAGGCCGCGCAAAGGCGGAGGGCGGCGGAAGCCGCCAAGACAAAGAACTAGGCGCCCTTCGCGGTCGCTGGAAAGGACGAAACGTGCCGATAGACCAGAGCAAGATGGGGCAGGTGGTGACTGCGCAGATGGAGGCGCTCGAAGCCGACTACGGCGAGGACTGCCAGATCGGCGACGTCTGCACGATCGTCGAGGTGGTCGGCCCGCACGGCTCGCACGTCCGCGTGCGGACGAGCGACATGCGCCCGCACATGGCGCTGGGCCTGATCCGCATGGCTGAGCACGCGATGCTCGGCAACCTCGGCGGCGCCGAGTAGCCGTCCGTCCGTCCCCGGTCGCCCGACTATCCTCAGTCGCAATGGCCGGCGCAGCCCCAAGCACCGTGGTGATGAAGTTCGGCGGCACCTCCGTCGCCGGCGCCGAGCAGATCAAGCGCGCGGCGCGGCGGATCGTCGCCGCCCGCGAGGCCGGCAGCCGCGTCGTCGCCGTGCTCTCGGCGCGGGGCAAGACGACCGACCAGCTGGTCGCCGACGCGCTGGAGATCTCCGACCGGCCCGAGCCGCGCGAGATGGACATGCTGCTCTCCACCGGCGAGCGGATCTCCTGCGCGCTCTGCGCGATGGCGATCCACGACATGGGCCACAAGGCGATCTCGCTGACCGGCTCGCAGGCGGGAATCGTCACCGATTCGTCGCACACCAGGGCGCGCATCATCGACGTCAAAGCCGACCGCATTCGCGAGGCTCTGGACGAGGACCGAATCGTGCTCGTCGCCGGCTTCCAGGGCGTCTCGACCGAGAACCGCGACGTGACGACGCTCGGCCGCGGCGGCTCCGACACGACGGCGGTCGCCCTGGCGGCGGCGCTCGGCGCCGACGTCTGCGAGATCTACACCGACGTCGCGGGCGTCTTCAGCGCCGACCCGCGCATCGTCCCCGACGCCCGCAAGCTGCCGATCGCCACCTTCGAGGAGACGCTCGAGATGGCGGCCTCGGGGGCGCGTGTGCTGCAGCTGCGCTCGGTCGAGTACGCGCGCAACCACGGTGTTCGCATCCACTGCCGCAGCAGCTTCGAGGACGGCCCCGGTACCCTCGTGCTCAGCGAGGAGGAGGCCGAGCAGGAGACCATGGAGCAGCCGTTCGTAACCGCAGTCACCCACAGCGACGACGAGGCGCGGGTGACCCTCGTCGGCATCCACGACGAGCCGGGCGTCGCCGGCAGGATCTTCACCGCCCTGGCCGAGGCCGGGATCAACGTCGACGTGATCATCCAGAACGAGCCCGTCGGCGACGACGCCCTCGCCGACCTCTCCTTCACCATCGACCGCTCCGAGCTGCGGGCGGCGACCGACGCGATCGCCTCGCTCGGCGACGTCAGCCAGGGCGTGCGCACCGACGACCGGATCGGCAAGGTCTCGATCATCGGCGCCGGCATGCGCTCTCACCCGGGCGTCGCCGCCAAGGTCTTCGAGGTGCTCGGCCGCGAGCGGATCAACATCGAGATGATCTCTACCTCGCCGATCAAGATCTCCTGCGTCATCGCCGCCGACCGCGTCGCCGACGCGGTGCGCGTCCTGCACGAGGCGTTCGAGCTCGGCGCCGACGCGGTCCGGCCCGAAGAACCCGAAGGCGCCGAGCACCGCCCGACGGTCAGCGGCTGACGCTCCGGCGCTGAGGGTGCCGTGGACAGGGTGTCCCTCGTCCCGACAAATGCCGGTCTAATGAGACCGGCATTTTGAGTATCCGCCGGTTCGAGGGACACCCTGCCCACGGCACCCCGGGACCGGCGTGTCTGAGCTTTCGGGCGATATACCGTGGTTAAGCTCAGACACGTCTTGCTGACACGCTTCTCCCGCGGGCCAAGAGGTTTCGCCATACCCGGGTCATACTGGTGGCGGATACATGTCGTTGTCGACGAGCGCAGCCTCGAGGCCGACTGCCTTGCGCGCCGCGCGCTTGCCGTGGGATCCCAGCCGAGCGCCGCGCGTTCCGCCCGGTGGCGCCACTCCGGCGGGCACGATCAGGTCGACGGGGATCTTCAACTCACGACCGGCGATCTCAGCCGACACCTGCCAGATGCCGGGCTCCTCGGCTCCCTGGAAGATGGCCAGCTGGAAGCCGGCCGCCTCCATCAGCTCGCCGAGCGGAGGAGCGTCCTCCAACATCTTCGGGTCGAGCGCGAGGTCGCCGTCGGTCGTGTACTCGGCGATTGCGAGACTCGTGGGACCGGTGCGCAGGTATATCGCTTGAGCGCCCGCGAGCACCACGGCGCCGCTCTGGGGACCAAGCGCCTGCAGCGCATCGAGCAGGACTCGTCTCGCTTCGATGACACGGGCGAGAGGCCTTCATGTGGAGTCACGGGCGCAGCGCTCCGAGCGAGCCAGCTCGCCACTCGGATTCGTTGGCCTGCATCCACTCCAGCAGCGCCTCGCCCTCAGCCGGCATCCGCCCGTCGCCACTTAGGCAGTCGACTGCAACCTGGGAAGGAGCCGCATAGCGCAGGCCATCCTCCTTCGAGGTTCGAAGCCAGACCACCCGGTCGAACGGCTGCAGAACCGCGACGTTCGCTCCCTCTTCGGCGGGCAAGAGGCCGAAATCGTTGGCAATCAGCGCCGGAGGATCGCAGTAGGCGGTGAGGAGGGCGGGAGAGGTGACCGGGGCGATGCGGTTCGCTGCGAACGAGCCGGTGATTGCGATCCGTGCGCCCGCCCCGGGGTCGTCCGCCAGCCTTCGCAGGAGGTGGTCGATGCCCTCGGGAGCGACGAACATCGTGGTTGCGTTCGTTTTGAAGACGTCATATGAGCTTGCCCAGCGGCGCAGGAGGCCGCCGATGTCGACGTTCTCGACCGGCCCTCTGGGCGAGCGCTCGATCAGGGCCTCTCGGTAGAGCGTGTCGAGCAGTCGCGATACGTAGCCGGGTGCCAGGTCGGCTGTCTCGGCGAGCTCGCGCACGCCATAGGGGGGGCACGCATCGACCAGCAGCCGGCTCAGCCGCGCCGCCTTGGCGCCCCGTAGTTGGGCCCGGCCGCGTTCCTTTGGCGTGGGATTGCGGCTCGCGCCAGTCGTTTCAAGGTAGAAGGCCGGGTTGTTCAGCCGGATCAAGGCATTCCCGGTCAGGTCGATGTAGTTGATCTCTTGTTCGGCAAGCAGCTCCCGGGTGCGTTCGCTGAGCCAGGGGGCGACGACGAGCAGCGGCACGTTTCCCGCCAATTTGCGTGCCGCCCTAGCCAGCGGAGGAAGAAGGCCGATAGCCCCTCGAGGCGACAGCGACCCCTTTTCCTCGACTGCAATAGTCGCGCGAATTCCTCCATGGGCTTCGAGGGAGATCGTCGAGTCGGCGGGCGGAGATCCGTCATCCCCCGTAGAGACATCGGAGCCCTCGACGCTCCATCCGCGGGGCAGACGTTCCCTCAGCCAGGAGATCGCCTGGTCCCTGAGAAAGGTTTCCGGTTTGGAGGGATTTACAGACATCGCAAAGATGAGATTACCTGGCTGAGTTTTTGATTTTGCCTAGTTTGCGATAATTGCAAACTGGCCCATAGAGGAAACATTGATCGACAAGGTGCATGGTTTTGTGCATCGGCCAGTACGCACAGGCTCGACGACAAGGGCTCGCAGTCAGGAAGCCTTCGTCATACTCGGGCTAATGGCCGGCGACGGATACAGAGTCGGGGTGCTGGGCGCGACGGGCGCGGTCGGGTCGACGATTCTCGGGGTGCTGGCGGAGCGCGAGTTCCCGGCGTCCGAGGTCGTGCCCTTCGCCTCGGAGCGGTCGGCGGGGCGGGAGATCGCCTGGAACGGCTCGACGCTCGAGTGCCGGCCGCTGACGCCCGAGACGATCGAGGGGCTCGACGTCGTCCTCTCCTCGGCCGGCGGCGCGGTCAGCGCCGAGTGGGCGCCGAAGCTGGTCGAGGCCGGCGCCGTGGTCGTCGACAACACCAGCTACTGGCGCATGCACGAGGACGTGCCGCTGGTCGTCGCCGGGGTCAACCCCGAGGCGGCCGCCGGCCACAAGGGCATCGTCGCCAACCCGAACTGCACGACGATGGTGGCGATGATGGCGCTGGCGCCGATCCACCGCGCGGTCGGGCTGCAGCGGGTCGTCGTCTCCAGCTACCAGGCGGTGTCGGGCACCGGGCAGCGGGCGATCGAGGAGCTCTTGGCCCAGTCGCGCGCGGTCCTCGCCGGTGACCCCGTCCCCGAGCCGCAGGTCTACCCGCACCGGATCGCCTTCAACGTGCTGCCCCAGGTCGAGGTCTTCAAGGACGGCGACGACTACACCAGCGAGGAGCGCAAGGTGATGGCCGAGACGCGCAAGATCCTCGGCATCGGCGAGGAGGTGTCGATCTCGGCGACCTGCGCCCGGGTGCCGGTCGTCAGCGGCCACTCGGAGTCGGTCAACGTGCGCACGGCCGAGGACCTCTCGCCCGACGAGTGCCGCGCGCTGCTCGCCGAGGCGCCCGGCGTGATCGTCGTCGACGATCCGGCCGGCGGCGCCTACCCGATGGCGATCGACGCCGCCGGCCGCGACGAGGTCCTCGTCGGGCGCATCCGTCGCGACCCCGACGAGGAGCGCACGCTCAACCTCTGGGTCGTCGGCGACAACCTGCGCAAGGGCGCCGCCACGAACGCCGTCCAGGTCGCCGAGCTGCTGATCGAGCGCGATTTGCTCGGCTGAAGAAATTTCCCCACTTTATGGGGGAAATTTCCCTACAGCATGGTAAATTTGTTCCATGCTGAAGAGGGCGATAACGCCGTCGTTGCTGACCGCTCTCGGCGATACGCCGGTGGTGACCCTGGTTGGCGCAAGGCAGACCGGCAAGAGCACCTTGGTCACGGACCTGGCCGAGCACGGCTTTCGCGCCGAGTACGTCACGCTCGACGACCCCACCGAGCTCGCTGCGGCCCGGAGCGATCCCGTCTCCTTTGTGGATCGCTTCGACGGCCCCGCGATCCTCGACGAGGTCCAGCGCGCGCCTGAGATCTTCAGGCCGATCAAGGTGACTGTGGATCGTGACCGCCGGCCGGGGCGATTCCTGCTCACCGGGTCCGCCAACGTGCTCTTCGTGCCGTCCGTAGCCGACGCCCTGGCCGGGCGCATGGAGGTTCTCACTCTTTGGCCATTCTCCGCGGCGGAGTTGCAGGGGCAACCGGAGAAGCGGTTCGTCGAACTGCTCTTTGGCGACGAGCCGGCCCCCAAGGTTGCCAAGCTGGAGCTTGGTGACCTGGTTTCGCGGACCTTGACCGGCGGCTTCCCCGAGGTCGTTGCACGCGAGGATGACGAGCGCCGCAGGGCGTGGTTCTCGAATTACTTGGCCACGATTCTCGATCGCGACGTTCGGGCGATGTCCGACATCGAGCGCCTCGAGCAGTTGCCGGCGCTGCTCGCCGCCATCGCATTGCGTTCGCGCGGGCCGTTGAACAAGAGCGGCCTGAGTCAGGATCTCGGCATCCCCAACAGCACGATCGATCGCTACCTGGCGCTTTTGGAGCGGGTGTTCCTCGTGTGCCGCTTCGCCGCCTGGCACAACCGCCTGGGCCCTCGCCTGGTCAAAGCGCCGAAGCTGCTGGTCAGCGATTCGGGCCTGCTCTGCCGGCTGTTGCGGTTCGACCGCGAGCGCCTGCTGGAAGACAACGCCGCTCGCGGGGTCGCCCTCGAGGCGTACGTCGGCATGGAGCTCGTCAAGGCGGCTGCACTGGCAGGTGGCGGTACCGAGGTCCTTCACTACCGCACGTCCAAGGGCACCGAGATCGACTTTGTCGTCGAAGCCGAGGACGGGCGGGTGGCGGCGGTCGAGGTCAAGTCCGCCGCTACAGTCGACGCCCGCGATTTCAAGCGGTTCGAGGCGCTTGAGCGCACGATCGGCGACCGGTTTGCGCGCGGAGTGGTGCTCTACACCGGGGACAGCGCCGTGCCCTTCGGTGAGCGCTTGGCAGCCTGGCCGGTCTCGGCCCTCTGGGCCTGAGCGCAGTAGGGCTGCCGCTCAACCATCTGTCCGGCACACTTTCGTGCGCCACGTGTAACATTTTGTCTGTTAGCGCCCGCAGCATGATGGAGCAGGGGACCGTGAACTGGAACGACGATCGTCTCGATCACTTCGCAGAACAGGTCGACAAGCGCTTCGAACAGGTCGATGAACGCTTCGACAAGTTCGAAGCCCACGTCGACGCCCGCTTCAATCGCCTGGAAGATCGCTTCGAGAAGCGCTTCGACACCCTGCAGCAGTCGATGATCATCACCCTGGCGAGCATTCTCACCGCCTTCGCGGCGCTGGTCGCCGCGACTATTTTCTAGCGGCGCTCCAAGGCCCGGCGCGTCCTTTAGGTTCCCGTTCCTATGGATCTGGGCTTCGGCGACGCGCTGCTGATCTTCGGTGGGCTGCTCACGGTCGTGGCCGCTCTCTCGGGGGTGATGCGGGGGACCGTTCTCTCGGCTTCGGTGCTCTCGGTTGCCTTGGGGATCGCGCTGGCCGCGGCCGGGGCCGTCAACGTCGACGCCACCGACCAGTCGATCGTCGAGCTGGTCGAGCTGGCGCTGATCCTCACCCTCTTCTCCGACGGCATGTTCGTCGAGCGCGAGCTGCTGCGCAGGCACTGGAGCCCGGTGGCGCGGGCGCTGGTGATCGCGATGCCGATCACGATGGGGCTGCTCGGCCTCGCCGCGAAGGCGCTCTTCCCAGGCCTGAGCTGGGCCGAGGCGCTGCTCTTGGCGGCGGTGCTCTCGCCCACCGATCCGGTCGTCACCTCGGCTGTGGTCACCTCGCGGATCGTGCCGAGCTCGGTCCGCCACACGCTCAACCTCGAGTCTGGCCTCAACGACGGCCTCGCCCTGCCCTTCGTCCTCTTCTTCCTCGTCCTCGCCGCGCCCGGCGGCGACCCCGGCACCGAGGCGGCGAAGCTGCTCGGCGAGGCGCTCTTCGGCGCCGCGGTCGGGGTCGCGCTCGGCGTCTTCGGCGGCCGCCTGCATCGCTACCTTCCCGCCGGCGGACTCACCGTCCGCTACGAGGGCATCTATGCGATCGGCTTCGCCCTCGTCGCCTTCGGCTTCGCCGACGTGACGATCGGCAACGGCCTGATCGCCGCCTTCGTCTGCGGGATCGCGATGGGGGCCGCCGAGCGGGACGTGCCGCAGGGCTTCGTCGAGTTCGCCGAGAACACGAGCGCGATCCTGCAGGTCCTCACCTTCTTCGTCTTCGGCGCCCTGATCGTCGCCACCGGCTTCCACCACAGCGTCCCGCCGCTGGTCGTCTTCGTCCTCTTCGCCATCCTCCTCGCCCGCCCCGTCGCGGTGATGCTCTCCTTCGTCAAAACCGGCATCCCGCGCCCGCAGAAGCTCTTCATGGCCTGGTTCGGCCCCAAGGGCGTCGCCTCGATGCTCTTCGCCCTCTTCGTCCTCAAGTCCAACGTCGCCGATCACGCGCTGATCTTCGACATCGCGGCGATAGTCATCATCAGCTCGATCGTCGCCCACGGCCTCACCGACACGGTCGGGGCGCAGTGGCTGGCGAAGCGCGTGGGTCTCAGGCAAACGAGTTGACCCGAATGCGCAACTTTTGCGTATTTTCTTGATTTAACGAGCTGTTTCGCTCGACGGTCGCAGCCAACCTAAGCCCACGCTCGGTCGTGGACTCGAATGAAGGGAGAAGCCATGATTCTTTGCACAGGAAGGCGCGGCCGCCCGGGTCACCGGCGCGTCGCCTCGCTCGCGACGACGACTCTTCTCGTCATCGCACTCGGCGCGCTGCACGCCGCCGGGGCCGCGGCGCTCGGAGAACAGTGCTCGGGGAGCAGCGCCAAGGGCCTTGGCGCATTTCTGCAGACCGAAGCACAGCAACAGTGGTCGTCGCCGAAAGGCAAAGATGGGTTCAACACGTCGCTCAATCCGCTGGCCTGCAGCGGAAGTCAGGGCAGTGGCGGGACCCCGGCGGTCGGCTACGTCCCGGTGGAAAGTCCCGGGGCTTTGCACAGCTGGGGCGCCGAAGACGGCGCTCTGCACGTCAAACAATTCGGCTTCCCCGTCAACTTCCTCGGTACGGACATCGGCCCCGCGGGCCCGGTTGGTGAGGAAGGGACGATGCTGGCGAACATGAAGAAAGCGCTGGGCAGCGACGTCGTCGTCGTCCCGGTGACGCAGACCGCAATCGCGATCGCGGCCAATCCACCGGCGCTTCCGGCTCATTCGCCCTGCGTGGTTCCGCGGATCACCGCGCGTCAGCTCGAGAAGGTGTTCAGCGGCCAGCTCGCGAACTGGCGCCAGCTCGGCGCCGCGTCCGATCGCTCCCCGGGCGGGGATTGCGACCAGGCGATCACCCGGATCGTCCGCGACGAAAGCGCCGGGACCACCTACCAGCTCAAGCACTACCTGCAGACGGTCAAACCCTCTCCGCTTCGCTGCACGGGGAAACCACGGCGAACCTGGGCACAGCTCCAGGCACCTTTCGGCGGCGAATCCCCTCCCAACGTCGAATGGCCGAGCAACGCTGACTGCCGGAAAAACGAGCGCCCGGTGACGACCGTCACCGGACCGTTCGCGGAAGGCGAGATCGGGCCGCTCTCCTACGTGGCGGAACACCCGGGCACGATCACCTACGGCAGCCTGCCCGAAGCCGAGCGGTTGGCGCCGAAACAGATCGTCGACGTCTACAACGGCAGGGAATTCGCCGATCCGGCGACCGCCGCAAACGAAGCCAACTGTGCCGCGGCCGAATATGCAGTGCCCATAGAAGCAGGAACCGGGATCGACATCGACTGGTCCCAGGTCTATGGCTCCGACCCGAAGATCGGCACTGTCGCCAAAGACGTCTACCCGATCTGCACGCTGACCTGGGACGTGGCCGCGACCGACTCGGTCGGCCTCTTCGGGGCGGGCGTGGCGACGACCGTTCACGACTACCTCGCCTTCGTCGTGGCGAAAGAAGGAGGCCAGGCGGCCGTCAGGCACTTCGGCTATGCGGACCTTCCGACGCCCGTCGCCGAAGCCGCCGAAGCTGCGGTCGCACAGATCGATGGAGAAGAAGCCGAAGAACCGGGCGAAGAAGAAGAACCCGGTGAAGAAGAAGGCGAAGAAAAAGAAGAAGGCGGGGGCGAAGAAGAAGCCGGCACCGGCACCGTCCTCTGCAAGGCCTCTCCCGAACTGGTGGAAGGCGTGCTCGCCTGCCCACCGGGCGAAGGCTTCAGCGGCAAAGTGACCGGCGCGCTGGTGCCGAAAACCGTCGCCACGTTCGAATCGATATCGGGACCCGAAGCAACCATCACCTGCCCGGAGGGGTTCTACGTCGGCGAATTCAACGAAGACGGCACGAGCGCCGGCAACGGCGTCACGAGCTTCGAATTCGGTCTGAAAGAAGGTTGCTCGACGACCTTCCCGGAAGAACCGGAAGCCATCGTCAGCTTCGAAAACCCGCCCTACGACGCCTCGCAGTTCGTCTACACGAACCCGCTGGAACCGCAGGGCTCGTTCATCCTTGCCAAGTCCGCCAAAGAACCGCTATTGCTGCGGATCCAGAGCGGACCGCTCTGCGTCTATGTGCCAAATTCCGTCGAAGGCGAGGTCGCCAACGGCACGCCGACCCAAATGTCCATAAAAAGCGTGCTCAAACTCTGGGAAGGCGAAAAAGCCTGCCCGGCCGGGCTCGCCATGTCCGCGGCCCTGACCGTGACGCAGTTCGGCGAAGGCCTGCCGCTCTACATAGCAGGGCAATAGCCGACACGCGTCAATAAGGGGCCGTCACCCCTGGGTCGCCGGACACTCTGCGCGAAGCGCGTCCGCCGACCCAGGGGTGACGGCCCCCTCCACAACCACGCTCGCAGCCGACCGGCTCAGGCAGGAACCGCGGCGAGTCGCTCCTCGACCCACCCGGTCGAGGCGATGTGCTTGCTCATGCCGAGCTGCTTCGGCTCGGCGCCGAGCGCGAGCGAGACGAGCTGCGGCAGGTGCAGGACGGCGAGGCCGAGGTCGCGGTTGACGACCTTGGCCGCCTCGGGCTGCTGCATGTCGAGGTTGAGGTGGCAGAGCGGGCAAGGGGTGACGAGGCAGTCGGCGCCGGCGTCGATTGCGTCGCCGACGTGGGTGCCGGCCTGGCGCAGCGAGGTGTCGCGGTTCATCGTGATCACCGGGAAGCCGCAGCACTTGCGTGCCCCGTCGTACTCGACGACCTCGCCGCCGAGGGTCTCGATCACCTTCTCCAGGTAGAGGTCGCGTTCGGGGTGCTCGTCGTAGCCGAGGCGCTCCTTGGGGCGGACGACGTAGCAGCCGTAGAAGGGGCCGACGCGCAGGCCGCTGAGCGGGCGCGTCACCTTCGCGGCCAGCTTGTCCAGCCCGTAGTCCTCGACCAGCAGCCAGAGGAAGTTCTTGTTGGTGAAGCCGTCCTTGCCCTTGACGTACTCGAGCCCCTGCCCGGCGAGCGCTTCGTTGATGTGGGCGCGGTAGGCCGAGTCGGCGTCGAGGCGCTGCTGGCACTCCGACTGCGCTCCCTGGCAGGTCGAGCAGATGTTCATCATCGCCAGGCCGGTCTGCTGGGCGAGGGCGAAGGTGCGGGCGTTGAGCGTGTCGGCCAGCTCCTGGTTGTGCTCGGCGATCACGCCGGCGCCGCAGCAGTTGGCGCGGTCGAGCTCGACCAGCTCGATGCCCAACCGCTCGGCGGCGATCGCCATCGAGCCGTGCAGCTCGGTTGTGAAGCCGCGCGAGACGCAACCGGGCCAGTAGGCAAGCTTCATGCCGTCTCCTCCATCTTGGTCTCCTCGGTCTCGGCTTGGTCGTCCTCCTCGCCGCGGATGTAGAGGTTGAATTCCTCGCGGTGCTCCTCGGCGTGCTTGTAGATCGCCTTGACCTCGTCCTGGGCGCCGCCGGGCAGCTTCGGGTGGACGCCCGGAATCAGCTTCGGCAGCGAGCGGGCCTTGCCGCTCTTGATCGCGCGCAGCACGGTGGGCAGCGACTTGCCCAGGCCTGCGATCGCCCCCTTGGTCGGCTTCAGCTTGCCCTTGACTCCGGGCGCGTACGACTCCTGCTGGAGCAGGGCCTCGTCCAGCGTCCCCTTCTTCTCGATGATCTTGACGAAGGCGACCTCGTGGTTGTGGCCGTTGTGAGGGTCCTCGACCCCCTCCTCGCCGGCTTTGCGGCGCAGGCGCATGATCTGGTCCATCGGCGCGACCCCCTTGGGACAGGCGTCGACGCAGCTGAAGCAGTGGGTGCAGTCGTAGATCCCGTGCGGGTCGTGCGCCAGGTCGTGCAGGCGCTCCTTGGTCTCGGCGTCGCGCGGGTCGCCGACGAAGCGGTAGGCCTTGGCCAGCGCCGCCGGGCCGACGAAGTCGGGGTCGGCTTCCATCGAGAGACAGGAGGAGATGCAGGCGCCGCACTGGATGCAGGCCATCGACTGGGTGATGTCGATCATCGACTCCGGCTCGACCACGTACTCGCGCTCGGGCGGGTCGCCGTGCGGCAGCAGCCAGGGCGTGACGCGGCGGATCTTGGTCCAGTGCGTCGACTCCATGTCGGTGATCAGGTCCTTGATCACGGGCATGTTCCCCATCGGCTCCACCACGATCGGGGCGGACGTGCCGTCCCCCGAGTGCCCATTTGTGCCCCCCTGGACCGGCACGTCAGGGCGGCGGTTGGCCGCCTCGTGGGCCTCGCCGATCTGGGTCTTGCAGCCGAGGCCGGACTGGCCGTTGATCTTCATCCCGCAGGAGCCGCAGATCGCGGCGCGGCAGGAGCAGCGGACCGAGAGCGAGCCGTCGTCGCGGTCCTTGGCCTGCAGCAGGCCGTCGAGGACCGAGAGCGAGGGGTCGAGATCGACGTCGAACTCCTCCCAGTAGGGCCCCTCGCCCGACTCGGGCTGGTAGCGGCGGACTTTCAGCGTGTAGGTGGCCATCAGTAGGTCCTCTCTTGCGGCTCCCACTGGGTGATCGTCACCTCGGAGTAGGAGATCTCCGGGCCGTCGTCGCTCAGCTGCAGGTCGATGTGCTTGAGCCACTCCTCATCATTGCGCTCGGGGAAGTCCGTCCTGTACTGGGCGCCGCGGCTCTCCTTGCGCTCGAGCGCCGCGACGCAGGTGCACTCGGCGTTGTCGAGCATGTAGCCGAGCTCGATCGCGGCCAGCAGGTCCTGGTTGAAGACGCTGCCCTTGTCGTCGATGTAGGCGCTCTCGGCCTCGCCCTTGAGGCGGCGCACCGTCTCCAGCGCTTCGGCGATCCCGGCCTCGTCGCGGAAGACGGCGACCTTGGCGTCCATCGTCGTGCCCAGCTCCAGCTTGATCTCCGAGACGCGCCGGCCCGAGCCCTTCTCGCGGGCGGCGATCGCCTCGACCTGCGCCTGCTCGGCTTCGAGCACCGCCTTCGAGGGCCGCGAGCGGTCGATCCGCTTCGCCCGCGCGGCGGCGTCGGCGCCGGAGCGGCGGCCGAAGATCAGCGTGTCGAGCAGCGAGTTGGCGCCGAGCCGGTTGCCGCCGTGGACCGAGACGCAGGCCGCCTCGCCGGCGGCGTAGAGGCCGGGGACGTCGGTGCGCCCGTCGACGTCGGTCTTGACGCCGCCCATCGTGTAGTGGTTGCCGGGCTTGATCCGGATCGGTTCGCGGGTGATGTCGACGC
>JBLMYD010000005.1:0-21945 GCA_050258095.1 Chloroflexota bacterium
GCGAGTCGATCCCCAACATGACCGACGACGAGCTCTTCGAGGTGCGCAAGAAGTTCGGCCTGCTCTTCCAGGACGGCGCCCTCTTCGGCTCGATGAACATCTACGACAACACCGCCTTCCCGCTGCGCCAGCACACCGACAAGGGCGAGGAGGAGATCGGCGAGATCGTCAACCGCCGGCTCAAGGAGGTGGGGCTGGGCGAGGCGATCTACAAGATGCCGAACGAGCTCTCGGGCGGGATGCGCAAGCGCGCCGGCTTCGCCCGGGCGCTGGTGCTGGAACCGGCGATCGTCATGTTCGACGAGCCCGACTCGGGCCTCGACCCGGTGCGCACGGCGCTGCTCTGCGAGCTGGTGCGCGAGGTGCACGAGGAGAACGGCGGCTGCTACCTGGTGATCAGCCACGACCTCAACACGGCGCGGCGGATCTCGGACTTCATCGCCGTGCTCTGGAACGGCAAGATCGTCGAGTCGGGGCCGAAGGAGGAGCTGTTCGACTCCGAGAACCAGTTCGTCCACCAGTTCCTCAACGCGGACGTCACCGGCCCGCTCTCGATGGATTGAGGGACCGCTACTCGCTTGCCGCCGGTCTGATCTTCGCCGCGGTGATCGCCGTGGCCGTCGTCCACACGCTGCAGAGCGGCGGCGAAGGGACGCTGGGGCTCGACAAGCTGCGCGCCCGCTGGCCGCTGCCCGAGTTCGCCGTTCCGCGCGCGGCCGGCTCTCTGGAAGGGGACGCCAACGTCGCCCAGGACGACTGCGCGACGGCGCAGACGCCGTGCCCGGCCGGCTCGCGCCGCGCTCCCGCCTGCCGCATCCGCACCCCGGGCGCAATCCGCGTCTGCGACTTCTTCGGCCGACCGCTGGTGCTCTCGTTCTGGTTCTCGCGCGGCGGCAACTGCGTCGAGCAGCAGGACGTCGTCGATCGCGTCTCCCGCCGCTACCGTGGTCAGGTGGGCTTCCTCTCGGTCGACGTGCGCGACGGTCGCGAAACGGTGCGGGAGCTGATCCGTCGCCGCGGCTGGCGGATGCCGGTCGGCTACGACCGCGACGGCGCCGTGGCGGCTCTCTACCACGTCGGCGGCTGCCCGACCTTCGCCTACGCCTACCCCGGCGGCACGCTGCAGGACGCGAGCATCGGCGAGCTGACGGCGTCGCAGCTGGAAGCGCGCGTGCGGGCGCTGCTGCGCGCGACCCGGGCGGCGGGCGGGCGATGACGGAGCAGGGGTGGGTCGCGCCCAACCTCGCGGAGGAGCTGCCGGGCCTGGGGATCGCCTGGGTCGTCGTCGACGGCCGCCCCGGTCGCAGCCCGGAAGCCGTCCGCCGGCGCCTGCGGGACCTCTCGGACCGCTTCTACGGGGGCCACGCCGTCCACATGCGCGAGCGCCCGATCCCCTGGGCCTACCGGGTCTTCTTCCGCCAGATCGGCCTCGATCCCGACGAGACGCGCACCCCGGTCGAGCAGCTGGCGCTCGACCGCCTGCACGACGGCGCCTTCAAGGCGCGGGGGATGCCGGTGGACGCGCTGACGATCGCGATCGCCGAGACCGGGGTCGCCCTGCGCGCCTACGACGCCGACCGGCTCGACGGCGGCCTCGGCATCCGGGAATCGGCGCCGGGCGAGTCGTTGTCCGGGAGCGGGGGGGAGCTGCCGGCGGGGTCGCTGGTCCTCGCCGACGACCTCGCGCCGCTGGAGCCGCTGTTCGGCGGCCCCGACTCGGACCGCGCCGTGGACTCCTCGACTCGCCGCATCGCCCTGGTGGCGATCGCGGTCAAGAACGTGCCACCCGCCGCCGTCGACGAGGCGCTCTGGATCGCCGGCTCGGCGATCGAAGCCGGTTAGCCGGCGAGGCGAGCAGCAGCGCTGTCGCGACGGCTCCGGCCACGGTCGCGACAGCGCTCGCCCGCATGCGCAAAAAATATACTGAGCATTGCCAAAAGATGTCTTCCGGTGCGCTTTATCCCCCGATTAAGGGAAGGAGGCGCAGCGGAAGGGTGGACTACACTCAGCTGCGATGCCGGACCTGCTCGAACGAGGGACGCTGACAGGGCTTCACGCCGGTGACGAGCGGCCGGCGCGGGCGGAGCTGCGCCGGCAGGTCGGCCGCCTCGAGCGCGAGCTGGCGAGCCTCTCGGCCGAGGCCTTCCCCCGGTTCGCGATCGACGCCCGGATTCCGGCCCCGGCCGGGCCGGCGCGCATCGTCGGCCTCGGCGAGCTGGAGCGCGTGCGCGACGCCCTGGCGGAGAGGGTCGCCGCCGCCCGTGCCGCCCTGCGCGAGCGCGAGGAGCTCGAGGCGCGCAACCGCGAGCTTCTGCGCGCGATGCTCGCAGCCCCGGCCGAGCACAGGTGGCTGCGGATCTCCCGCGCGGATATCGGCGAGCCCGGCTGCGGGCACTGGCACTCGCTTCCCCGGCTCGGCCCGCTCGGCATGTTGATGGGCTGGTGGCGCGTCAAGGTCTCCTCCGGATGCCCGTTATCCGGGCGGCTTGCGGCCGTTGAGCGAGCGCAGCAGCAGAGACGAGCTGCCGCCCGCCCCGTGGGGCAGCTTTCCGCTGGCTGAGCTGACGATTCTCGCCGGCATCGTCGTCTTGGCGGTCGGCCTCCTCGGCGGGCACCCTACGGCGATCGGCGTCGGCGTCGTCCTCGCCGGCCTCGGTGGCCTCGAGGTCGCCGTGCGCGAGCACTTCGCCGGCTACCGCTCGCACACTACGCTGCTCGCCGGCCTGGTCTTCGTGCTCGTCACCGGCGGGCTCTTCTACCTCGGCGGCCTGATCCTGGCGATCTGCCTGGCGGTGGGGGCGGTCGCCTTCCTCGCCTCCTTCGTCGCCCTCAGGCGCGCCTTTCAGCGCGCCTCGGGCGGTCTCTCCTTCCGCGCCGGTCGCTTCGGCCGCTGAGGCCGAGGCTGCTCAGACCAGCATCGGCTCCCGCGCCGAGAGCTCGCTGGAGAGTAGGGCGCGCTGGCGCTCGGTCAGCGTCCCGATCCGCTTGTTCTCGCTGAGCGAGAGGGCGAGGAGGAACTTGCGGGCGCGAGTGCGGCCCCAGCGCCGCTGGCTCGTCAGCAGCTCGGCCAGGGTCATGCTCTCGGTCTCCCAGGGACAGTCGCGGATCACGTCGGCCGCCTCGATGTCCCCGCGCGCGACCGATCGCTTCAGCTCCGCTCGCGCTAGGCGCACGCGATTGGCGCGGGCGAGCGCCTGCATGTGCTGCGGGGCGTCGATGGTCGAAGCGGTCGTCTTGACAGGGGCAATCGAGGCGGCTTCCACTGAAACTCCTCCCTCACGGGTTCGTTGGCTGGGATCTCAGGCGCCGGACCGGAGGCTGACCTCGGTCGGGTCGAGTTGAGATCTCGACCCCTTCGCTTTCCCGGCGCGGGTCGGCGAGTGGCGCTCGCGCAAGCTATGCGCTCGGGGCGGTGGGCGTCAAGGCCCAAGCCCGGCGCGGTGGCCCAGGCCGGTCGCTAAGAGCATCTTTTTCGTCGGCAGCGCGGCGTCGCGCCCCCCGCGGCGCCGCCGAAACTACCCCGAGTGGGGTAAGTGACTAGCTTCGCGGCAGGTCCGGGAAGCTCCCGATCGTCTCCTCGACGATGCTGAGCGCCCGGTCGAGGTGCTCGCGCTCGTGGGTCGCCATCAGGCTCGTCCGCAGCAGCGCCCCGCCGGGCGGGACGGCGGGATGGATCGCGACGTTGGTGTAGACGCCGGCGTCGAAGAGCGCCTTCCAGAGCAGCACCGCCTGCCAGTCGTCGCCGACGATGACGGGGACGACGGGGGTCGTCGCGACGGTGCCGTCCGGCAGGGTGCCGGGCGCGACCACCTTCAGGCCGAGGCCGCGCAGGCCCTCGCGCAGGTACTCGGCGTTGGCGAGCAGCGCCTCGAAGAGCTGCGGGCCCTCGGCGCGGATCACGCGCAGCGCCGCCAGCGCGGCGCCGACCGCTGCCGGTACCGCCGAGGCACTGAAGACGAAGGAGCGCGAGGAGATGCGCAGGTACTCGATCACGTCCTCGGGCCCGGAGACGAAGCCGCCGCAGGAGGCGAGGCTCTTGGAGAAGGTGCCCATGCGCAGGTCGACCTCGTTCTCGAGGCCGAAGAGCTCGCAAGCGCCGGCGCCACGCGCGCCGAGCACCCCGGCGCCGTGCGCCTCGTCGACCATCAGGCGCGCGCCGTGCGCCCGGCAGAGCTCGACGATCCGCGGCAGGTCGCAGACGTCGCCCTCCATCGAGAAGACGCCGTCGACGACGACGAGCACGCCGCCGCCGTCCTCGCCCGCCCGCTGCAGCATCTTCTCCAGCTTGTCCATGCGGTTGTGGCGGAAGGGGCGCAGCTTGGCGCCGGAGAGGCGGCAGCCGTCGAGGATCGAGGCGTGGTCGCCGGAGTCGACGATCACCGTGTCGCCCGGCCCGAGGATCGTCCCGATCGTCCCCAGGTTCGACTGGTAGCCGGTGGTGAAGACGATCGCGTCCTCGTCGCCCATCCACTCGGCCAGCTCGCGCTCGAGCGCGACGTGCAGCGGCGTCGTGCCGTTGAGCAGGCGCGAGCCGGTGACGCCGGTGCCGTAGGTCTCCAGCGCGTCGCGGGCGGCCTGCTTGACCCGCTCGTCGCCGGTCAGCCCGAGGTAGTTGTTGGAGCCGAGCATGATCGTCTCCCGGCCCTCCATCTCGACCACCGGGCCGGCCTGCGAGGTGAGCAGGCGGAAGTAGGGGAGGAGGTCGTGCTGCTTGGCCGCTTCCAGCTGCTCGAGCCGGTCGTGGCTGCGCGCCTTGGCGAAGACGTCGACTGGGAGCTTAGAGCGCATTCGAAGGCGCTCTGGCGATTTCGCTCATGGGGAGAGTGTAGGTTCCGGGCCACATGGCAGATGTGAAGATCCGGCCAGTGCGAACGAAGCGCGAGCTGAAGCGCTTCGTCAAGGTCCCCTTCGGCCTGCATCGCGACGAGCCGCAATGGGTGGCGCCGCTGATCTACGAGCGGATGGAGTTCCTCGACCGCGGCAAGAACCCGTGGTTCGAACACGGCGAGGCCGAGCTCTTCGTCGCCGAGCGCGACGGCGAGCCGGTCGGCCGCGTCAGTGCCCACCTCGACCGCCGCTGGGACGAGTTCCAGGGCGGCAACGACGCGATGTTCGGCTTCTTCGAGACGGCGAACGACCCGGCCGTGACGCGGGCGCTGCTCGGCGCCGCGACCGAGTGGGCGCGTGGGCACGGCCGCGACCGCATCCTCGGCCCGATGGACTTCACGACCAACGACGAGCTGGGCATCCTGATCGAGGGCTACGAGCGGCGGCCGATGATCCTCGAGCCCTGGCATCCGCCGCACTACCGCGAGCTGGTCGAGGCCGAGGGCTTCGGCAAGGCGATGGACGTGCAGATGTGGGAACTGCAGTTCGGCGACCTGAAGGAGGGCGAGCGCTTCGACCCCGCGATCCACGCCGCCGCCGAGAAGGCGCTGCGCGAGGAAGGGATCGCGATCCGCAACATGCGCAAGCGCGAGATGGCGACCGAGGTGGCGCGCTTCATGGACGTCTACAACGAGGCCTGGGGCGACAACTGGGGCTTCGTGCCGATCACCGAGGCCGAGGTCGACTTCCAGGCCAAGAACCTGAAGCAGGTGATCGACGAGGACTGGGCCTACATGGCCGAGAAGGACGGCGAGGTCGTCGGCGCGGCGCTGACCCTGCCCGACATCAACCAGGTGCTGGCGAAGCTGAACGGGCGGCTGCTGCCCTTCGGCTGGCTCAGGTTCCTGCTCGGGCGGCGCAAGATCGACCAGCTGCGCGTCTTCGCCCTCGGCGTCAAGCACGAGTACCGGCACTCGGGCGTCGCCGCCGGCCTCTACCTCAAGCACCTCGAGACCGCGGCCCGGCCGGGCACGATCGAAGGCGGCGAGATGGGCTGGATCCTCGAGACCAACGGACCGATGAACCGCGCCATGGAAGGCATGGGCGGCAAGGTCGTCAAGAAGTACCGGATCTACGAGAAGCGCCTTTAAAGCCCGCCGACTGTGGGTTTGACCACCCTATGGCGGGGTCAACGCCTCAGTCGGCACTCTGATTCGCGCAAGGTGCGGGGTTGCTTGGGGTGGGCGCCGCGTTCGGCGCTATGGTCGGCCGGGTGAGCGGTATGGAGCTGGAGCCGATCCCCGTTCGGGCGCTTCCTCGCGAGTCGGATGCTGCACTGCCCGTGCGCAGCGAGGCGAAGACGGCGGCGATCGCCGCCGCCGGGGGCGTCCTCGCGGGCGCCGCGACTGTCGCCGCGGTGCGCGCCGTCGGCGCCGTTGCGGGGCGCAAGCGCGCGCCGCGCCGCCCGGCCCGTCGCGAGCGGCCCGCCAACATCCTCGCCAGCCGCTCCTTCCTCGTCGACGTGCACCTCCTCGGCCGCTAACCCCCGCCGATGGGCCTAAAACCGGCGTATATCGACGGTTTTAGGCCCATCGGCGGGGGTTTGGAGGTGGAGGTCCGGCCGTCGTCGCCGTATCGGTTGCCGTCCTACGGCGGCGAGGACGGCGTGATGCGGGTCGAGCGCGGGGTTGCCAGGCGTTTGCTGCACGTCGAAGGGCGGCCGGTGCTGGTCCGCGCCTGGGAGCCGGGCAGGGGGCGGGTGGCGCTGCGCGCAGAGCCGGTCGATCCGGGCTCGGTCGCGGCACCAAGGTTTGTCTCCGATGCGCCGTTCGGCGAGGCCGGCCCGGCGCAGCTCGAGCTGGCGCTGGAGCGGATGCGCTTCGCGCTCGGCGTCGACGACGACCTCGGCGAGTTCTTCCGTCGCTTCCGCAACGACCCCTTGCTCGGGCCGGCGATTCGCCGCCGTCCCCATCTGCGCCCGCGGCGGCGCCCCTGGCCCTGGGAGGCGCTCGCCTGGGCGGTGGTCAAGCAGCTGATCGAGTCGGGACGCGCGGCCCGCATCCAGCGCCGCATCGTCGGCCGCTGGGGGGCGCGGTTGGGCAACGGGCACGGCTGCCTGCGCGACGTGCCGGCACCGGACCTGATCGCCGGCCGCGCCCCGGTCGAGCTCGAGTCGATGGGCCTGGCGCTGAAACGCGCCCTCGCCCTGCGGGCAGTGGCGAGCGACATCGCCGCCGGGCGCTGCAACCCGGCCGAGCCCGCCGCCGACCGTCGCCTGCTGGCGACCCGCGAGATCGGCCCCTGGACCGTCCAGTGCCTGGGCCTCTACGGCCGCGGCGACCCCGACTCGCTGCCGGCCGGCGACCTGATCTACCTCAAGCTCGTCGGCCGCCTCGCCCGTCTCGATCGCCGCGCCACGGTCGAGGAGGTCGAGGAGCTCTTCGCTCCCTACGCGCCGTTTCGTGGCTTGGCGGGCGTCTGGCTGGCCGTCGGCTAGCCAGGGTCCCGTACCCGACCAAGATGTGGCATCAACACGCAAACCGCCCCGGCTGTCCGGGGCGGTTTGCGCTTCACTGGAACGCGCTCTGTTGCGCTCTGTCTCAGTTCCGTCTACTTCAGTGCCGCCTATTTAGCGATGTACACGTCTGATAACGGCGCTGTCGTCAGGTCTAATTCGGCGACTTCCGGGCACAGTCCGGTGACTTTGACCGTCGTCTGTCCGTCGATTAACACTCCACCTAACGTCCCGGTGGCTGGTAATAACGATCCTAAACCGTGACCGTTCAGTTTTTCGCCTTTGTAGACGCAGTTGATTAGTAGGCCACAGTGCACTCTGACTTCGCCTTCACCGGTCACGCTCGCTAATTCATGACCTTCCCGTAAAATTTTGATTAAGGAACTGGCACTTTCTTCTGTGACCGTGCAGGAACTACCGGCACGTTCACATGCTGAGTAGGTGAAATGACCGTGGATGACTTGAGGCGCAGCTAAGCCTAATACTTCGGTGCTTAAGAATAAGACGTTGCATTCGACGGGGCTTCCTGTCGAGTTTAATAGAACGCCCTTTTTGGTAGATTCTTCGTGGACGTGGGTAACTGGTTTCAGGCAATTCGTTTCCACGTCTTCTTCGCACAGCTGGGTTGATTCGGCCATTGCCGACGAGGCGCCGACGAATGCCATCGCGGCCAGCGCGGCAAGCGCGACGAGGCCGAGCATCTTGATTGATCTCACTTTGCATCTCCCTTCTCGGCGTATTCGCCGAGGTCGATTCTGTCTCCGCCCGGGTAGCCCGGGCTCGAAGAGCAGCGTAGGCGCAATGCGGGGGGAGTTGCAAATCAGATTGTGTTTTTTGACTGATCTATCTAACTTCTTCAAAAGACCCGCCAAGTTCTTCCTGCAAATTACAGGATGCCGAAATTTCAAGTGCGCGAATCCGCGCACGCGCGTATGCGCGCACGCGCGTCAAAACCGGGCGGTCTCGCGAACATCCGTTCCGCGCTCAGGCCTCAAGCACCCCCCTCGGGCGCCCGATAGACGAGCGATGGAGCGAGCGAGCGGGCATAGCGGCAGCTGGCCCGAAAAACGGGTAGACGAGTTCCTCGACCGGATCTCGGCCGGCGGCGAGGGCTATCGGCATTTGGTCGAGCGGCTGCCGGCGATCGTCTACGCGTCCGAGCTGGGGGAGAGCGGCCGCTGGCTCTACGTCAGCCCGCAGGTCGAGGAGATCCTCGGCTACACGCCTGAGGAATGGCTTGCCGATGCCGGGATTTGGGCGCGTCAGCTTCACCCCGACGACCGCGAGCGGGCGCTCGAACAGGAGACGCGCAAGATGCTGGGCACACGCAACCCGCCGCCGGTCGACTACCGGATGATCACCCGCGACGGGCGCACGGTCTGGATCCTCGACGAGGCGGTGCTCGAGCCAGGCGACGGCGGCACCCCGATCTGGCACGGCGTCCTCTACGACATCACCGAACGCAAGTCGGCCGAGCAGGAGCTGCGCCGCTCGGCTGCCCAGCAGGCGGCCGTCGCCCAGCTCGGCGGCCGGGCGCTGAAGGACGGCGATCCCGGCCAGCTGATGGAGGAGGCGGTCTCGCTGCTGACGGAGATCGACGGCGTCACCGCCGCCTGCATCTGGGAGACCGCGCGCGACGGCCGCCGCCTCTCGCTGCGGGCCGGGCTGGAGGGGAGGGTCGAGGGCTCCGAGCGGGCCTCGGCCGCGCGCGACTCGCACGCCGGTGCGGCGCTCGAGTCGCGCCTGCACGTGATCGTCGACGACTGGCAGTCCGAGCGGCGCTTCTCGATGCCGCCGGTCCTACGGGTGATGGACGTGCGCAGCAGCCTCGCCGTGACGATCGACGGCAAGCAGCGGCCTTTCGGGGTGCTCGACGTGCACTCCTCCGAGCCGAACCGCTTCACCCCGCAGGACGTCCACTTCGTGCAGGCTCTCGCCAACGTCCTCGCCGACGCGATCGAGCGTCACGCAGCCGACGAGGCGCTGCGCCACCGCGTCCTCCACGACCCGCTCACCGGCCTCCCCAACCGGCTCAGCTTCGTCGATTCGCTCCGCACCGCCCTCTCGCGCAGCACCGTCTCGGGCTCGCCCGTCGGCATCCTCTTCCTCGACCTCGACAACTTCAAGCTGATCAACGACAGCATGGGCCACCACACCGGCGACGAGCTGCTGCGGGCGGTGGCGCCGCGACTGCGCGCGCACCTGCGCCCGGGCGACATCGTCGCCCGCTTCGGCGGCGACGAGTTCGGCATTCTCGTCGACCGGCTCGCCGACGAGGCCGAGGCGATGGCGATCGCCGACCGCATCGCCGCGGCCTTCGCCGAGCCCTACGAGATGGGGGGCGCCGACCACTTCGTCTCGGCCAGCATCGGCATCGCCGTCGCCCGGCCAACCGCGCGCGAGCCGGTCGAGGCGGACATGCTGATCCGCGACGCCGACGCCGCGATGTACCGGGCCAAGGAACGCGGCCGCGCCCGCTGCGAGCTCTTCGACGCCGAGATGCGCGCTCGCGCCCTGCGACGGCTCGAGGTGGAGCGCGAGCTGCGCCAGGCGCTGGAGCACGAAGAGCTCGAGCTCCACTACCAGCCGACGATCTCGTTGCGCAGCCATGAGATCGTCGGCCTCGAGGCGCTCGTGCGCTGGCGCCATCCCAAGCGCGGCCTGCTCGACCCGGGTGAATTCGTCGAAGTCGCCGAGGACAGCGGCCTGATCGAGCCGATCGGCCGCTGGGTGCAGGAGAGCGCCTGCCGCGACGCTCTCGCCTGGCACCAGCTGCGGCCCGACGAGCGCCCGCTCGACGTCTCGGTCAACCTCTCGGCCCGCCAGGTGGCCAGCCCGGACCTCGCCGGGACGATCGGCGAGATCCTCGTCGCCGGCGACCTCGACCCCGTCCACCTACGGCTGGAGATCACCGAGAGCGCCCTGGTCGAGGAGTCGGCGACCGCCACCGGCAACCTCGAGGCGCTCAGCGAGCTCGGCGTCGGCCTCGTCCTCGACGACTTCGGCACCGGCTACTCCTCGCTCGCCTACCTCAACCGCTTCCCCTTCGACGGCCTCAAGATCGACCGCTCCTTCGTCGAAGCGCTCGGCGTCGAACAGGAGCGCACGGCGATCGTCGAGGCGATCGTCGGCATGGCGCGAGCGCTCTCGCTGGAAGTGATCGCCGAGGGGGTCGAGAACGAGGTGCAGCTCTCCGAGCTGGAGCGGCTGAGTTGCGACTACGCCCAGGGACATCTCTTCTCGCGGGCGCTACCAGCCGCCGAGATCTCGGCTCTGCTGCGCGAAGGGTCGGCGCTCTATTCGGGGATCTCGCCCGGCAGGTAGGCGTTGCTCAGCTCGCTGCTCGCCGGCAGCAGGGTCGAGATCAGCTCGTTGTCGCGCATCCAGCCGGTGAAGTTGCGCCAGCCGGCGAGGTCCATGTAGCCGTAGGGCTTGCCGTGGCGCGGCGGGTCGAGCAGCGGCAGCGTCGCCGCCACCTCGGCGCGGGTCAGCTTCGGGTTGAGGTCGGGATTCGCTTCCAGCAGCGCCTTGGTGGCCGCTTTCGGGTTTTCCACCGCGGCGGCCGTGCCGCGCTCCAGCGCAGCGAGGAAGAGCTGGATCGGCTGCGGGTCTTCTTCCAGTCGCTTGCCGCGGGCGACGAGGACGAGCTCGTCGTAGGTGGGGACGCCGAGCCGGTCGACCGGGGTGACGACCGGCCGCTTGCCGCGCAGGCGCAGGTCGACCCCCTCGACGTTGCGGAAGCCGCCGAGCATCGCCTGGGCGCTGCCGCCGACCAGCGCCGGCAGCAGCCCGTAGCCGACGTTGACCGCCTTGACGTCGGCGGGCTTGAGGTGGGCGCGGGCGAGGATCGTCTTCAGGTAGGCGTCCTGGTAGGGGATGCCGGCGGTGGCGATCGTCTTGCCCTTGAGGTCGCCGATGCCTTCGATGCCCGATTTCCTCAGCCAGATCATCGAGGTCAGCGGCCGGTTGACGAGGGCGCCGACGGCGACCACGTCGAGCCCTTTGTCGGCGGCGAGCAGGACCTCGGGCTCGTAGGAGATCGCCAGGTCGGTGCGCCCGGCGGCGAGCAGCTTGATCGGCGCCGCCGGGTCGGACGGCGTGTGGATGCTGACGTCGAGCCCGGCTTCCTTGAAGTAGCCCAGCTTCTGGGCCATGTAGATGCCGGCGTGGTCGGGGTTGGGGTAGAAGTCGAGCGTCAGGCTGAGCGGCTGCTTTTCGCCCGTCACGTCCTCGCTCTTTTCGCCGCAGGCGGCGAGGCCGAGCGCGAGGGCGAGCAGGGCGACGGCGAGCGCGACGACCGCGGTTGGGGAGCGCTTCATCCCCTGCTTTCTATCGCCACGTGACGACGCGACGCTCGACCAGGGCGAGGAGGCCGTAGAGGCAGAGCGCGATCGCGGCGAGGACGAAGGCGGCGGCGAACACCCGGGGCGTGTTGAGCTGCGCGTTGTCCTGCAGGATCAGCCGGCCGAGGCCCGCTTCGGCGCCGACCCACTCGCCGAAGACGGCGGCGATCGGCGCGAAGGTCGCCGCGATCTTGGCGCCGCTGAAGGCGAAGGGGAGCGAGGTGGGCGCTTCCAGGCGCCAGAGCAGCTGCCACCGCGAGGCGTCGAGGGTGCGCATCATCTTGATCGCCTCGGGATCGACCGAGCGCAGCCCGTCGGCCGTGGCGACGGCGATCGGGAAGAAGCAGATCAGGGCGACGACGGCGAGCTTGGGGCCGATCCCATAGTCGAACCAGACGACCAGGATCGGGGCGAAGACGAGGATCGGGATCGCCTGCGAGGCCACCATCAGCGGATAGGTGGCGAGGCGCAGCGTCGCGAAGGGACGCAGCAGGAAGCCGAACCCAAGCCCCAGGACGAGGCCGATGAGGAAGCCGAGGAAGATCTCCCGCAGGGTCACCCAGGCGTTTTCGAGCACCAGCGAGCCGCTGTTCCACAGCGCTTCCGCGATTTCCGCCGGCGAGGGGACGAGGATGCTTTCGAGGTTGAGCAGGTCGGCGAGCGCCCCGGTCGAGGCTGCGAGCTGCCAGGCGCCGACCAGGGCCGCGACCAGCAGCGTCGGCAGCAGCCAGCGCCTCATCGCATCCCCTCGTGCAGTGCCTGCAGCGCCCGCTCGCGGACGGCGACGAAGGCCGGGTCGGTGACCGCCTCGTCGCGCTCCGCGGCGCGGGGCGCTGGCGCGCTCAGCTCGGCGACGATCCGCGCCGGCCGCGCGGAGATAACGGCGACCCGGTCGCAGAGGTAGAGCGCCTCCTCGACGTCGTGGGTGACGAGGACGACGGTGCAGGGGTCGGTCTCCAGCGCCGCGGCGAGCCAGCCCTGCAGCTCGGCCCGGGTGATCGCGTCGAGCGAAGCGAAGGGCTCGTCCAGGGCCATCACCGGCTTGCCCGCCACCAGGGTGCGCAGGAAGGCGACCCGCTGGCGCATGCCGCCGGACAGCTCGGCCGGCCTGGCGCGCTCGAAGCCGTCGAGGCCGAAGCGGCCGAAGAGCCGACCCGCCTCGCGGCGCGCCTCCCCCCGCCGCATGCCGCGGTTGCGCAGCGCCAGAGCGGCGTTGTCGATCGCGCTCAGCCAGGGGAGGAGGAGGTCGCGCTGCGGCATGAAGGCGCAGCGGGCGAGCCGCCCCGGCGCCCCGGCGGCGTCGCCGAGCGCGATCTCGCCGCCGGCCGGGTCCTGCAGCCCGGCGATCAGCTCCAGCAGGGTCGACTTGCCGCAGCCGGAGGGCCCGACGAGCCCGAGCACGCCGCGCGCCGGGGCTTCGAGATCGAGGCCGTCGATCGTCTGCAGGTCGCCGTAGCGGTGCGTCAGGTCGCGGACCGAGACGCCGATTCCGGCAGCGACGCCGGGGGAGGACAACGGCTCCACGACGGCGAATCCCTTGGCTTTCGCGGGCATCTTCAGTATCCTGGCGGACTCGTGCTCCTGACCAAGAAGGTCAGGAAAGTCGATTTTACGTAGGGCGGAGCGCAAGTGGATCCAGCAATCATCGTCTTCGGACTCGGCATCGGCATCCTCGTCGGCATGACCGGCATGGGCGGCGGCTCGCTGATGACGCCGCTGCTGATCCTGATCTTCGGCATCCAGCCGACCACCGCGATCGGCACCGACATCTTCTACTCGGCGGTGACCAAGACCGTCGGCGGCTGGCGCCACTTCCGCATGAAGACGGTGAACATGGAGCTGGTCAAGTGGCTCGCGCTGGGCAGCGTGCCGGCGGCCGTGATCGGCGTCGCGATCGTCTCCGAGCTACAGAAGCACATCAGCGAAGACCGGCTCGACTCGCTCGTCTACGCCGTGCTCGGCGGCACGCTCCTGGTCGTCGGCGTGATCACGCTGACGCGGGCGCTGATCCTGCGCAACCTGGTCGACGAGCGCGATCGCTTCGCCGTCGAGCGGCGCCACAAGGTCGCCGCCGTGATGATCGGGGCGACTACGGGCTTCGTTATCGGCGTCACCTCGGCCGGCTCGGGCACGGTGATCGCGATCCTGCTGATCGCCGTCTACCGGCTGTCGCCGAAGAAAGTGGTGGGTACGGACGTCTTCCACGCCGCGGTGCTGCTCTGGGCCGCGGGTCTGGCGCACTGGGTCGGCGGCAACGTCGACCTCAGCCTGGCGGGCAACATCCTGATCGGCTCGGTCCCCGGCGTGATCGTCGGCGTGGCCCTCTCCGGCCGCGCCCCCCAGGCCTTCATCCGCACCGCCCTGGGCGTCGTCCTGGTCGGCTCGGGCATCGTCACGATCCAGAAGGGCGACCCGAACGTGTGGCCGATCGCCGCCGCGATCGCCGCCCTCGGCCTGGGCGCGATCCTCGCTGCGCCCCGCATCCTCCACAAGCGCCGCGAGCGCGAAGCGGCGGTGCTCGCCGTAGAGGCTCCCTGATTTACTGCCCCCATGCGCGTCTCGGCCAAGGCTGACTATGCGGTGCGGGCGGCGGCCGAGCTGGCCGCGGCCGCCAGCGTGGAGCCGATCAAGGGCGAGAAGCTGGCCGACGCGCAGGACATCCCGCTGCAGTTCCTCGAGCACATCCTGCTGGAGCTGAAGCACGCGGGGATCGTCCGCGCCAGGCGCGGGGCCAGAGGCGGGTACTGGCTGGCGAAGCCGGCCGACGAGGTGACGATCGCCGACGTCGTCCGCGCTGTCGAGGGCCCGATCGCCCACGTGCAGTCGGCGCCGCCCGAGTCGATCGAGTACCGCGGCAGCGCCGCGAGCCTGCAGCAGGTCTGGATCGCCATGCGCGCCAACCTGCGCGCCGTGCTCGAGCACGTCACCCTGGCGGACCTGGTCAGCGGCGAGCTCCCCGACGAGGTCGAGTCGCTCGCCGCTCAGCCAGACGCCTGGGCTGCGCGCTGACCCTCGCCCCGCCACCAGGATCTTCCTGGCGACGGGCACGAAGATCGAGGGGGACTGCGTCAGGGGATGTAGGCCCCGGTCGAGGCGATGTATAAGGCGTCTAACGTGGCTTCTTCCGGGCCCCGCCGGGGTCGAGTCGCTCGCCGCAGGCCAGACGCCTGGGCCGCGGGTTAGCGCTTCAGCGCCCCCGGCGTCGAGCGGGTGAAACGTTTTTGCAGTGATATAGGCCGCAAAAACGTTGCACCCGGTCACTCGGCCGCCGGCACGCCGCCCGCGACGACGTTGACGAAGTTCTCGAGGTGGCGGGTGGTCCAGCACTCGAAGGCGCCGTCGCAGTGGCGCTCGTAGGCGGCCATCACCGAGTCGCCGTAGTTCCAGTAGAGGCGCGGCTCGGGGTTGAGCCAGAAGAGGCGGCCGGCGCGCTCCGCCACCTGGGCGAAGACCTCGGCGTGGGGCTCGCGGCCGTTGGTGCGGGCGTCGCCGAGCACGATCACGGTCGAGCGCGGGTCGAGGTCGTCGGAGATCTTGCCGAGGAACTCGAGCCAGACGCGGCCGTAGTCGGTGTAGCCGGAGACATCTGCGACGCCGCCCTCGCTGGAGATGCGCTGGGCGATCGTGCGGAAGTCGCGCTCGTGCTCGAAGACCTCGGTCACCTCGGAGATGCGCTCGATGAAGACGAAGCTGCGCAGCTTGCGGAAGGAGTCGTGCAGCGCGTGCAGGACGGAGAGGAAGAAGACGCTCGCCGAGGTGACCGAGGTCGAGACGTCGCAGAGGACGTAGATCTCGGGCCGGCGCGGCCGCTTCGGCCGGTAGCGCAGGCGCAGCGGCACGCCGCCCGTCTCCAGCGAGGCGCGCATCGTGCGCCGCACGTCGACCACCCGGCCGCGCTGCCGGCCGCGCTGCTCGTGGCCGAGCGTCGCCAGCCGCCGCTTCATCTGCGAGACCGCCCGGTGCACCGCCGCCAGGTCCTGGGTCGGGCTGGTCGGCAGCGCCCGGTCCAGCTCGGCCAGCGGCCGCGAGGGCGGCAGGGTGGAGGTGCGCTCGATCAGGTCGCGTTCCAGCTCGCGGCGCAGGTGGCGCTCGAAGGCGTTGAGTTGCTCGCGGTCGATCGGCGGCAGCTCGCCCGCTCCGTCCTCGCCGGGCGGTTGCGTGCCGGCCGAGAGCCCGAGCGTGCGCCGGATCCTCTGCACGTCGACGCCGACCACGCCGGAGCCCTCGCCCTGGCGGCCGAAGGCGGCGATCGCCAGCCGCGCCAGGTCGCGCATCTCGCCGTCGTCGCCGGCGACGATCGCCTGGCGCACCTGCTCGCGCAGCTCGTCGATGTCGAGCCGCTCGCCGCCCTCGTAGCGCCGCCCCTGCTCCTCGATCCCGCGCGAGATCGCCTCGGCCTCGGCGGAGCGGAAGAACCATCGGTCGAAGAGCAGCTCGAAGAGGCGGCGGTCCTCCTGCGACTTGGCGAGGGTCGCCGCCAGCGCCTCGCGGAAGTCGTCGCGCGAGCTCCAGGGGACCTCGTCGAGCGCGGCGAAGGCGTCGAGGATCTCCGAGGTGCCGACGGCGACGCCCTCGCCGCGCAGCTCCTCGCAGAAGCCGACGAGCTTCGCCGCCAGGCCGGGCGGGCCGGCCTCAGCCTTCGGTCCGTACGGGCTCGGCAAGCTTCACCCCGACGCGCTCGGCGACCAGCTCGATGTCGGTCCGGTGCTTGACGATGATCGAGAGCGACTGCTCGAAGGTCTCGCGGTCGATGTCCTCGGCGCCCATCAGCAGCAGCGTCCGCGCCCAGTCGATCGACTCGGCGATCGAGGGCGGCTTCTTCAGGTCGAGGGCGCGGATCATGCGCACGACCTCGACCAGGCGCCGCGCCAGCGCCTCCGGCAGCTCGGGCGCGTGCAGGCGGACGATCTCCATCTCGCGCTCGAGCTCGGGGTAGTCGAGCCAGAGGTAGAGGCAACGCCGCTTCAGCGCCTCGGTCAGCTCGCGCGAGTTGTTCGAGGTGAGGACGACGATCGGCATCGTCGTCGCCGCGACCTGGCCCAGCTCGGGGATCGTGATCTGGAAGTCGGAGAGCAGCTCGAGCAGCATCGCCTCGAACTCCTGGTCGGTCTTGTCGATCTCGTCGATCAGCAGGACGACCGGCTCGGCGCTGGCGATCGCCTGCAGCAGCGGCCGCTCGAGCAGGAACTCCTTGTCGAAGATGTCGCCGTGGACGTCCTCCCAGCCCTGCTCGCCGCCGGCCTGGATCCGCAGCAGCTGCTTGCGGTAGTTCCACTCGTAGAGCGCCTTGGCCTCGTCGAGCCCCTCGTAGCACTGCAGGCGGATCAGCTCGCGGCCGGTGGCGCGCGAGAGCGCCTTGGCCAGCTCGGTCTTGCCGACGCCGGCGGGCCCCTCGACGAGCACCGGCTTCTCCAGCCGCTGGGCGAGGAAGGAGACGAGCGCGGCGGGCTCGTCGGCGAGGTAGCCGACCTTCGCCAGCGCGTCCTTGACCTCGGTTACGGAGCCAGCCGCCATCGTGGCGATGATAATCGCCGCTGTGCTCGACCTTGCCCTGCCCCTCGCCACGCTGCTGCCGCACAGCGCCGGCCCCTACGTCGCCCTGATGCTGATCGGCTTCGGCGTCGGCATCCTCGGCCACCTGTCGGGGGCGCGCTGGCTGGTCGCGGCGGGGATAACCCTGATCGTCCTCGGCGCCTTCCTCCTCCCGCTCGCGATCAACCTCACGCAGGAGAGCCCGCGCCTCCCCAAGCGCTAGCTTTACGGCTAGCCAAAGCCTGATCTGAGGAACGCACCGACTTGAGCCGATTCCGCATCCTTACCCTGCTCGCAACGCTGTTCGCGCTGGCGACGGCGTTCGCCGCCTGCGGCAGCAGCAGCAGCGACCCGCAGACCGTCCTCGAAGAAGCCACCCTGCAGGGAATCGAAAGCGCCGACGTGCAGCTCACGCTCGGGATGGACGTCAGGGGCAGCGAAGGCGGCCATCTCGACGTCGAAGTCTCCGGTCCTTTCCAGAGCGAAAGCGAAGCCGAACTGCCCGAGCTGGACATGACCGCCTCGGCGAAGGGCAAGCTGGGCGGCGAAAAGGTCGACTTCGAAGGGGGCCTGACCCTGCTCGGCGACAGGGCCTTCGTCGCCTACCAGGGCAGCGAGTACGAAGTAGACACATCAACCTTCAGCTTCGTTCGCGCGCTGATGAAGCAGCGGACCGGCAGCGCGGGCAAATCGGGCGAAGTGACGGCCTGCCAGGAAGCGATCGCCGAAGAAGCGAGGCCCGCCGACCTCATCGACAACCTGAAGGGCGGCGGCAGCGTCGACGTGGGTGGAACGTCGACGACCGAGGTCAGCGGCGATCTGAACGTGTCCGGCGCGCTCGACGCCGTGATCGCGATGCGCGAAAACCCCGCCTGCCGCGCGCAACTGTCCGCCACCGGCGCCCTGCCCTCGCGGGCCAAGCTCGAAAAGAGCAAGGGAGAAGTGGAAGGAGCGGTGAAAGCGGCCCACGTCGCCTTCTACGTCGGCGACGACCACATCGTGCGCCGGACGACGTTCCAGATGACGATCGAACCGAAGAAGGGGGGGCGGTCGGCCAAGGCGAGGAGCGTCAAGCTCGACGGCAACCTGACGCTGACCGGCGTCAACGAAGAACAGACGATCGCCGCCCCGGCGAGCTCCAAGCCGCTCAACGCGCTGTTCGCCAAGCTCGGGATCAACCCGATCGAACTGCTCGGACTGCTGCAGGGGGAAGGCGGCCTCAGCGGCCCCGGCGGCATCGAACGACTCCTCGAAGGGATCCGCCGGTCGGGGGGCTTCCAGTAGCCGCGTTCCTGCGCACTCCATACGGCTGGCCCTACCTGCTGACGCCATTGATCCCGCTGGCGGTGGCGCTCGACCTCGCCGGCGCCTCGGCCGGCCTCGTCTTCGCCACCTCGGCGCTGGGGATCGTGCCGACGGCGGCGCTGATGGGCCGCGCCACCGAGGAGCTGGCGGCGCGCTCGGGACCGGGCGTGGGGGGGCTGCTCAACGTCACCTTCGGCAACGCGCCGGAGCTGATCATCGCCCTCTTCGCCCTCGGCCAGGGCCTGCACGAGGTGGTCAAGGCCTCGATCGTCGGCTCGATCATCGGCAACATCCTGCTCGTGCTCGGCGCGGCGATGCTGGCCGGCGGGATCGGGCGCGAGAAGCAGCTCTTCAGCCGGGTGACGGCGAGCGTGCAGACGTCGATGCTGCTGCTCGCCGCCGCGGCGCTGCTGATGCCGGCGATCTTCGAGCTGGTCGAGGGCAAGGGGCTGCCGCATCCGGGGGCAGAGCTGGTCGACTACGGCGGCACGGTCGAGCACCTCTCGCTTGCGGTGGCGATCGTCCTCGCGGTCACCTACGTTGCGGGGCTCTTCTTCTCGCTGAAGACCCACCGCGACATCTTCAACCCCGAGTACGTGGACGACGAGACCTGGGGGTGGTCGGTCCGCACCGCGGTGATCGCGCTGGCGGTGGCGGGCGTCCTGGTCGGGGTGATGTCGGAGGTGCTGGTCAGCTCGATCGGCGAGGCGTCGCGCTCGATCGGCCTCTCCGAGTTCTTCATCGGCGTCATCGTCGTCGCCATCGTCGGCAACGCCGCCGAGCACTGGGTCGCCGTCCTCGTCGCGATGAAGGACAAGATGGACCTCGCGGTCAACGTCGCGATCGGCTCCAGCGCCCAGGTCGCGCTCTTCGTCGCCCCGATCCTCGTCTTCGCCTCCTTCTTCATCGGGCCGCACCCGCTCGCCCTCGTCTTCAACGGCTTCGAGCTGGGCGCCGTCCTGCTCGCCGTCCTGATCGCCAACTACGTCACCCAGGACGGCGAGTCGACCTGGTTCGAGGGCCTGCAGCTGCTCGCCGTCTACGTCGTCTTCGGCCTGGCGTTTTACTACGCCTGAAGCTCGGCCAGTGCTTTCAGCACGACGTCGTCGTGCGTCTTCGGCGAGACCTTGGGGAAGACGTGGGCGATCTTGCCCTTGGCGTCGATGATGAAAGTCGCCCGCTGCACGCCCATGTACTTCTTGCCGTACATCGACTTCTCGACCCAGGTGCCGTACTTCTCGGCGACGGCGTGGTCGGCGTCGGCGAGCAGCGTGAAGTCGAGGTCGAACTTGTCGGCGAACTTCTTCACGGCGTCGACCGTGTCGGGTGAGACACCGATCACTCGTGCGCCCGCCTGCTTGTAATCGGCGCCGCGGTCGCGCACGCCGCAGGCCTGTGTCGTGCAGCCGGGCGTGCTGGCGCGGGGATAGAAGTAGAGGACGACGGTCTCGCCCTTCAAATCCGAGAGCTTGACCTCGTTGCCCTCCTGGTCGGGCAGCCTGAAGGCAGGCGCCCGCTCGCCGGCTTCGAGCATCTACTCGATGTCCTCGCGGCCGGGGTCCTGGCCGTCCTCGTCCTCGTCGCGCTCCTCGTCGCCCTGCTCCAGCGCGGTCTCGGAGACCGAGCCCTCCGAGCCCGGGTGGTAGGAGGTCTGGAAGCTCTCCAGCGCCTGGTCGCGCTGGTCCTCGTCGAGCGGCACGTCGTCGGAGATCCGCACCCACTCGGCCCCCTCGTAGGCCTCCATGTTGAAGACCTCCTGGTCGAGCGAGGACGAGTCGTCGACGACGACGAGGACCTCGGTCTGCGGGTTGAAGTAGGTCCCGGGCTGGTTGAGCAGCTCCTCGACCTCGTAGAGGTTGTCCCCGGCGGTCGCCATCGTCATCTCATCCTATGGAATCGGCGAGCCGCCGCCGGGTCTCGGCTTCGACGTCGAGCGGCGCCTCGCCCCGCCGCGTGCGCCGATAGGACTTGGCCTCGACCATCTGCCGCACCTCGGCCTCCCTGGTCGCCTCGCTGACCGGCGAGGGCAGGGGCCTGACCGAGCGTGGCGGCAGGTCGGGGTCGATTGCGTACGGCCCGCGCCCGATGCTGCGCCAGGCCTTGCCCGAGCGGGCGAAGGCGATCGCCGCGATCGGCAGCACCGCCAGCGTGATCGCGATCAGGGCGCTGCCGCTGTCGGAGGCGGTGGCGAGCAGGGCCGGGGAGGCCATCAGCCAAGGGTAGAGCTTCGCCGCCGGGGCGCTTCCGCTACCCTGGACCTGGTTGACTGACCAGTCAATCGGTGGTCGTCGCCCCTGCGGCGAGGCCGCGGCACAAGGCTTACGCAACGACAAAGAAGGAGCGCTCGACCAGTGGTTGACTTCACCCTCACCGACGAGCAGAAGGACCTGCGCGAGCTCGCGCACAGCTTCGCGGAGAAAGAGATTCGCAAGGTCGCCTGGGAGTACGACAAGGACGGCACCTGGCCGCAGGACATCGTCGAGAAGGCCTGGGAGGTGGGGCTGATGAACACCCATGTCCCCGAGGCCTACGGCGGTCCCGGCCTCGACTACCTCTCCGGCTGCCTGATCGAGGAGGAGATGGGCTGGGGGTGCTCGGGCATCGGCACCAGCCTGATGGCCAACGGCCTCGCCGGGGCGCCGGTGATGCTCGGCGGCTCGGAGGAGACGAAGAAGAAGTACCTCGGCATGCTCTGCGAGGAGCCGAAGCTCGCCTCCTTCTGCCTGACCGAGCCCGACGCCGGCTCCGACGTCTCCGGGATGAAGACCCGCGCCGTGAAGAAGGGCGACAAGTACGTCCTCACCGGCTCCAAGTGCTTCATCACCAACGGCAGCTACGCCGACTGGTTCACGGTCTACGCGAAGACCGACGCCGACGCCGGCCATCGCGGGATCAGCGCCTTTGTCGTCGACGCCGGCTCCCCCGGGGTCAGCGTCGACAAGAAGGAGGACAAGATGGGCCAGCGGGCGTCCAACACCGCGACCATCTCCTTCGACGAAGTCGAGGTCCCGGCCGAGAACCTGCTCGGCGAGGAGAACAAGGGCTTCAAGCTGGCGATGATGACGCTCGACCGCACGCGTCCGGGCGTCTCGGCGATGGCCGTCGGCATCGGCCGCGCCGCCTTCGAATACGCCGCGGAGTACTCGAAGGAACGAATCCAGTTCGGCGTGCCGATCGCGATGCACCAGGCGATCCAGTTCATGATCGCCGACATGGCGACCAAGGTCGACGCCGCTCGCCTGCTGGTCTGGAACTCAGCCGTCCTGCTCGACCAGGGCAAGCGCAACACGCTGGTCTCCTCCGAGGCCAAGCGCTTCGCCGCCGACTCGGCGATGGAGATCACCGTCGACGCCGTCCAGGTCTACGGCGGCTACGGCTTCATCAAGGAGTACCCGGTCGAGAAGCTGATGCGCGACGCGAAGA
>JBLMYD010000006.1:0-23332 GCA_050258095.1 Chloroflexota bacterium
GGCGACCACCGCTCGCCCCGCTTCGCCCGCTGGGGCGAGCTGCTGTGGCGGCGCCCGGTCGCCTTCGGCGGCCTCGCGCTGATCGCCCTCCTCGCCCTCGCGATCCCGGTCCTCAGCCTGAAGACGGGGATGCCCTCGATCAAGGTCGTGCCGAAGAACGACCCCTCGCGGGTCGGCTACCGCCAGGTCAGCGCCGCCTTCGGCCCCGGCGCCCCCGGCACCCTGCAGGGGACCGCGCCGCGCCGGGAAGCCGCGGCGGCGCTCGCGGCGCTGCGCTCCGACCCCGGCATCGCCGCGACGACGCCCCCCGTCCCCGGCCGCGAAGGGCTGGTCCTGATCCAGGCCGTGCCCACCGCCGGCCCCTCCAGCGGCGCCGCGGCCACCACGGTCGCCCGCCTGCGCGCCGAGCTGCCCGCGGAGGCGCTGGTCGGCGGCCCCTCGGTCGAAAACATCGACCTCGAATCGGCCCTCGCGGCGACGACGCCGCTGGCGATCGGGGTCGTCCTGGCGCTCGGCTTCCTGCTGCTGCTGGTCGCCTTCCAGGCGCCGCTGGTCGCGGCGATCGGGGTCCTCGCCAACCTGCTCTCGACCGGCGCCGCCTTCGGCGTCGCCAAGCTGATCTTCCAGGACGGTCACCTCGCCGGCCTGCTCGGCTTCGAATCGCAGGGCTTCCTCGACGCCTGGGGACCGATCTTCTTCTTCGCGATGATCTTCGCGATCGCGATGGACTACACCGTCTTCCTGCTCTCCTCGGCGCGCGAGCACTGGGAGGAGTCGGGCGACGCCCGCGAGGCGATGGTCGGCGGCCTCGCCCACTCCGGCCGAGTGATCCTCGCCGCGGGCGCGGTGATGGTCGCCGTCTTCTTCACCTTCGCCCTCTCCGGGCCGCTGCCGCCGAAGGAGATGGGCGTGATCCTCGGCGTCGCCGTCCTGCTCGACGCCTTCCTCGTCCGCCTGCTGCTGCTGCCGGTCTTCCTCCGCCTCGCCGGGAGAGCGGCGTGGTGGATGCCGCGCGGACTCAGCCGAGTGCTACCGGAGGTTCAGTTCAGCCACGGAAGCTAGTTTCAGCTACGAGTTAGAAAGGAAATTGCCCGGTGGGGGTGGAGCGTCTTGTACTTTTCCGCACCTATCCGCTCAGCGAGAGCCGCCCTACTTAGAGGCGGAATAAGTTAAGCGGAACCCCTACCGGGCAATTTCCTATTCGCCTACTCGGAGAGCTCGACCCGCTCGATCTTCTGCTCTTCAACCGGCCGATCTGACGCATCGGTCGCGGTCGACTCGATCGCGTCGACCGCGTCCATGCCCTCGACCACGGCGCCGAACACCGTGTGCTTGCCGTCCAGCCAAGGCGCCGACTCGGTGGTGACGATGAAGAACTGCGAGCCGTTCGTGTCCGGTCCGGCGTTGGCCATCGCCAGCGCCCCGCGCACGACCTTGTGCTCGTTGATCTCGTCCTCGAAGGTGTAGCCGGGACCGCCGCGCCCGGTCCCCTCGGGGCAGCCGCCCTGGATCATGAAGTCGGGGATCACCCGGTGGAAGACGAGCGCGTCGTAGAAGCCGTCGGCGGCGAGCTTGCGGAAGTTCTCGACCGTCTTCGGCGCGTCCTCGTCGTGCAGCTCGAGCACGATCGCCCCGGCGCTGGTGTGAAGGGTGGCCTGCGACATCGACGCCAACCCTATCCGTTCACGCGCACGGTCACCGGCGGGGAGGAGCCGGGGGCGTAGGGCCAGCGCTCCTCGGGGAGGGCGGTGGCGCGCAGGCGGATGCTCGCCGCGCCGCTGACGTAGCGGAAGCGGTAGCGCGTGCGGAAGCGGCCGCTGTGGTCCGTGCGAGCGACCAGGACCGGGCGCCAGCGACCGGCGCCGCGCTCGAAGTACTGGATCGCGACCAGCTTGCCGCGGCGCGGCAGCGGCGCACCGAGGCTGCGGACGCGGCCCTGGAAGCGGACCGACTCGCCGGTGCGCAGGACGCTCGGCGTCGCGCGCAGCTCGACTCCGCTGCGCACCCGCAGGCTGAGCGGTGCGCGGACGGCGCCGCCGAGCCGCCCATCGCCCGGGAAGACGACCGTGATCCGCCGCGACGGGCCGGCGGCGAGCGGCAGGGCGAAGCCGCCGCGCCTGCCGGTCGTCACCGAGTCGGTGCGCCGCTCCGCCAGCGCGCCTCGCGACGGCCGCGAGACGACGCGCAGCCTGCGCCCGGCGATGCCCCTGCCGCGCGCGTCGAGCAGGCGGCCTGCCAGCGTCGCCGTCGCCCCGAACGGGACGGTCAGCTTCGAGCCGGACCTGCCGCGCCGGCGCAGCCGGGCGAAGATCCGCGTCCTGCGCGCCCCGCGATCGACGCCGTGGCGCCCGATCCGCACCTTCATCTCGCTGCCGTCGGCGCGCCGCGTCGTCGTCGCCTCGTTGCCCGCGGCGTCGGTGCCGGTCGCCCGGAAAAAGTAGATGCCCCGCGCCAGGCCCTTGGGCAGCTGCGCGGTCAGCTCGGCGCTGTCCGGGGCTCTCCGCTCGAGCTCGGTGGGCAGCGCCCGCCACGAGTCGCGATCGGCCCGGCGAAAGTAGATCCGGCCCGTCGCCGGTCCCGAGTCCGCGTCGGCGACCGTCGCTGCGACGCTGCCCGGCGCCCCGCTCGCCGCCTCGAAGGCGACGCTCGGCGGCACGTCGTCGAAGCGCAGCGGCAGGGATACCGCCGAGGCCGGCGCCTCGTTGCCCGCTTCGTCGCGCAGCCAGACGCTCAGCGTGTAGACGCCCGCGCGGGGGACGGCAAGGTCCCGCAGCGCGTTCAGCCCGAGCCCGGCGGCGAAGCGCACGCCGGTGTCGTAGCCGCCGGGACCGACGAGCCGCCAGCAGGCGCCGGCGATCGGGCTCGCCGGTCCCTGGTCGGGGTTCTCCCAACCGACGTCGAACTCGCCGACCCGTCGCCACCCGTCGCCCCCGGCCGGCGAGAGGTTGCGCGGGTGCGCCGGTGGGTTGTTGTCGATCCGGACGACCTGCTCGGTCGTGCAGCCGACGTTGCCGGCGAAGTCGGTCTCGCAGTGGCGGACGCCGTGCGGACCGTCGCTGAAGCGGGTCGTGTCGACCGTCGCGCTCCCCGACGCCGTCAGGCCGCAGGGCTGCATCCGGGTCGCTCGCCACTCGCCGCCGATCGACGCCTTCGCGCAAGCGTGCTCGGTGAGGTCGACGCGGTTGCCGTCGACCGTCGTCTCGCCGAAGCGGAGCCCGCCGCCGGCGTCCGCGCCCCAGAAGGCGACGGACTGGGCGCCGTGCTTCCAGCCCCCGGACAGGAGGTCGCCGCCGTCCCCGGCGCTTGGCGCCTGGTCGTCCTCGACGGTGATCGTCAGGGCGCGGACCGCCGACCAGGAGCCCGGTTCGAGGCTGCACCACTTGCTTGCGGCGCGGGCGCAGAGCAGCCGGTCCTCGAACGCCGGGCGCGGCGTCGAGAAGCCGGCGACGAACCCGCGCGGCGTCGTGTCGGTGGCGCCCGTCGCGGCGAAGACGTCGAAGCCGCCGGGGACGATCGTGCCCAGCCGCTGCTCGATCCCGTCGTGCAGGGCGTGCCACCAGCTGCCGCTGACGCGGGTGATCCCCGTCCCGGCCGGCGCCTGCCAGCGCCAGCGCGCGTAGCGCGTGCCCGAGACGGTCGCCTGTCCGCTGCGCGTGAGGCTCTTCACATGGGCGCCGTCGAAGGCGTCCTGCCCCGCCGGCGGCACGCACCAGGCGTCGTGGCTGAACTTGGCGCCGCCCGTCGTGTCGGACCAGCTCGCGTCGGCGCCGACGTACCAGCCGCACTGCGCGACCTCGTACTTGCCGGCGCTCGCCTCTTTCGCCGCCAGCAGCAGCAACGCCAGCGCCAGTGCCACCCCCAGCGCCAAGATCCGGCCAAGGCCTCCCCGTGTTCCCGACATGTCCCCTCCTTCGTTCGCCTTCATGCGGAGGGCTAAGCAACGAGCGCCGCAATCTCTCCCCCCTCAACCGGGACCACGGCCACGACGGCCGGCGACCGGCCTTTGCCAGAATGGCCTCGATGCCTCTCCCGACGCAGGACCAGATAACCGAGAAGCTGCGCGCCGTGATCGATCCCGAGCTGCGGCGCTCGATCGTCGAGCTGGGCATGGTGCGCTCGATCGAGGTCAAGGACGGCGGGCGAGTCGAGGTCGTCGTCTCGCTGACGACCGCGGGCTGCCCGATCCGCTCACACTTCGAACAGGCGGTCGCCCAGCAGGTGTCGGAGCTGGACGGGGTGACCGAGGTCGCCGTCGGCTTCGACGTCCTCTCCGACGAGGAGAAAACGCGCCTGCAGCAGACGCTCGGCCGCGGCAAGCTGCCGGCCGGGGCGCTCGCCCAGGTGAAGAACGTGATCTGCGTCGCCTCCGGCAAGGGCGGCGTCGGCAAGTCGACGATGACCGCCAACCTGGCGGCGGCGCTGAGCGCCGAAGGCCACCCGGCCGGGGCGCTCGACTGCGACGTCTACGGCTACTCGATCCCGCGCATGCTCGGCGTCAACAGCAAGCCCGAGGTCAACGCCGAGCGCAAGATCCTGCCACTCGACGCGGCCGGCGGCGTCAAGGTGATGTCGATCGGCTTCTTCGTCAGGGAGAACTCGGCCGTCGTCTGGCGCGGCCCGATGCTGCACAAGGCGATCCAGCAGTTCCTCGAGGACGTCGCCTGGGGCGAGCTGGAGTACCTGCTGCTCGACCTGCCGCCGGGGACCGGCGACGTCTCGATGACGCTCGCCCAGCTGCTGCCGCAGGCGAAGTTCGTGCTGGTGACGACACCGCAGCCGGCGGCGCAGACGGTCGCCAAGCGGTCGGCCGAGATGGCGAAGAAGTTCGACCTCGAGCTGCTCGGCGCGATCGAGAACATGTCCGGCTTCACCACGCCCGACGGCGATCGCTTCACGATCTTCGGCGAGGGCGGCGGCCAGCTGCTCGCCGACGAGCTCGGCATCCCCCTGCTCGGCAAGGTGCCGCTCTCCGAGGAGCTGCGCGAGCACGCCGATGCCGGCACGCCGCTGGTCACCGCCGATCCGGACGCGCCCGCCTCGCAGGCGATCCGCCAGGCCGCGCGCGGCATCGTCGCCGCGACGCCGCAGGAGCTGCCGGTGCTGCAGGCGACCCCGGCGGCTGCCGAGCCGCCGCCGGTCGGCGGCACGCCGCTGCCGGTCGTGCAGTAGGCCCTCGCGTCTCCTGGCCTGGGCTAACCGCCACCTGGGGGCCGGCGGAGGCGCTGCTTGCATCTCGCGACGGCCCGTCGCTTCCGCCTCCCGGCCTTCTTCAACGCCCTCGCGCGAGCCCTGCCCTGCTTGTGCCGCGCGGCCCTGCGGGCCTTGCGGAACGCCGTTCGGGCATGGGCGACGCAGGTCGCGTAGGGGTCCCTCCGCGGTTCCTGGGTGGGCTGGGACGGGCAGAGCGTCGGGTCCGTCGCGCAGGAGCCGGCCGGCGCGGCGGGAGGTTCTTCCGCTTCTTCGGGGGAGGTCGGCGCGGGCAGGGTGCGGAATTCCCCGTAGGGCAGGCCTTTGCCGGTGCCGCCTTCGCTTTCAGCCAGCACCCGATAGACGTATTCGGAATCCGGGTTGAGACCGCTGAACTTTGCGCTCACGGCCGTGCTGAGGTCTCCGTCAATCGTCCCGGGTTCGCAAGCGACGCTGCCCACCGGGTAGGTGGGAGCCAATTTGGGCGCAATCTCGAAGTGACAGCTCGAGCCGGCGGGCGCTCCGTTGTTGTCGACGTGGCCGTTCAGAACCGCGGTGGTCGCGGTCACCTCGCCGACCGGGTCGTTGGAAACGGTGGGTGGGGCGATCAGGTTCAGCCGGTCCGCCAGCGGCTGAAAGACCCCGGTCCAGTACCAACCGACCGCCGTGCAGGCTGTCCCCGTGACAAGGCACGAGACGTCGTTCAGGCCCAGACCCGGCGAGGAGGCGTCTTCGGGAACCGCGGGAGGATCTTCCAGCTTCCATTTGCCCTGCTTCCAGCGGTACGCATAACCCTCCTTCGTCCACGGATCCGCGCCCACCGCGACGCACTGGCCGACCGCCCAGCACGACACGCCCTGCAGCGCGCGTTCCGGCGACCGATCGACCCAGGCGCTCCCGTTCCACACCGCGGCCCGTCCGGCTCCGAGATCGACGCCCCCGACCGCGACGCATTCTTCGCTGGACGCGCACGAGACGTCCCAGAGACCGCCGACCAGGTCCGGACCCGTCTCGAGCGACCACCCCACCCCGTTCCACCTCTCGAACAACATGCTCTGCTTGCTTTCCGCATCGCGGCTTTCACCGACCGCCGAGCACGATTCCTCCGACTGGCACGAGATCCCTAAGAGGGTGCTGTGCTTTTCCCCAACCGGGTTCGGCGACGCCTGAACCGTCCAATCGACGCCGTTCCACGACTCGACCAGGGTGTCGATCTCTTCGGCAGCGCTTCCGTTCCATTCCTTGGTGAATTCGCCCACCGCGACGCACGCCGGAGCCGAGACGCACGATATGCCGCGCATCCGAGCTTCGCGAAAGCCGTTGGACTTTTCTGCCGCTTCTTCGGGCAGCGGCATCGGCACCAGCGACCACTCGTTCCCGTCCCACCTCTCTGCGAACGGCTGGCGTCGTTTGTTGGATTCGTCGAATTCGTAGTTCGTCCCCACCGCCATGCATGCGTCCGGCGAGCTGCAGGACACGTCTTCCAGCCGGCTGGAGTGTTCCGCGGCGGGTGGGTGAGGGACCGGCACTGTTTCCTTGATCCATTTTTCACCGTCCCAGCGCTCGGCGAACGGTTGCTCGCTGTATGAGGTCGACGGGGGGTCGTAGTAGACGTCCTCGACTCCCACGGATGCGCAGAAGCTCGTCGAGGCACATGAGACACCGAGCATCTTTTCATGCTCTTCGCTGTGCGGCATCTGCTGGGGCGACCACCCGGATGTGTGGAACGTGGCCTGGCCCCCGTACGTCGTGCCGAGCGCACCCAGGGCAACGATGCGGTAGTAGTAGGTCAGGTGGTCGCTGAGGCCGACCACGCGCTTCGAGAGCTCGATCGGTTCGTTACCCTTGCCGATTTCCCCGATTGGGATCGGAACGCTTTTCCCGTGACGGGTCGGGCCGAAATACGAGGTGGTGTCGTATTCGAAGCGATACGACGTTTCCCCGCCGTTGGGGTTGATCGCGCCGTGGAGCGTCACGTCGGTCGCTCCGATGTCGGTCGCGTAATAGGTCGCAGCAACCGGTGGACCGGGACGGGAGGCGCCGGGCGTTCCCCAGCCGGTGGGCCCGTCGTAACCGAGCCTGGCGATGCAGAGGTATGCGGCATCGAACGGGCAGCCGCCGTTGCGACCCTCGCCGATGTCGAACAGCTTTCCTTCGGGACCCTCTTTCCAGAACAGCGCCGCTCCCGAGTCGCGTTCGGCGGCGCTGGAGAGGGCCTCGACCCCGGCGACGATCGGGGCGGCGACGCTCGTGCCGCCGAACAGCTGCCAGCCGCTGAAACCGAACGTGTCGTACACGGAAACCGACGTTTTCGGGTCGGCGACAGCGGCGACGTCCACATCGGTGCGCATCGTGCAGCCCGGGTCGTTCTGCCAGTGCGGCTTCGCCTCGTATTCGCTGCACCCGCTGCCGGCGCCTGACCAGGCTTGCTCGATCCAGCCCCGCGCGCTTTCGTGTTTGCGCAGGCTCGTCCCACCGACCGCGATCACGTTCGGCGAGGCGGCCGGGTAGGAGACCCCGTAGCCGGAATCTCCAGAGGAGAAGACGATGGGGACGCCGGGATGGTCGAAGTTGACGTCGACCGATGTCTCGCCGGAGAACTCTTCTGCGCCCCAGCTGTCGTTGACGACGTCAGCGCCTAATTTCACTGCCGTATTCACCGCGAGAGGCAGGGAGTCGAACTTTTCATCGTCCGCCTCGACCAGGAGGAGTTTGCATTCCGGGCAGATCGCGGAGGCCATGTCCAGGTCCAGCGCTGCCTCCCCGGCCCATCCGCTGTCGGCTTTCGGGTAGGACCCTTCTTCCCCGTCCTGGTTCACCTTGCGAAAGCACCCGTCTTCGCTCGTGCAGGGCGGCAGACCGTACGTTTCGCGATAGGCAGCTAGATCGGACTCGGCGTTGGGATAGTCGAAGGCGACAGTCGTCGCGATCGTCAACCCCGCCCCGCCTTCGCTGGGCAGGTCGTAGGCTTCGGGCAGGTCGACCGGCGAGTAACCGCCTCGTTCCCCACTGCCGCCGGAGAGCGGGCCCACGGCCGAGCCCCTCCGCTTGGCTGCGAGAGCTGCGGGGACGACCGCGGCAAAGCACGTCGCCCGTCCTGCGCTGGGCGGTGGACACACGGCAAAGGGCCGCGTGCCCGACGGGTTCGCGGAGTAGGGCTCGATGCCCACCCGTTCGAGGGCCCTGTCGTAGGCATGGCGTTCCTGGACCGGACCGGGCAAGCGAGCCGCGGCGGCGGTCGCGGCGCCTGCGACGGCCAGGGCGCAGGTCAGGGTGGCCAGAAACGCAGGGCAGCGGACAGTCCACGTGCGAACGTCGGCGCTGTCACCCCGCGGTAACCCACCCCGCATGCCAGCACGATAGCGCTAAAGGTCGTGAGCAATCAGCCAGCCGTATAGAGTGTGGTGACGGACCCTTGCCCCGGGCTACCGGCCCGGCGAGCCGGCCAGGGGCGTTCCCGGCGGCGGGGGCGGACCCCAGCTGGCGCGGCCGTCGCCGCCGATCGGGATCGGCGGGCCACCCATCGCGGGCGTGTCGAGGGTCGTGTCGGCGATCGCCTTGACCCGGGCGAGGATCTCGCGCACGTCGCTCTTCTCGCCCTGCACCCCGTAGGGATGCAGGTCCGCCGTGAAGCCGGTTGCGTCGATCCCGGCCGCGCCGGCCAGGTAGAGCGCCCGCGGCATGTGGAAGCCCTGCGTGACGACGACGGCGCTGTGGACGCCGAAGATGCTTCGCGCCCGCACCATCGTCGCCCAGGTGTCGAAGCCGGCGTGGTCCTCGAAGACGTCACGGCCGGGAACGCCATCGGCGACGAGCGCCTTGCGCATCGTGTCGGGCTCGTCGTAGGCCCAAGTGTGATGGTCGCCGGAGACGAGGATGCGGTCGACCTTGCCCGTGCGCCAGAGCTCGGCGGCGCGCTGAACTCGGTCGGCCAGCATCAGGCTCATCTTCCCGTCGGGCTGCACGAGCGCGCCGGGGACGATCGCGACCTCGGTGTGCGGCACGTCGGCGACGTTGCCGGTCGACTCGCCGGCGACGCTGAGCAGCACGTAGGCGTTGGCGGCGGCGATCGCAAGCGCCAATGCCGCAGTGCCGGCGAGGGCCAGGCGCGAGAGGCGCGGCCAGCGCCGCAAGGGGAAGGTCAGCTTCTGCCAGGCCCGCCGCATCGCGGGCACGGTAGCAGCGGGCGGCTACGCTCCCGCAACGATGAGCCCGGCAAGGCCGTCGCGGAGGCAGGTCAGGAGGCGGCGGCGGGTCGCCATGCTGGCCTTCGCCGCGGTCGCGCCGGGGATCGTCTACCTGGCGCTGCGGGCGACGATCCTGGCGCCGGTCGATACGCACGGAGCCTCGGTCCACAAGTTCGTCATCCACAGCAAGGCCGCCGGCAGGGACCTGAAGGTCGGCGTCGTCGTCCCGGGCGGCGGCGTCTCGGACGGCAGGCCGCTGCTCGTCTTCCTGCACGGCAAGGGCGAGACGGTCGGCGACTACGTCGGCGACGGGCCGTTCAGCGGCGACGAGCCCTTCTTCGCGGCGCTGGCGAAGCTGGGGCCCCGGGCGCCCGTCGTCGCCTTCCCCGAAGACGACGGCGACAGCTACTGGCACGACCGCGCGACCGGCGGCTGGGGCAGCTACGTGATGGACGAAGTCATCCCCGAGGTGGAGCGCCGCTTCGGGACCGACCCAGGGCGGGTCGCGATCGGCGGCATCTCGATGGGCGGCTTCGGCGCCTACGCGCTGGCGCTCGAGCACCCCGGCGCCTTCTGCGCGGTGGGCGGCCACTCCCCGGCCCTCTGGCTGGAAGGCGGCGCCAGCGCGCCGGGCGCTTTCGACGACGCCGAAGACTTCGAACGGCACGACGTGATCGGCACGCTGCGCGCCGACCCGGGCGCCTTCGGCCCGATCCCGATCTGGAACGACTACGGGACGCGGGACCCGTTCGCGATCTCCGACGTGGCCCTCGACGAAACGCTGGAAGCGGCGGGGGCCGACCTCAGCGCCCACTCATGGCCGGGCGAACACGAGCGCGCCTACTGGGATCGCCACTGGGGCGCCTACCTGCGCTTCTATACGCAGGCGCTGCGGAACTGCGGCTGAGGAGCGCGCTCAGGCGGCGCTCGTCGACTTGAAGTAGCTGGCGTTGATCTCCGCGTACTTGGCCCACTCGGCGGGGAGCTGGTCCTCGGCGAAGCAGGCGTCGACGGGGCAGGCCTCGACGCAGGCGTCGCAGTCGATGCACTCGTCGGGGTCGATGTAGAGCTGCTCTACGTTGTCGTAATCGGCCTCGTCAGGCGTCGGGTGGATGCAGTCGACCGGGCACACCTCGACGCACGAGTTGTCCTTCTGGCCAATGCAGGGCTCGGCGATGACGTAGGTCATTCGATGCTTTCTCCTGAGTCGTTTTACGTTGTGTCAGGAGGCTCTGTACCCCCTGCCAAGCGCGGAGCAACATTTTAGGGATTGCGCGGGCGGGGGCGTCCCGCCACTAGCATCGGCGGCGAGATGCTGCTGCTGACGGGGGCCACGGGAAGCGTCGGATCGCGATTGCTGCCGCTGCTGCTCGAGCGCGGTGAGGACGTGCGCTGCCTCGTGCGCGAGCCGCGGCGGCTGGGCGAGAGGCGCGTCGACGTGCAGATCGCGCTCGGCGACCTCGGCGAGATGTCCGATCCCTACCTGGTGCGGCAGGCGCTGCGCGGCGTCGACACCGTCGTCCACCTGGCGGCGACGATCCGCGACCAGCCGCCGCACCGGATCGAGGAGCTGAACGGGCTGGCGACCGTGCGGCTGCTGCGGGCGGCCGAGCGCAGCGGCGTCGAGCGCTTCGTCTTCTTCAGCGCGCTGAACGCGGCGACCGCGCAGCGCACGCGCTTCTTCCGCGCCAAGTGGCTGGCCGAGCGGGCGGTCCGCTCCTCGTCGCTGGCGACGACCGTTTTCGCGCCCTCGATCGTCTACGACCGCAGCGACCCCTGGGTGACGCTGCTGCGCCGCTTCTCGTTCCTGCCGGCGATGCCCGTCTCCGGCGAGGGCCAGGCGCGCTTCGAGCCGATCTGGGCACACGATGCCGCCCGCTGCGTCGTCGCGGCGCTCGGGCAGGGCGAGCGGTCGCGCTACGAGCTGGCCGGCCCCGACCTCCTCTCCTACGACGAGATGTCCGACCTGGTCAGCCGCGTCGCCGGCCGGCCGCGCCCGCTCGTCCACCTGCCGCTGCCGCTCGTGCGCTCCGGCCTGATCGCGCTGCGCTCCGTCTTCGGCGAGGCCGTCTTCGCCACCTGGGAGGAGGCGGAGCTGATGGAGGTGCCGATGGTCAGCGAGCGCGGCACCGCTGACGCCGAGTCCCTCGGCGTCGAGCCGAGCCGCATGACCGACGTCCTCTCCACCCCATAGCCATAGCCGCCGACGGGCCGATTTCCGTCGCTATGCGTCGGTTTTAGGCCCGTCGGCGGGGGTTTGGCTGAGCGAGCAAGGCCCGGATCGTCTCGGCGAGCCTGCGAGGTTCGCGTTCGACCTGCTCCCAGGTGCAACGAGACACCCGCCAACCGGCCCGCTGAAGCTGCTGCTCGCGCTTGCGATCCTGCTGAAATGCCGAGTCGGTGTCGTGGTACTGACGACCGTCGGCTTCGACGATCAGCCCTGCCTCCCGCCACAGGAAGTCGGGTTCCAGCCGCCGGCCGTTGACGTCGAGGGACACATTGACCTCTGGCCGGGGAATCCTGGCCCGCTCGCACATGCGCAGGAACATTCGCTCCAGCTCGCTGCGGGTCTTCCTGGTCTCGGGATGGATTTCGTCGAGCAGCAGGCGCAATCGAGCTACACCCCGGCGCCCTCGACTCCGTCTGACCAACGACCGCATACGTCGATGGTCGAGCAGCTGCAGCACTTCAGCCTCGGAGATCGCTTTGCGCAGCTCCCAGATCGGCACTACAGCGGCGAGATCCAGCAGCGTCCGTTCGACGCTTGTGCAGGGAATCCCCTGCTGCCTCGCCCTGTCCGCCGGTTGGATCGAGCCGTCCCGGTGCGCGTCAATTCCGTGTGGCATGCGTCCGCGACGGTTCGGCGCCGTCACGTCCACCGACGAGCGCTCGTCGTCCCGTATACCCCAAAGCGCAGCAGCCGAGCGATGTGAAAGCACTGCACCGGGACCACCAGCCAGAACGGCAGCCATCCATTTGCCGTTCTGTGTGAGCGCGGGCTGCCCCACTGCATAGACGCCTTGGTGAATGCGGTAGAGCCGGCCGGCCTCCACACGGCGGATGACCGCTCGTTCGTTGATCCCGAGACCGAGGAGCTGTTCCAGCGAAACGACGCCGTGCTGGCGGGCGGCGATGTCAGCCACCAGGAAATCGGCGCTCTCTGGCCGCCGACGGGCCGATTTCCGTCGAATGGCGTCGGTTCTAGGCCCGTCGGCGGAAGCATAGGTCGGCATGCGGCGACGGTGGCAGGTGCCGACGCGCGTGTGGTGCGCAAAATGAACCAATTCACGCGCGACTTGCGCAAGCGAGACGTTGCAGGTCTGTCTCGGAAGATCCGGGGTGGGCGTCTGGCGAGCGCCGGACCAATCAGGGCAAGAACGCAAGGAGCCCGAATAGCAGCGCTATTCGGGCTCCTGAGGACGCCGCCCTGAGCCGGTCCGCCGCCGCCAGGCGTGCGCACCGGGCTTTCGAGCCAGACCTGCAACGTCCCTACATCATCCCGCCCATGTCCGGCATGCCGCCGCCGGGCATCCCGGCCGGTTCCTTTTCTGGCGGTTCGGCGATCACGGCCTCGGTGACGAGGATGTTCTTCGCGATCGAGGCCGCGTTCTGCAACGCCGAGCGGGTCACCATCGTCGGGTCGATCACGCCGGCGGCGATCAGATCGCCGTACTCGCCGGTCGCCGCGTTTAGGCCTTCGCCAGCCTTCAGGTCGCGGATCTTGTTGACCACGACCGAGCCCTCGAGGCCGGAGTTCTCGGCGATCTGGCGGATCGGCTCCTCCAGCGCCCGGTGCACGATCCGCGCCCCGGTCGCCTCGTCGGGTTCCGACAGCTTCTCCGGGTCGAGGTTGGCCTGCGCGTTGAGCAGGGCCACGCCGCCACCCGGCACGACGCCCTCCTCGAGCGCGGCGCGGGTCGCCTGCAGCGCGTCCTCGACGCGGTGCTTCTTCTCCTTCATCTCGGTCTCGGTGGCGGCGCCGACCTTGACCACAGCGACGCCGCCAGCCAGCTTGGCGAGCCGCTCCTGGAGCTTCTCGCGATCGAAGTCGGAGTCCGTGTTCTCAATCTCCTGTTTGATCTGCTTGATCCGGCCCTTGATGTCGTCGCCGTCGCCGGCGCCGTCGATGATCGTCGTCGTGTCCTTGGAGACGACGACGCGGCGCGCCTTGCCGAGCTGCGAGAGCTGGGTGTTCTCGAGTTTGAGGCCCATCTCCTCGGTGATCACCTCCCCGCCGGTGAGAATCGCAATGTCCTCCAGCATCCGCTTGCGGCGGTCGCCGAAGCCCGGCGCCTTGACCGCGACCCCGGTGAAGGTGCCGCGCAGCTTGTTGACGACGAGGGTCGCGAGGCACTCGCCCTCGACGTCCTCGGCGACGATCAGTAGCGGCTTGCCGCCCTGCATCACCTGCTCGAGCACCGGCAGGATGTCCCGCACGTTGCCGATTTTCTGGTTGGCGATGAGGATGTAGGGGTCCTCGAGCACCGCCTCCATGCGGTCCTGGTCGGTGACCATGTAGGGCGAGATGTAGCCCTTGTCGAACTGCATGCCCTCGGTGAACTCGAGCTCCATGCCGAAGGTCTGGCCCTCCTCGACGTTGACCACGCCGTCCTTGCCGACCTTCTCGATCGCGTCGGCGATCACATTGCCGATGTCGTCGTCGGCGGCGGAGATGGCGGCGACGCGGGCGATCTGCTCCTTGCCGGCGACCTCCTTGGACTGCTTCTCGCGCAGATCCTCGACGACCTCGTCGACGGCCTTCTCGATCCCGCGGCGCAGGGCCAGCGGGTTGGCGCCGGCGGCGACGTTCTTCAGCCCCTGGCGAACGATGATCTGGGCCAGCAGCGTCGCCGTCGTCGTGCCGTCGCCGGCGACGTCGTTGGTCGCCGTGGCGACCTCGCGGACGAGCTGCGCGCCCTGGTTCTCGAAGACGTCCTCGACCTCGACCTCGCGGGCGATCGTGACGCCGTCGTTGGTGATCGTCGGCGCGCCGAACTTTTTGTCGAGCACGACGTAGCGGCCCTTGGGACCGAGGGTGACCTTGACCGCGTCGGCGACTGCGTCGACGCCGGCCTGCAGGGCCCCCCGCGCGTCCTCTCTGTACTTCAGCTCCTTATGAGCCATCTGAATTCAGTCCTCCTTGTTCTCTCTAAGTCCGTTGGCGGGGATCAGGCGACCTTGGCGAGAACGTCCGACTCGCGCAGGACGAGCAGTTCCTCGTTCTCGACGGTGACCTCGGTGCCGCCGTATTTGGAGTAGAGGACCTCGTCGCCCTCGCTCACGTCGAGCGGGCGGCGACTGCCGTCCTCGTTGACCGCGCCGTCGCCGACGGCGACGACCTTGCCCTTCTGGGGCTTCTCCTTGGCCGTGTCGGGAAGGACGATGCCGCTGGCGGTCGTCTCCTCTTCCTCGATCGGCTTCACGATCAGCCGGTCCCCGAGGGGCTTCAGCTTCATCCGTATACCTCCATCGTTGGGTCAGTGGTGGTTCAGAAGGTTCGCAACTGGTTGGCACTCCCCAGGTGAGAGTGCCAGAGGTGTCCTGAACCATAGCGATTTGGCGAAATCGACCGCCGACGGGACGATTTCCGTCGCTATGCGTCGGTTTCAGGCCCGTCGGCGGTGAGGGTCAGCTGGACGCGAGCAGGCGGCAGCCGAGCAGGCGTGCGATGCCCTCGCCGCCGCGCGCCATCACCCAGTCGTGGTTCCACTCGAAGACCGGGCGGGCGACGGGAGTCAGCAGGTTCATCCAGGCCTTGGTCGTCGCCACGTTCCACTCGTAGAGGACCGCGGTGACGCCGTCGCTCTCATACAGCCGCCAGCGCCCGACGCCGGTCAGCTCGCCGACCGCGTCCCCCTCCATCAGGTGGAAGGGCTCGACCCGCGTCGTCGTCACCTCGAACTCGACCCGGTAGGGCAGCAGGCTCTTCCAGACCATGCGCGAGACGGTTCCCACCCCGTCGTGGCCGGGACCGCCCGCCCCGGGCCGCACCTCAGTCGCCTCCTCCACCCCGCGCCACCACTCGGGCCAGCGCGCCTGGTCGTAGATCGCCTCCCAGACCGGCTCGCGCGGGGACTCCAGCAGCCAGGTCGTGAGGAAGGAGTACTCCGCCACTAGTTGTGGTGCGGGGTCTCTCCGTTGCCGAAGTGGGCACCCGGCGGCTCGACGATCTGCGAGAAGCGGATCACGGTGACCGTTTCCTCAGGCGAGATCGGGTGCCCGTAGATCTGTTCGAGGAACTTGACCTCGTCCTCGAGGCGACGGAACTCCGGGTTCTCGTGCTCGATGTCGCGCGGCGAGAGCTCGGAGATGCGCTTCACCTCGACGTCGTCGATCACCGCGGTGAAGATCTTCTCGCGCGGGCTGTGACGGAAGCCGACCGTGATCCAGACCACCTGCCCGCGCTCGTACTTGTTGCTCTTGTCGCCGAGCCGGATGGTCGCGGTCTTGCGACCGCGCTTCAGCTGGTCGACGAAGACCGGCGAGTAAAAGTTGAGAACGTAGATCCCGCCTCTCACGCGAAACGAGCGTATCTGACGCGGCGGCTCGCGGCACTGGACGACTATTGGAACTCACGGCTGGAGAAAGGCGCCCCGAGCGTCGATGCAAGAGAGCGATGGACTTTGCGACCCCGCGCACCCGCGCGCTCGCGGCCCGCCTGGCGGCGCTGAGCGGCGCGCTCCTCTGCGGGCTGACGCTCGCCGCGAGCGCTTCCGCCGCGACCTGCCACGGCCGGCACGCGACGATCGTCGGCACTCCCGGCAACGACGTGATCGTCGGCAAGCGGGGGAACGACGTGATCTACGGCGGCGGCGGCAACGACGTGATCTACGGCGGGCCGAACGGCAACGACATCATCTGCGGCGGTCCGGGCAGCGACACGATCCGCGGCGGTCGCGGCTCCGACAAGCTCTACGGCGAAGGCGGTAACGACAAGCTCTTCGGCGAAAAGGGTCCCGACAAGCTCTACGGAGGCGCGGGGGACGACCAGCTGCACGGCGAAAAGGGTCCCGACAAGCTCTTCGGGGGCGCCGGCAACGACTACATCGTCGGCGACAAGGGGAGCGACCGCGAGAAGGGCGAAGGGGGCGACGACCGGCTCTTCGGCGACAAGGGCAACGACAGCATCGACGGCGGTCCCGGCAACGACCAGATCGAAGGCGGGCCGGGCGACGACCCCAACCTCGAAGGCGGGCCGGGCAGCGACTTCGTCTTCGGCGGGCCGGGCAGCGACACGGCGAGCGGCGGCGCCGGGGACGGCGACGTCGTCCGCGGCGACAGCGGCGAAGACACGCTCGACGGCGGTCCGGGAGCGCGGGACATCGTCTCCTACGCCAGCGCGACGCGCGGCGGCGTCACCGTCGACCTCGCCACCGGCCGCGCGAAGGGCGACGGCCACGACACGCTGCGCGGCTTCGAGGACGTGGTCGGATCGCCGCAGGGCGACGACATCATCGGCGACAGCGAAGTCAACCGCCTCGACGGCGGGGTCGGCAACGACGATCTCAAGGGGGGAGCCGGGCCCGACGAAGCGTTCGGCGGAGCCGGCAACGACGAATGCACAGAATTCGCCACCGAGCACTCCTGCGGCGTGGAAGCGAACCCGCCCGGGGCGGGCACCTTCGCGATCCTCAACCAGGGACTCGACGGCAGCAGCCTGATCGTGCAGGGCGACAACCGCGCAAACGACATCCGCGTCGCCTTCGACGACAGCTGGGTCGTCTCCGACAGCAGCCGGGTGGTCGCGGGGGAAGGCTGCGCCGGCATGAGCGGCAACTCGGTCGAGTGCGCGAGCGCGATGCCGGTCGGCCTGGTCGTGATCACCGGCGGCGCCGGCAACGACACGATCGCGATCGACGAAAGCGTCCCGGCCGGGGTCAAAGTGCGCGCCAACGGCAACGCCGGCTCCGACACGCTGATCGGCGGGCCCGGCGACGACGTGCTCGAAGCGGGCGAGAACTACAACAACCCCGACAACGGCAACGACACCCTGATCGGCAACGGCGGCAGCGACGTCCTCTACGCCGATCCCGGCGCCGACCGGCTCTTCGGCGGACCGGGCAACGACCTGCTCGTCTCCTCGGTCGCCGTCTGCCAGGGCCACACCTACAGCGGCGGACCCGGTCAGGACACGGTCTCCTACGGCCGCTCCAACGCGCATCTGAGGGTCCAGCTCGGCGGCACCGGCGGTCCTCCCGGCTGCGGCAATCCCGACCACGTGCTCGGCAACAACGAGAGCCTGGAGGGATCGGACGGCCCGGACGTGCTGATCGGCGACAACGGCCCCAACGGCCTGCTCGGCCACCTCGGCGCCGATACCTTCATCGGCAAGGGCGGCAACGACACGATCGAAGCCGCCGACGGCCAGCGCGACAAGTCGATCCGGTGCGGCAGCGGCAACGACGAAGTCATCCGGGATCGCTTCGATCCCAAGCCGATCGGCTGCTGAGCGCGCCCGCGGGAGCGGCCGGTCCTCAGAAGATGTAGTTGCGGAGCTTGTCCGGCTCGAGGACCGTGACGCGTCCGCGGCCGGGCCGCACGACGCCGGCCCGCTCGAGGTCGGCGAGGAAACGGCTGACGCTCTCGCGCGAGGTGCCCGCCAGCTGGGCGAGGTCGGCCTGGTTCATCCGGATCGTGATGCCCGCCTCCTCGTCGTGCGAGCGCGGCGCCTCCTCGGCGACGAGCTGGGAGAGGACGCCGGCGACCCGGCTCGGCACCGTCTGGAAGGACTGGCGCGAGATCCTCTCGTTGGCGGTGCGCAGGCGCCGCACCAGCGCCGCGACCAGCTTCACCGTGATCTCGGGATGACGCGCCAGCAGGGAGCGGACTTCGCTGGCCGGCAGGGCGAGCAGCTCGCCGTCGGTCAGCGCTTCGACGCTGGCCGAGCGGACCTCGCCGTCGAGCATCGCCAGCTCGCCGAAGATGTCGCCGACGCCGAGCGTCGCCAGCGTGATCGCCCGCCCGTCGGAGTGCTCGCGGGTGACGCGAAAGCTGCCTTCGCGGACGATGTAGCAGGCGTCGGAGCGATCGCCCTCGTGGAAGACCCGCGTCCCGGCCGGGAACGAGCGGGCGACGGCGACCTGGGAGAAGTTCTCCAGCTCGCCCTGCTCGAGGTCGGAGAAGAGAGGGACGCTGCGCAGCAGCTCAACCGGGGTCTGGGCGTGCTGACGTTTCGCCATCAGTGGATTATCCCCCTCGCCAGGGGGGAGAACTTCGGCGACCCAGGCCTTAGCAAGGTATGAACATGCCGGTGAGACGTGTAGACAGATCTGTAGACTGGTCGTATGGCTGTAGTCGAGACGACCACGATCCGCGTGCGACGCAGCACGCAGGAACGCCTCGCACATGAGGCGGACCTGGAGGGATTGAGCTTGACCGAGATGTTCGACGCAGCCGTTGACCTGTGGGAAGAGCGGCGACTTCTTGACTCGATGGACGAGTCCTATCGGAAGTACGGGGACGAGATCCGCGAGGAAATGAAAGATTGGCTGGACTTCCCGGACGGGTCATCCGATGACGATTGACGGTCGGCGAATCAAGCGGGGCGACGTCTTTATCGGCGATCCTGACCCGGTCGTGGGCCACGAGCAGGGCGGTCGGCGTCCTTTTCTGGTCGTATCGGTTGGCCAGATGAACCGCTCGCCGGCTCGCATGGCAATCACAGTGCCGCTGACGACCGTAGATCGCCGGAACAAACTGCACGTGCGGGTGGAGCCACCTGAGGGGGGACTGGACAGAGTCAGCTTCGCAATGCCCGAGATGATCTGCTCGGTCTCGGCGATGCGCCTCCAGCGCCGGTTGGGTTGCGCGTCGAGCGACACGGTCGATGCGGTGGCGGACCGAATCGGGCTCCTCGTCGGCCTCGGTCGCTCGCACTGAGCCTCAGCCCGCCGCGAGCGTCAGCTTGCGCGGGCCGCGGCTGAAGCCGGCGTCGAGCAGGGCGCCCTCGTGGCCGGAGCCGATCACCGGCTCGCCGTCGAGCTTCTCGACCGCGAGCTTCGGCAGGCGACCGGCGGCGACCGCTTCGGCGAGGGCGCCGACGGCGGCGGCCAGCTCCTCGCCGTCGAGCTCGGCGAGGCGGACTATCCCCTTGCCGCCCCGCTCCACATAGAGGACCGGGGCGCCGTCGCGGAGCAGGACGTGGGCGCCGGGGGTGCGGGCCGGGCGGCGGCCGTTGGCCGGCTTCGGCCAGGGCAGCGCCGCCCCGTAGGGATTGGCCGGGTCGGTGGCGGCGAGGAGCAGGAAGGAGCCGTCGTCTTCGGGCAGCGAGCGCAGGCGCTCGACCGCGCCCGGCAGGGCGAACTGGGCGCCGCCGAGGCCCTCGACGAAGTAGCCGCGGCGGGCGGTGCCGAGCAGCTCGAGGTTGCCGAGCTCGGCGTAGACGGCGGCGAAGCCGCCCGGCACGCCCTCGGCGAGCACGGTCTCGCGGGTGACGATGCCGTAGCGCTCGAGCATCAGCTCGGCCTGGGCACGCAGGCGCGGGCCGGCGGCGGGCGCGTCCTCGAACAGCGGCGCGGTCAGCGACCAGCGGCCCTGCACGGCCTGGCCGCGGGCGCGGCTGCGGGCGAAGCGGCGGCCGCGCTGCTCGGGCGGCGGCGCGGCGCGCAGGCGGGGGGCGCGCAGCGGGGCGAAGGCGTCGTTGGTCACCTCGCCCGCCCAGGCCAGGTCCCAGAGCGCCGCGTGCAGCTCCTCGACCGGGCGGTCGAGGTCGGCGAGCAGGTCGAGCCAGAAGTCGGGACCGGCGGCAAGCCGCTCGCGGATCGCGTCGTGGACCTCGCCCTCGGGGCGCTCCAGCTTCGCGTTGGCCGGCGGCGGCCCGGCGAGGCGCACGTCGTCGCGGAAGTAGAGGGCGACGCGACCGTCGCTGCGACCGCGGGCGCCGGCCCCGATCCAGACCAGCTCGCCGCTGGTGCAGAGTTCGTCGAGCCAGGTCGGCGAGTAGGCGCCGAGGCGGCGCGGCAGCACGTCGCCCTCCCAGACTTTCGGGGTCAGCGCGACGCCCTGCAGCGGCACCAGCGCCTCGCGCAGCCGGTCCGGCCCGGCGCCCGCGGCGCGGTGGGCGTCGACGTTCTGCCAGCTGGGCAGGAAGCGGGCGAAGCGGTCGCGGTCGGCCGGTTCGACCTCGCGGCGCAGATGGGCGAGGCTGGCGCGGCGCACGCGGCGCAGCACGTCGGCGTCGCACCACTCGCGCTCGCTGCCGCCGGGCAGCAGCTCGCCGCGGACGAGAGCGCCGGAGCGCTCCAGCTCGCGCAGCGCCGGCGTCGGGTCGACGCCGTAGCGGGCGGCGAGCTGCGCGGTCGGGAACGGCCCGTGGGTGCGCGCGTAGCGCCGCACGAGCGAGACGAACGGGTCGGGCTGCTCGGCGAGGAAGCTCTCCGGCAGGCCGGGCGGCGGCGGCACCCCAAGCGCGTCGCGGTAGAGGCCGGCCTGCTCGGCGGCGATGTAGCGCTCCTCGCCGTTGACGCGGACCAGCGCCGCACGGCGCTCGTCGACCAGCTTCGCCAGCATCGAGGCGGCCGAGTAGCCCTCCGCCACCCGCTCGGCGCACTCCTCCGCGGTCAGGTCGCCGAGGTTGCGCAGCACCTGCTGCAGCGCGTCGCGGTCGCCGGCCCGCCCGGCCTCGGTGCGGTGCTGCAGCTGCGTCTCGACCTCTTCCAGCGCCTCGGGGTCGATCAGCTCGCGCAGCTCCTCCTGGCCGAGCAGCTCGCGCAGCAGGTCGCGGTCGAGGGCGAGCGCCGCCGCGCGCCGCTCGGCGTTCGGCGTGTCCCCCTCGTACATGTAGGTGGCGACGTAGTCGAAGAGCAGCGAGGAGGCGAAGGGCGAGGCGGTCGGCGTCTCGACCTCGACCAGGCTGAGCCGGCGCGAGTGCAGGTCGCGCAGCAGCTGCGCCAGCGAGGGCAGGTCGAGCACGTCGCGCAGGCACTCGCGGTAGGTCTCGAGCACGACCGGGAAGCGGGGGAAGTCGCGGGCGACCTCGAGCAGGCTCTGCGCCTTCAGCCGCTGCTGCCAGAGCGGCGTGCGCTTGCCCGGGTAGGCGCGCGGGATCAGCAGCGAGCGGGCGGCGTTCTCGCGGAAGTGGGAGCCGAAGAGGGCCGAGCCGGAGAGCTCGTCGACGACCAGGTCCTCGATCTCGTCGGGGTCGACGAGGACGAGGTCGGCGGGCGGCGGCGCGTCGGCGTCGGGCAGGTGGACGACGATGCCGTCGTCCGACCAGATCGCGTCGGCCTCGAGGTCGCGCTCGGCGCGGATCTTGGCCGAGAGCGCCAGGCCCCAGGCGGCGTGGACGCGGCCGCCGTAGGGCGAGAGCACGCAGAGGCGCCAGTCGCCGATCTCGTCGCGGAAGCGCTCGACGACGATCGTCTCGTCGGAGGGGACGACGCGGGTCGCCGTCTGCTGCTCGCGCAGGTAGGCGACCAGGTTCTGGGCGGCGCGGGGGTCGAGGTCGTACTCCTCGGCCAGCTCCTCGGGCTCGCGCGAGACGGCCTCGCGGGCGAAGGCGCCGATCGCCCGGCCCAGCTCGGCCGGGCGGCCGATCCCGTCGCCCTTCCAGAAGGGGACGGCGCCGGGGACGCCGGGGGCGGGCGTGACGATCACCCGGTCGCGGGTGATCTCCTCGATCCGCCAGGTCGTCGCGCCGAGCAGGAAGGTCTGGCCGGGGCGGGCCTCGTAGACCATCTCCTCGTCGAGCTCGCCGACGCGGCGGCCGTCCGGGAGGTGGACGCCGTAGAGGCCGCGGTCGGGGATCGTGCCGGCGTTGGTGACGACGAGCTGGCGAGCGCCTTTGCGGCCGTGCATCGTGCCCGCCGTGCGGTCCCAGACGATCCGCGGCCGCAGCTCGGCGAAGCGGTCGGAGGGGTAGCGGCCGTCGAGCATGTCGAGCACGTTCTCGAGCTGTTCGCGGGAGAGCTCGTGGAAGGGCTCGGCGGCGGTGACGAGGCGCTCGACCTCGTCGATCTCCCACTCGTCGAGGGCGGCCATCGCGACCAGGTGCTGGGCGAGCACGTCGAGCGGGTTCTGCGGGATCACCGTCTCCTCGATCGCGCCTTCGCGCATGCGCTTGGCGACGACGGCGCACTCGAGCAGGTCGGCGCGGAACTTGGGGAAGATGCGGCCGCGCGAGACCTCGCCCAGCGAGTGGCCGGCGCGGCCGACTCGCTGCAGGCCGCGGCTGACCGACTTCGGCGACTCGACCTGGATCACGAGGTCGACGGCGCCCATGTCGATTCCCAGCTCCAGGGACGAGGTCGCGACCAGGCAGGGGAGCCGGCCGGACTTGAGCATCTCCTCCACCACGGTGCGCTCCTCGTGGCTCAAAGAGCCGTGGTGGGCGCGGGCGATCTCCAGCGGTTCTGGGCCGGCGGGTCCTGTCACGGATTTGGTACCACCACCCGCGGGCGAGCTCCGGCCGGCGGGTCCTGTCGCCGCAGGGGACCCACCACCCCCTGCGGTCGCTGAAGCGTCCTCGGGGGTGGTCCCCCCTACGACGCCACCCGCCGGAGGAGCGGAATTGCCGAGCTGCTCTGTGGCCGGAAGCTCTTCGGGCGGAGCGTCGGCGTTCAGCTCGTTCAAGCGCTTTGCGAGGCGCTCGGCGGCTCTCCTGTTGTTGACGAAGACGATGGTCGAGGTGTGTTCCTTGACCAGTTTCAGCAGCTCCGGGTAGATGGCGGGCCAGATCGAGCGGACGTGGGCGAGGGGCTCTCCGTCTGTGGGTTGGCCGTCCTCGCTCGGGAAGGCGGGAGCTCCGGGTTCGGCCATGTCCTCCACGGGCACGACGATCTCGAGGTCGAGCTTCTTGGCGATGCCGGCATCCACGATCTCGCAGCTCCTCTTCGGCCCGACGAGAAATTGAGCTATCCGCTCAAGCGGCCGCTGCGTAGCGGAGAGTCCGATTCGCTGGAGGGAGTCGGGGGGGGGGGGGGGGGGGGGGGGGGGGGGGGGGGGGGGGGGGGGGGGGGGGG
>JBLMYD010000007.1:0-9375 GCA_050258095.1 Chloroflexota bacterium
CTCAAAGCTGCTGGATCTCGGCGGCGATGTCGGCCGCGGCCTGCTTGGCGTCGGCGAAGAGCATCGAGGTGTTCGGTTCGTAGAAGAGGTCGTTGTCGATGCCGGCGAAGCCGGGGCTGAGCGAGCGCTTGATCACGATCACCTGCTGGGCCTCGGAGACCTCGATGATCGGCATGCCGGCGATCGGGCTGTTGGGGTCGTTCTTGGCGGCGGGGTTGGTGACGTCGTTCGCGCCGACGACGACGGCGACGTCGGTGCGCGGCAGCTCCGGGTTGATGTCCTCCATCTCGCGCAGCTGCTCGTAGGGCACGTCGGCCTCGGCGAGGAGGACGTTCATGTGGCCGGGCATGCGACCGGCCACGGGGTGGATCGCGTAGCTGACCGTGACGCCGCGCTTCTCGAGCTCGTCGGCGACCTCCTTGATCGCGTGCTGAGCCTGGGCGACCGCGAGGCCGTAGCCGGGCACGATCACGACCGAGTCGGCGTAGGCGAGCTTGATCGCCGCGTCCTGGGCGCCGATCGAGGTGTGGGGACGCTCCTCCCCCGTGCCGGCGCTCGCCGCGGGCGCGCCGCCGAAGCCGGCGAAGAGGACGTTGGCGACCGAGCGGTTCATCGCCGTCGCCATCTCCAGGGTCAGGATCGTTCCCGAGGAGCCGACCAGGGTGCCGGCGACGATCAGGGCGACGTTGTGCAGGGCGAAGCCGGCGGCCGCCGCCGAGAGTCCGGTGAAGGCGTTGAGCAGCGAGATCACGACCGGCATGTCGGCGCCGCCGATCGGCAGGACGACGAGGTTGCCCAGCACCGCGGCGGCGATCAGGATGCCGATGAAGAGCCCTTCCGAGGGGCTGCCGTGGTCGATCGCGATCGCGACCGCGGCGGCGACCGCGCCGAGCAGCAGCAGCGCGTTGATCACCTGCTGGCCGGGGACGGCGAGCGGCCGGGTCGGGATCAGGTCCTGCAGCTTGGCGAAGGCGATGTTCGAGCCCCAGAAGGAGACTGAGCCGACGATCGCCGCGAAGAGGGTGGGGATCAGCTCTTCCAGCGGCATCCCCGAGGTGCCGTGACGGAGCTCCGACCAGGCGATCAGGGCTACCGCGCCGCCGCCGACGCCGTTGTAGAGGGCGACCATCTGCGGCATCTGGGTCATCTGCACGCGAATCGAGGCGATCGCCCCGACGGCGGTGCCGATCCCGAGGCCGAGCACGATCAGGCCCCAGTTGCCGATCCCGTCGAGCAGCAGCGTCGTCACCACGGCGACCGCCATGCCGCCGGCGGCGATCATGTTGCCGCGCTTGGCCGTCGTCGGGTGCGTGCCCTGCTTGATCCCGATGATGAAGAGCGAGAAGGAGACGATGTAGAGCGCGGTCGCCGCGTCGCCGCCGGGTTGGAGAACAGCCGTCGACATGGAGGTCATCCCTTCTCCGACCCCGCCGCCCCCGGACGCGGGAGGTCAGGCGAATCCATATCTGATTCCTTCGCCTGACCGGGAGCAGAGGAGGCGGCGGGTTTTTTCTTTTTCGCGAACATGCCGAGCATCCGGTCGGTGACCATGAAGCCGCCGACGATGTTGATCGCGCCGAAGGCGATCGCGATCGTGCCGATCAGGTACTCGAGGCCGTCGCCGGCCTCGCCGACGACGATCAGGCCGCCGAGCATGACGATGCCGTGGATCGCGTTGGTCTGCGACATCAGCGGCGTGTGCAGCGTCGTCGGCACCTTCGAGATCACCTCGAAGCCGACGAAGACGGCGAGGACGAAGATCGTGATCTCGGCGAAAAGGTTCATGTCTACTTGGCCGCCCTCTCGTTCTTGATCTCGCCGCCGTGGGTGATGCAGGCGGCGGCGAGGATGTCGTCCTCGAAGTCGATGCTCAGCTCGCCCTCCTCGCCGACGATCAGGCCGAGCAGGTTCTCCAGGTTCTTGGCGTAGAGCTGCGAGGCCGGCGCCGGCATCTCGCTCGCCAGGTTGCGCGGGCCGAGCACCTTGACGCCGCCCTCGACCACCGTCTCCCCCGGCTTCGTCAGCTCGCAGTTGCCGCCGGTCTCGGCGGCGAGGTCGACGATCACCGAGCCGGGCTGCATGCCGCGCACCGCGTCGGCGGTGATCAGCAGCGGGGCCGGGCGGCCCGGGATCGCCGCCGTGGTGACGATCACGTCCTGCTTCGCCGCGGTCTCGGCGAGGGCGTCGCGCACCTGCGCGTTCTCCTCGTCGGTGAGCGGCCGGGCGTAGCCGCCCTCGGCCTCGGCGTCGGGGATGAAGTCCAGCTCCAGCGGCCGGCCGCCGAGCGAGGCGATCTGCTCCCAGGCGGCGCGGCGGATGTCGAAGCCGGTGACGATCGCGCCCAGGCGCTTCGCCGTCGCCACCGCCTGCAGGCCGGCGACGCCGGCGCCGAGGACGAGGACCTTGGCCGGCGGCACGGTGCCGGCGGCCGTGGTCATCATGCCGAAGAAGCGGCCCGACTCGCGGGCGCCGATCAGGGTCGCGGCGTAGCCGGCGGCGGCGGCCTGCGAGGAGAGCGCGTCCATCGCCTGGGCGCGCGTCGTGCGCGGGATCGCCTCCATCGCGAAGCTGGTGACGCCGGCCTGCGCCAGCGCCCTGTTGGTCTCGGCCGCGGTCCAGGGCGCGAGGTGGCCGATCAGGACCTGGCTCGACTCGAGGCGGGCGATCTCGGCGGTGGAAAGGACGGCGACGCGCAGGACGACGTCGGCGCCCCAGGCAACGTCGGGCTCGACCAGCTCGGCCCCGGCCTCCTCGTAGTGGGAGTCGGGGTGGCCGGCCGCCTCGCCGGCGCCTCGCTCGACCAGCACGTCGACCTTCTCGTTCGCGGCCAGGGACTTGACCACGTCAGGGACGAGCGCGACCCGGCGCTCCCCCTCGGCGGTCTCTTTCGGCACTCCGATCCTCATTCGACGCGGCGGGGGAGGTTATGCGATCAGCGCCGCGAGGCGCTGCAAGGTGTGGAGCTGCTGATCGCGCTCGGCGTGGACCGGCGAGACGATCAGGCGGTCGATCCCGGCGCCGCGGAAGCGCTCGATCCGCTCCGCCACCTCGGCCTCGCTGCCGACCAGCGAGGTCGCCTCGACGACCTCGTCGGGGACCGCCTCGAAGGCGCCCGCCCGGTCGCCCTCCTGGAAGAGCTTCTGCACCTCGTCGGCGACCTCGCCGAAGCCGAAGCGGTGCGCGAGGTCGACGTAGAAGTTGGTCTTCCTGCTGCCCATGCCGCCGAAGTAGAGGACGAGGCCGGCCTTGACCACGGCCTTCGCCGCCTCCTGGTCGCCGTCGATCGCGACCTGCAGCGAGGGCGAGACCTCGAGGTCGGAGCGCTGCCGGCCGCCCTTGGCGAAGCCGGCCTCCAGGTGCTCGCCCCAGGTCTGCTCGAAGGCGTCGACCGAGAAGAAGATCGGAATCCAGCCGTCGGCGATCTCGGCCGCCATCTCGACCGACTTGCGGCCGATCGCGCCGACGAAGACCGGGATCCGGTTGCGCTCGGGGTGGAAGTTCAGCTTCAGCGCCTTGCCCTCGCCGCCGGGCAGGGGCAGCCGGTAGTGCTCGCCCTGGTGGTCGACCGGCCCCTCGCGGGCGACGATCTCGCGCACGACTTCGATGTACTCGCGGGTGCGCCCCCACGGCTTGGCGTAGGGGACGCCGTACCAGCCTTCGGAGACCTGCGGCCCCGAGGGGCCGAAGCCGAAGAGGAAGCGGCCGCCGGAGAGCTTGTCGATCGTCGCCCCGGCCATCGCCGCGGCGGCGGGCGGCCGGGCCGGCACCTGCATGATCGCCCCGCCGAGGTTGATCTTCGTCGTCTGCCCGGCGAGCCAGGCGAGCACGCTGACCACGTCGGAGCCGTAGGACTCGGCCGCCCAGACCGACTCGTAGCCGGCGTCCTCGGCGGCGCGGACGACCTCCAGCGCGTCTCCTCCCGCGGGGCCGATGCCCCAGTAGCCGAGGTTGAGGCCGAGCTTCAGTCCTTCCGCCATCCGGCGCCCACCCTATTGAATAGGCGTCAATGACGGACGCAGCGACAGAGCGCGGCCTCTCCGGCGCCACCGCGGCGCAGCGGTTGCGCGCGCTCGGCCCGCCGCCGGAGACCTCCTCCCGCTCGACCTCGAGCATCGTCGCCGGCAACGTCTTCACGCTCTTCAACGCGATCATCGGCGCCTTCTTCGTCCTCGACCTCGGGCTCGGCCTCTACGCCGACTCGGTCTTCGGCCTGATCGCGGTGATCAACTCCTCGATCGGCATCTACCAGGAGCTGAAGGCGAAGCGCACGCTCGACGAGCTGGCCGTGCTCGTCGCTCCCCACGCCAAGGTCGTGCGGGACGGCGCCGTCCTCGAGCTGCTGGCCGAGGAGGTCGTGCCCGGCGACGTGATCGCGGTCGAGCCCGGCGACCAGCTCGTCGCCGACGGCGAGGTGATCCGCACGCGCGGGATGACGATCGACGAGTCGCTGCTCACCGGCGAGTCCGACGGCGTGCGCAAGGGGCTCGGCGAGCGCGCCCTCTCCGGCTCCTTCTGCATCAGCGGCTCCGGCTACTACGTCGTCGACGCGGTGCGCGAGGAGAGCTACGCCGGACGCCTCGCCGGCGAGGCGCGCGCCTTCCGCCATCCGCCCTCGCCGCTGCAGGACGAGGTCAACCGGGTGATCGTCGCCTGCGTCTACGTGATGGTGCCGCTCGCCGTGCTCCTGATCCTGACCCTGAAGCTGCGCAACACCGGGATCGAAGAAGCGGCGCAGACCGCCACGGCGGGCCTGGTGACGCTGGTGCCCGAGGGGCTGGTGCTGCTGATGAGCGTCACCTTCGCCGTCGCGGCGATGCGGCTGGCGCGCCGCAAAACGCTGGTGCAGCAGATGAGCGCCACCGAGAGCCTCGCCGCGGTCGACACGATCTGCGTCGACAAGACCGGCACGCTGACCGACGGCGAGCTGCGCCTGGTCGGCGTCGAGGTCGCCGAGGGGGTCGAGGCGGGGGCGGCGCACGCGGCCCTGGCCCGCTTCGCCGCCAGCGCCGGCGACCGCAACCGCACCCTGGAGACGATCGCTGCGGGCTTCCCCGGCGAGACGGCGCCGGTGACCGGCGAAGTGCCCTTCTCCTCGGAGTGGAAGTGGAGCGGGCTGCGCATCGACTCGACCAGCTACGTGCTCGGCGCTCCCGACGTGCTCTCCGCCGCCGGCGCCCTGACGCTGCCGCCGGAGCTGGCGCGCCGGCTCGGGCAGGAGACGGCGACGGGGCGGCGCGTCGTCGCCTTCGGCGAGTCGAGCGAGGCGCTGCCGGCCGAGCCCGCCGCGCAGGGCGCGCCGCGCCTCGCCCCGCTGGCGCTGGTCGTGCTCGAGGAGACGCTGCGGCCCGACGCGGCGGCGACCGTCGCCACGATGCGCGACGCGGAAGTCGACCTGAAGCTGATCTCGGGCGACGCCCGGGCGACCGTGACCGCGGTCGCGCAGGCGGTCGGCGTGCCGGCCGACGCCGGCGTGATCGAGGGCGACGAGCTGCCCGAAGACCGCGAGGAGCTGGCCAAGGCGGCGCTGGGCAACACCGTCTTCTGCCGGATCAAGCCCGAGCAGAAGCGCGACCTGGTCGCGGCGCTGGCCGACTCGGGCCGCTACGCGGCGATGATCGGCGACGGGGTCAACGACGTGCCGGCGCTGAAGCGGGCCCGGCTCGCGGTCGCGATGGGCTCGGGCGCCCAGGTGACGAAAGGGATCGCCGACGTCGTCCTGCTCGAGGACGAGTTCGCCCGCCTGCCGGAGGCGGTCGGCGAGGGGCGCCGCATCGCCCGCAACATCCACCGCCTCGGGCGGCTGTACCTGACCAAGACGGTCTACGCGGCGGCGCTGATCCTGCTCGTCGCCGTGCCCGGCTTCGCCTTCCCCTTCCTCCCCCGCCACCTCACCCTGGCGGCCTTCCTGACGATCGGCGTTCCCTCCTTCGTGCTCGCCCTGGCGCCCTCGGACGGGCCGCTCTACCGCGGTCGCCTGCTGCGGGCGCTGGCCGCCTTCGCCGTGCCGGCCGGGATCGCCACCGCGCTCGGCTCGATCCTCTCCTTCTTCCTCGTCGACACCGTCTTCGGCGGCAGCCTCGAGGCGGGGCGAACCGCGGCGACGACGACGCTGATCGTCCTCGGCCTCAGCTTCGTCCTCCTGCTCGAGCGCGGCCCGGGCCGCGAGCACATCGCGATCCAGAGCAACATGCTCGTGCTCGTCATCGGCCTCGGCGGCCTCTTCGCCGGCATCCTCGCGATCCCGCCGCTGCGCGACTTCTTCCAGATGGAGCTGCTCACCTCCGCCCAGTGGTTCTTGACCCTCTTCTCCGCCGCCGCCGGCCTCGCGATCGCCAGCCTCCTCTGGCGCATGCCCCGCATCGAAGCTCTGGAATCCCCCAGCGACGTGCCGGTCCCTGGGGGTCGAAAATGACACCGCAGAGCCGGCACGTCGAGATCCGGCACGTCGGTCTGGCCCGTCAGGGTCCCCCCTCAGGAACTCCCGCGAAGCGGCCTGAGGGGGGACCCTGACGGGCCAGACGTCAGTGGCTACCGCGGAGGCAGGACGAACTGAGTGACGATCAGGTTCGCCGCCAGGCGCGGGTCCTCGCCCTCGCGCCGCCGCTCGATCTTGACCTCGATCACGACCGTGCTCTTGCCGGCGTGCAGCGGCACCCCGGTGGCGACTATCTCGTCGCCGAGCAGGCCGGCGGCGAAGACGTTCAGCTTCAGCTCGATCGTCGTGAAGTTGTGGCGGGGCGGGATGCTGCGGAAGGTGGCCCAGGCGGCGACGGTGTCGCCGAGCGCCGTCCAGACGCCGCCGTGCACGTAGCCGCCCGGGTGCAGGTGGCGCTCGTCGACGACGATGCGGCCGCTGGCGTGGTCCTCCTCGATCTCCAGCGCCTCGATCCCGAGGTCGCCGGGGAAGCTCCCCGGCAGGAAGGCACGGACGTGGTGCGGTTCGAGGACCGAGCGGTCCCCGGTGGCAGGTGTCTCGTCGCTCATGGCGCGAGAGCGTATGCGCCGGGCGCGAGGCGCGCGGTGCGGCGCCGGTAGGCGCTCCAGGTCCAGGGCCAGTTGCTCGGGTCGTTGCCCTGCTCGTCGACGTACCAGTTGGTGCAGCCGCTGTGCCAGACGGTCTTCGCCAGCGCCGCCCGCAGCTCGCGGTCGAAGGCCGCGGCGGCGTCGGGACGCACCTCGATCCGGCTCGCGCCGCTCGCCTCCATCTCGCCCAGGGCGGCGAGCAGGTGGCCGATGCCGCACTCGAGCGTGTTGACGACCGAGCCGGTGCCGCCGTTCGTGTTCGGTCCGTAGAGCAGGAACATGTTGGGGAAGCCGGGCACGGTCAGCCCGAGGTAGGCGCGCGGCACCTCGCCCCACGCCTCGGCCAGGGTGCGCCCCTCGCGGCCGGCGATCTCCATCGGCGCGACGAAGTCGTGGCTGGCGAAGCCGGTGGCGAGGACGATCGCGTCGACGGGGCGCTCGGCGCCGGTCGCGTCGCGGATGCCGGTCGCGGTCACGGCGTCGATCCCCGCGTCGATCAGCTCGACGTTGGGCTCGGTCAGGGTCGGGTACCAGTCGTCGGTCAGCATGATCCGCTTGCAGCCGATCTCGTCCCTCGGCGTCACCTTGCGACGCAGCTCGGGGTCGGAGATCGCCGCGTCGATCTGGCGCTTGCCGATTATGCGCAGGATCGGCAGCAGCCAGCGCTGGCTCGTCATCGCCGCCGCGCCGAGCTCGTTGAAGGCGAAGATCGAGGCGCGGTCGAGGCGGCGCAGGACCGGGAAGCGCTTGAAGAGGGCGCGCTGCCAGGGCGAGTACGGGTGGTCGCCCTTGGGGAAGGTCCAGCCCGGCGAGCGCTGGTAGACGTCGAGCTGCGCGACTTCGGGCTGGATCGCGGGCACGACCTGGATCGCGCTGCAGCCGGTGCCGATCACGGCGACCCGCCTGCCGGCGAGGTCGATGTCGTGGCGCCACTCGGCGGTGTGGAAGGCAGGGCCGGCAAACTCGTCGAGGCCGGGCAGCCGCGGCGCTTTCGGCACCGAGAGCTGGCCGCAGGCGGTGACGAGGACGTCGGCCTCGTGCGGGCCGGCGCTCGTCTCCAGGCGCCAGCGGCCGCCCTCCTCGTCCCAGCCGGCGCTCCGCACCTCGGTCCCCGTGCGAACCCTGTCGAGGACGCCGAAGCGGCGGGCGACGCCTTCGACGTAGGCGCGAATCTCGTCTCCCGGCGAGAAGCGGCGCGACCAGCTGTTGGGGGCGAAGGAGTACTCGTAGAGGTGCGAAGGGATGTCGCAGGCGGCGCCGGGGTAGGTGTTGGCCTGCCAGACGCCGCCGATCCGCTCGCCCTTCTCGAAGACGGTGACGTCCTCGTAGCCCTCGCGGCGCAGCATCGCGGCGGCGCCGACGCCGCCGAAGCCGCCGCCGACGACGGCGATCGCCGGCCGCCCGCTACTCATGAAACACCTTTGGATTCGCGCACCAATCGCCCCGGACTCGAACACCCGGAAATCACCGTGACGATTGGTGCGCTCACAGGCCGAAGCCCTCGAGCCCGAAGTCGCCGAAGGGCTCGTCGCGCTCGCGCACCGCCTGCTTGAAGCCGGACTCGGCGGCGCGGCGGACGAAAGCGTGGCCCTCCTCGGTGTGGCGGGCGATGCCGTCGAAGAAGGTGCCGAGCAGCTGCGTCTGGTGCAGCCCCTGGGCGTAGAGGCTCTGGTTGACGAGCATCTTCATCATCACCAGCTGGTTGATCGGCAGGCGGGCGACGCGCGCGAGCAGCGCCTCGAAGCGCTCGTCCAGCTCGGCGGCGGGCACCGCCTCGGTCGCCAGCCCCCACTCCGCCGCCTGCGCGCCGGTCAGCGAGTCGCCGGTCAGCAGCAGGCGCTTGGCCCGCATCGGGCCGACCCGCGCCGCCCACAGCGCCGTCGTCGGCGAGCCCCAGACGCGCGCCGGCGGGTAGCCGATCTTGGCGTCGTCGGCGATCGTCAGCAGGTCCGAGCAGAGCGCCATGTCGGTGCCGCCGGCGACGCAGTAGCCGTGCACCTTGCAGAGCACCGGCTTCTCGGAGTGGAAGAGGCTCATGAAGCCGCGCACGTTGCGCCACATGAACTGGAAGTCCGTGACCGGGTCCCAGTTGGAGTCGGGCGCGTGGTTGGCGGCGATCGTCGCCGGGTCGAGCGGCGAGCCGGCCGGCGCCTCCACCCCACCAAGCTCGCTCATATCCCCCTCGGCCGAGGCGACCAGGTCGTAGCCGCCGCAGAAGCCGCTGCCGTTGCCGGCCAGGGCGATGACGTGCACCGCCGGATCGAGGTTGGCCCGCTCGACGCAGGCCGCCAGCTCGGCTGGCATGCGGGGCGTGATCCCGTTGCCCCGCTCCGGCCTGTTCAGGGTGATCCG
>JBLMYD010000008.1:0-65497 GCA_050258095.1 Chloroflexota bacterium
GTCAGGTGCCTTTTTAGGCACCTGACAACCGGCACGTCCCTAGCGGAAGTCGTCGGCGCCGATCAGGTCGGCGGCGAGCGCCGCCGCGAAGGTCTCGGCGACGAACCGCATGTTCTCCCGCTCGATCTCCTTCAGCTCGCCGGAGAGAGCCTGGGTGCCGAGGTCGAGCTCCTCGTCGTAGGCGTCGATCTCGGCCTCGCCGTGAACGTCGTCGCAGTGCCACTCGCACTCCGGGCAGCGCCGCCAGAGGCGCCAATGCCGGCGGTCCTCCGCCTGCTCCCAGCAGGTGGGCTGGACGAGACACGAGTCGCAGCGCGGGCAGACGTGGAGCCCGGCGGTTGCTTTGGCTTGGCTGGCGCTCGCGTTTCGCATGTTCCTTCTCTCGAACCCATCAAAGCGCGATTCAATCCGCACTTTTCCGCGGATTTCTTAAGAAAACCCAACTTTCAGGTATGTCACATACCCATTTCGCCGCGATCCGATGCGGACCTGCGCCCGCTACCATGGGCTTTGTGCCGAACGTAGGTCCTGCCGAGCTGGCGATCGTCCTGATCATCGCCCTGATCGTCTTCGGTCCCAAACGCCTCCCGGAGCTGGGTCGCTCCCTCGGCAAAGGGATCCGTGAGTTCCGCAGCTCGCTCAGCGGCGAGGGCGATGAGCCGCAGCGAACCGAGCCAACTGAGGCGATCGAGGCGCCCGCGGCGCCGGCCGAGCAGGGTGCGGAGGACGAGAGCGTCGCCCACGATCGCGGCTGAGGCGAGCCGATGGCCCGCTTGAGGCCCGTCTCGCACGAGGAGCGGCTGACCCTCGTCGAGCACCTGGACGAGCTGCGCACCCGGATCGTCGTCTGCCTCGTCGTCTTTGCCGTCGCCCTGGCGCTCTGCTTCTGGCAGAACCACCTGCTGCTCGAAATCGCCACCGGGCCGCTGCCCGCCGGCCACGAAAAGCTGACCACCTTCGGCGTCGCCGAGCCCTTCACGATCACCCTCACCGTCGCCGTCTACGGCGCGCTCGTCCTCTCCCTCCCGGTGCTGCTCTACCAGCTGTACTCCTACGTGCTGCCGGCCTTCACCCAGAGCGAGCGCCGCGTCGTCACGCCGATCCTGCTCCTCGCTCCGCTGCTCTTCCTCGCCGGCGTCGCCTTCGCCTACTTCGTCGTCATGCCGCCGGCGGTCAAGTTCCTGCTCGGCTTCAACGACACCCAGTTCAACGTCCAGGTTCGCGCCCGCGACTACTACACGTTCTTCTCGACAACGATGCTGGCCGGCGGCCTGGTCTTCGAGCTGCCGCTGGCGATCGTCGCCGCCACGCGGCTCGGCATCGTCAGGGTCGAGCAGCTCTCCGCCAACCGGCGCTACGCCTACCTGCTTATCTCGATCATCGCCGCCGCCCTGCCTGGGGTCGACCCGGTCTCGATGCTGATCGAGATGGTCCCGCTCCTCGTTCTCTTCGAGTTGAGTATCTTGATCGCTCGCGCCCTCGGCTCGCCGAGGGCGGCGGGAGGAACGGCGAGGCCCTCAACTCAGGAGCGGTAATAGATGGCGCAAGGCGGTGAAAGGCGGATGCTCTTCGACATCCGGGGACGGCGAAAGCACGTCGTCCGAGTCGTCTACGCGATCCTCGCCCTGCTGATGGGCGCCAGCCTCTTCTTCGTCGTCGGCCCCTTCAACGCCACCAACCTAATCGGCGGCAGCAGCACCACGAGCGCCGCCAAGGTCGCGCAGGAACGGGTCGAGAAGCTGGAAGCCCAGCTGCTGCGCGAACCCGAAAACGAAGACCTGCTCACCGCGCTCACCAGGGCCCACCTCTCGGCCGCCACCGCGCTCAGCGAACCAAGTTCCACGACAGGGGGGACGACCCTCACCCGCGAAGGCCACCGGGAGCTCGAAGCGGCGGCCAGCACCTGGCAGCGGTACTTGAAACAGGCTGAATCGCCCAACCCTGCCATCGCCTCGCTGATGGCGCGGGGCTATTTCGGTCTCGCGGAAACGTCGGCGACCACCGGTGAAGCGGTGCCGTTCGTGAAGAAGGCCGCCGAAGCGCAGCAGGTGTCCGCGGAAGGGCGGCCGACGCTGAACTCGCTCACCTTCCTGGCGATCTACCAGTACTACGCGGGAAACTTCGCCGCCGGCGACAAGGCGGCCGCGCAGGCCGGAGCCAAGGTATCGAAGTCGCGGCGCAAGGAAGTGAAGAAAGAAATGGCCGAAGCCCGCAAGCGCGGCAAGGAATTCGCCAAACAGAAGAAGGAATCCGCCAAGGCCGAAAAGGAAAAAGGCAAGGAAAGCCTGAAAAACCCCTTCGGCGAACTCGGCGGCAGCACCGGCCTCGGCGGGTAGCGGCCCGGGCCGCCCAGGTCAGCGCGGGCCGCGAGCCTTTTGCCGCTTGAGGAGGTGACGCTCGAGCGCGGCATGTGAGTCGCCTGGGAACCTGACCAGCTCGACGAGGCCCGAAGGCGGATGACCGGTGATGAGCTTCTGAGCGGGCACGGCGGAAGACACGCCGGGCTTGGCGCCCCACCGGACTTCCACTCGTTGACCAAACAGCGTCAGGTTCACGCTTTCGGGGAGGGCCGCCGATGGGCTGAGAACGCCCCGCGCGCCGAGGCTCACCAACCTCCGGGCCTCCTCCTGGCACCGCTCATGATCGTCGTCAACCAGAGCGTCCGGCGGGAATCCCGCATCTTCGGCTTTCTCGAAGGTGCTGTAGTCGACGACGATGCCCTCGTTTACTTCCAGCTCCCACAGGGCGACCTTGTAAGTTGCCGCCTCCACCTCGGTTCGCAGATTCTCGTGCCGGATCTTCTCCGCAAAAGGCGCCTGGGGGTCGAGGCAGAGGTACTGGACCGTGCCCGACTGGGCAGTGTTCCATCGTCCCGACCTGCGGTTTGCGGCGACCCGCAGTGGCACGTCATAGCTCGTAGCCCGGTAGACCCGGGCCTGGAACGAAACGTGCGGGGGAAGAGTCGCTCTAGGCATCCTGCGATCGTCCCGCCCGTGCCTCCCACAGAAGCCGGTCTTCGGCCACCGGATCTTCGAGGAGCGTCACCGGCTTCTTCCCGTTCAGGCCTGGTCGGGGCCGCTCGAACCAGGAGAGGATTCCCTCCTCGGTCCAGTTGTGGCGAAGGATCGCCACGAGGTGCGCGACGAGCTGGAGTCGGCGCGTGGGGGTCCGATGCTCCTTCGTCCATCTGGACAGGGTCTTTCGGTTGACGCCCACGAGACCGGCGATCGCCTCGTTTGACGTGGCTGGGAGCCATCTCTTCAACTCTTCGATGACAAGGCCCGCGTCATCCGGAAGTCCGATGACGTGCTCATCGAGGGCGTCGCGGATAACATGCCGCACTCGCTCTATGGCGATCAGCAGTCGATCGATGACATCGAGGTCATAGGACGCCTCGTTCTCGCGCAGAAGCCCGTTGATCTCCCAGAGCGCGGCATGGAACTCGATTACCTGGGCCTTGTCCAGATCCTCCGGCCGGAGCTTTTCGCGAAGAGCGCCGAGGCGTTCGACGATGGTCTCCAGGCGCTCGTGGAAGGAGTTGTCGATTTCGGGGTGCTCCTGAAGCTGGGCGATCGCCTCCACGAAGCCGTTCTTCAGATCCAGCAGCTCTTCATCCGCATGTCCGAGGCGTTTCTCTGGGGTCAGAGTCACGGTCACGCCCGGGTCTCCTTTCGTCTCATAGGTGCGCTAGCTATGGGACATTATAGGGACATCAGCCGATGCTGCAATCGCAATCGGCTTGTCAGAGGCGAAATTCAGGCAGTAGCAGATGGGCACTGGCTCATCGCACCGCCGAGCCAAAATGGGCCGTGAAGGACTCGAACCTTCGACCTTGAGATTAAGAGTCTCCTGCTCTACCAACTGAGCTAACGGCCCGGGAGGGCTCAAGTATAGGAAGGCCGGCTTTGGCTAGCGGGCTGCGCAGCCCTTGTCGACGCTGCTTTCGATCACGGTGTCGCCTTCTTCGGCGGTGGCGAAGGTGAGGCGGCCGTTCGTGCTGAGGATGCCGTCGCTGCAGCGGGCGGATATGTAGCTGCGTGGCTCGCCGGCGAAGCGCCAGCGGCGACCGAGGTCGACGTTGACGTGGGTGATGGCGCCGTAGCCGCCCGCGATCGGCGGCAGGTTGAGCGTGGCGCGGTAGCGGTAGGCCCCGCGCCGTTTTTTGATCGGGATCGTGAGGTCGTAGACCTCGGTGAAGGGCTGGTCGATGCGAGCCTGCAGGATCGCCGTCGGGTGGCCGTTTTCGCGCGGCCCGTTGAAGAGGGTCAGCAGCGAGCCGACCCGCTGGGGCGACTGCCCCGGGAGCGCGAACATCACCCACAGGCGCCCCCTGCCGACGACCGCCCGCCCGCAGAGGGCCCGCGCCTCTTCGGGCGTCGCTTCGCGCAGCAGCTCCGGGTCGCAGATCGGCAGCCCCTTGGTCGAGAGGCGCCCGTCGCGGTCGAAGTCGATCACCAGCTGCTTCAGCTGCTCCGGGATTCCCCCGTCCACTGCGCGGATCTCGAGGTGGCCCTTGAAGTGGATCGGGGCGAAGGCGCGGCGCGGCAGCTTGCGCGGCGCGAAGCCGCCGTTGGCGACGACGAACAGGTTTCCCGTCTGCAGCGAGTCGGCAGCGGCGCCGCCCACGAGCAGTCCACAGGCGAGCAGTGCGCCGATTCCCAGAAGCCGCTTCATCCCTCCCCAAACAGCCTATCGCCGGGTTTGGCTCGTTAAACCCAACTGTTTCTTAACAGAGCCTTCTCGCTCCCTTCTCCCCGCTCCGCCAGACCGGGCGCCAAACTACGTCTGTGCCTGTGAGGAGGAGCAGGGGGCAGAGCGCCGACGCGCGTGCCGAGCCCGGGGACAAATCGCCGCCGCTGATGCTGCGCCACCCGCGGCGCACGCTGGCGCTCGTCGCAGCCTTCCTCGCCGTCCTGATCGCCTTCAGCTTCAGCCTCGAAGGCAGGTTGGAGCCCAGCACGCTGCAGATCTCGGGCACCGACGCGCAGCGCGCCAACAGCCTGCTCAGCGAAAACTTCGGCGAGTCGGCCCCCTTCGTCATCCTCCTGCGCGGCAACGCCGCCGCGATCGACCGGCAGGGGCCGAAACTGATCCGCGCCCTGCGCCGCGACCCGAAGGTGACGACGCTCTCGCCCTGGGACCGCGGCCTGGTCGAACGCCTGCGTCCGACGCCGCGCCGGGCGCTGATCATCGCCGACTTCCACGTCGGCATCCACGAAGCGGTCAAGGACAAGGTGCCGCTGCTCGAACGCACCCTGGAAGAGACGATCCACCCGCCGGTGCAGGCGACGCAGAGCAGCTTCGCGACCCTGACGCGGACGATCCAGAACGAAGCGATCTCCTCCGCCGAGCGCAGCGAGCTGATCGCCCTGCCGATCCTGCTGGTCGTCCTCCTGCTCGTCTTCCGCTCGCCGGTGGCGGCGGCGATCCCGCTCGGCTTCGGCGCCGCCGCGGTCCTCTCCTCGCGCGGGCTGCTCTCGATCCTCACCCACTGGATCGGCGTCGACGCCCTGGCGCTGACCGTCTGCACGATGATGGGCCTGGCGCTCGGGGTCGACTACTCGCTGCTGATGGTCTCGCGCTTCCGCGAAGAGCTGGCGGCCGGCGCCACCCCGATCGACGCCGCCTGGGCGATGCGCCGCACCGCCGGCCGCACCACGGTCTTCGCCGGCAGCACGCTGGTCCTCTCGATGCTGGTCGCGCTGATGGTCGTGCCCGGCGCCCTGCTCGCCTCGCTGGCGGCGACGCTGGCCCTCGTCGTCACCCTCACCGTGCTGATCGCCTCGCTCGCCGGGCCGCCGATACTGATGCTGGTCGGGACCAACATCGACCGCTGGCGGGTGGGGCCGCGACCCGACGGCGAGCGCTCGCGCCTGATGACGATCGTCTCGGCGGCGCTGCGCCGGCCGGCGCCGGTGGCAGCGGCGATCGGGCTTGTCGTCCTCATCCTCGCCGGACCGGCCCTGGCGCTGAAGACGGGCCCCTTCAGCCTCGGCGAGCTGCCCCAGGACAACTCGGCCCGCCAGGACGCCGAACTGATCCAGCGATCGTTCGGCGGCGGCTTCGAAGCGCCGTTCGTGCTCGTCGCCGCGACGGACAGGGGGCCGATCACCGAACCGCCGCTGCTCGCCGCGCTCGGTCGCTGGCAGCGACGGATCGCCGCCACCAAAGGGGTCGAAAGCGTGATCGGCCCGACGCAGGTGACCCGCGCGGTGGAACCGCTGCGCAAGCGCCTCTCCTCGGCGCTCACCTCGGGCAACAAGTCCGGGCCGCTGGCCAACCTCAGCCGCCTCGGCCGCAACCTGGGCCGGGCGGCGCACGGAGTCGCCCAGCTGCGCGAAGGGATCTCGAAGGCGACCTACGGCGCCGGCCTGCTCGCCCAGGGCTCGGGGCAGGCAGAAGAAGGGGCCTTCGCGATCGCCCAGGGCCTCGGGCAGGCCGTCGGCGCGACCCAGGAACTGGTCGTCGCGATCGAAAAGCTGGCGAGCGGAACGAAGCGGGTGGCGGAAGGACAGGAAACTGCGGCCCTCGGAGCCCTGGCGATCAAGACCGAACTGATCGACATCCCCAAGAACCTGCGCAACAACGTGCTGAAGCGGACCCGACGCCTGGAAAAATCGCTCGCAGAGGAGTCCGAATCGACCGTGCCGCGGCTGCAGGCAGCGGCGCAGGCGACGAGCGAACAGCTGGCGACGGCCGAACAGCAGCTGGAAGGGATGACCGTCGGCAAAGCCGACCCCAACTACGGCCCGGCCCTGGAAGCCGTGCGCCAGGCGGCGGCCGACTCCAACGGCCTGCCCGGCGAACTGGCGGCGCTCGGCGAACGCCTCGACAAGGACGCGGAAGACGCGCACCAGGCGACACTCTGGCTGAAAGGCGAAATCGAACGCCTCGAACGGACCGTGTCGCGCTCCAAGGAACTGCTCGAAGGCGAGTACAAGCTGCGCAAGGCCAACAACGAACTCGCCCACGGCGCCGCCCGGCTCAACCGCGAAACGCAGCAGGCGCCCGCCCAGCTCGAACTCCTCGGCTCCGGCGCAGCGCAGCTCGCCGAAGGCCTCACCGGCCTCGCCGGCGGCAGCACCGAACTCCAGCACGGGCTCGGCGAAGCCTACTCCCGCTCCCAGCCCGCGCAGAATGGCTTGGGCCGCATGACCGTCCGCGTCCTCTCCCAGAGCGCCCGGCTGAACCGGCAGGCCACTCGCCTGCGCCGCACTTCGCCGGACATCTTCGACAACGGCTACTTCGTCCTCTCGGCACTCGCCGGCACGCGCGGCAAGCTGCACGACCGCGCCTCGGAAGCGGTCGACCTCGAAGGCGGCGGCCAGGCGGCGACCGAGCTGATCTTCTCCCGCTACCCGTTCAACTCGTCCGGCTCGCTCGCCCTCAACGACCGGCTCGACGAATACGCGAAGAAACTGGGCAGGGAAACGGGCCTGCGCACCGGCGTCGCCGGCGGGCCGCCGACGCTCAACACCTACAGCCGCGTCACCCGCGAACGGATCCCGATCGTGGTTGCCGCGATCACCCTCGCCACCTTCCTCGTCCTGCTTCTCGTCCTACGGGCGTTGCCGCTGGCGGCGATCGCGGTCGGCCTCAACCTCGCCACCGTCGGCGTCGCCTTCGGCGTGCTGACGATCCTCAACCACGTCCCCTCCGGCTGGCCGCTGGGCGGCCGAACCTACGTCGACGCGGTCGGCGCGACGATGATCTTCGGCGTCGTCTTCGGCCTCTCGATCGACTACGCCGTCTTCCTCCTCGTCCGCATGCGCGAGCACTACGACCAGCACGGCGACAACGCGGCGGCGATCAAATTCGGCCTCGAGCGCACGGCGCGGGTGATCACCGGCGCGGCGGCGATCATGATGGCCGTCTTCATCGCCTTCGCCGGCGCGCCGATCGCGACGGTCAGCCAGCTCGGCATCGGGCTGTCCGTCGCGGTCCTGCTCGACGCCACCGTCGTCCGCATCGTCCTGCTGCCGGCGCTGATGCTGCTGATCGGCGAGCGAGTCTGGTGGCTGCCGCGCCCGCTGCAGCGGGCGCTGCCACGGCTCAACGTCTGATCGTGAGACCCGGGGTTATTGGAACATCATCCCTATTCGGTATGATGTTCCCATGTCGAAGATCGCCTGGCGGGTCGAGGAGCTGACCGCGCAGCGTGGCTGGGGCGCGCGCCGGCTCGCCGAAGAGGCCGGGCTCGACCAGAAGACGGTGCGCAACATCATCGCCGGCCGGGCGACGCGGGTCGACCTCAGCACGATCGAGAGGCTCGCGCGCGCTCTCGGGGTCGGACCGGGAGCGCTCTGGGATCTCGGCACCGATCCCGCCGGCGCCTGGGAGAGGACGGCGGGCTCTGCGGGAGAGGGGACGCCCGGCGAGCTGGACGGGGTTCTTGCCGGCGTTTGGTCGGAGCAGACCGACCCCGCGTTGGAGCGAGCCCTCCGATCGCCTTGAGTCGCTGCTATCTGGACACGAACTTCATATACGCGCACCTGCGCGCGAAGCGAGGCGCGACCCTGGGTCCGGTCGAGGCCTGGCGGGCACGGGCCCTCGGCGAGATGGACGACGGCGGTGGCGTCGTCAGCGGGCTGGTCTTCGACGAGCTGGCCTGCCGGCTCGTCCTCGCCTGGCTGCGCGACGACGGCGCCGGCGACCCTCTCTCGGCCTATCGGGGGGACCCGGGCAACGCGATGCGGGCGTCGCGCCGCCGCCTGACGGCGGTGTGGCGTGCCCTCGACGCCCTCTCGCTCGAGCTGCAGCCGACAGGGCACACGGTGGTCGCAAGAGCGAAGTCGCTGATGGCGCGGCCGGGGCTGCCACCCCGCGACGCCTTCCACGCGGCCCACGCGCTCGAGGCGGGCTGCGACGTCATCGTCAGCTCGGATGCCGGCTTCGACGGCCTCGCCGGGCTGCGCCGCGTGGGCCCGGGCAAGTCGTAACGCTTTTTCTGCGCCGCTACTTCTTCTGGGCGCACTTCCCGTGCACGACCGGGGTCAGCGCTTCGCCGTCGAGGAAGTCGAACTCGCCCCGCGCCTTCCACTTCTTCGTCGGGCAGGTGGCGTTGACGTAGCCGTGCTTCTTGCCCTTGTACCTGTAGGTCTTGGCGATCTTGACGCCGAAGCTGGTGATCGCGCCCTGGCCGCCGGCGATCAGCGGGATGCTGACGTCGAGGCGGGTGGCGAAGCCCTGCTTGTTGTACCTCTTGACGACGCCGACCAGCACCAGCGTGGTCTGGATCGGAACCTGGCTGTAGTTGTGCAGCAGTACCACCGGCTTGCCGCCCTGGGGCGTGCCGTTGAAGGCGGTGATCGCCGTCGTCACCGGGAAGACTTTGCTGCCGACGACGAGGTCGGCCGTCCCCGTGCCCCTGCCGATCTTCGCCCGCTTGCAGGCTTCCAGCGCCGCTTCGGTCGAGGTGTTCTGGATCTTGGCCGGGTTGCAGGTCGGGTAGCCCTTGGTGAAGATCGAGAGGCCCTTGGGAAAGTCGACTATCGCCCGGGTCGCCGGCGAGGGCACGCCGTTGGCACTCGTCGTCGAGCTCGTCGCCGTCTTCACTTCCAGCGTCACCGGCTGCGGCTTCGTCTTCGAGCGCTTGTTGGGCTTGATGTTGACGGCGATGCTCTGCGTGTTGCCGTCGGCGCCCTGCAGCGTGGGCGACTTGTAGGCGACGGCGTAGCCGGCAACGGCCGTGGCCGTGGCGATCGCGATCGCGACTACGAGGGTCAGACGTTTGCGCATTTGGCTTTGCTCCTCCATCCGGGGTTTGCCTTTGCGCCTCCTTACTCCCTATCAACCCGCCACAAGCCCAGAGTAGCGCGTTGATTTCCAGTTAAGGCCCCGCTCGTCGCGCTCGTGGCGGCTGAGCGCTCGGATACGATTCCGCTGCCGTTCCGCCGGGTTCGGAGGCCGGGGAACCGCAAGCGACGACCCGTGGCTGCTAATCCCGCAGGCGAGGACAGGGGCCCGGCGCAAGGCCGGAGAGTCTCCCCCGCGCGAATTGCGGCGATCGCCGCCCTGACGGCGGTCGTCGTCGCCCTCGGCTTCGTCGTCTTCGGCGGCAACGGCGAACACAAGTACAACCTCCTCTTCCAGAACGCCAGCCAGCTCGTCACCGACAACCCGGTGCTGATCGGCGGCCAGCAGGTCGGCTCGGTGGAAGAAATCGGGTTGACCGAAGACAACCTCGCCAAGGTCGTCGTCAGCGTCGAACAGGAACTGCACGAGGGGACGACGGCGACGATCCGCGCCACCTCGCTCTCCGGCGTCGCCAACCACTACGTCTCGGTCAGCCCGGGGCCGAACAGCAACCCGCCGCTGAAGGAAGGCGCGACCCTCGGCCTCGCCTCGACGACGACGCCGGTCGACATCGACCAGTTCTTCAACACCTTCCCGCCGCCGGTCCGCCGCGCCCTCGGCCAGTTCGTCAAGGGCAACGCGGAATGGTATGCCGGCCGCGGCGCCGACGGCAGCGCCCGGCGGTCCTTCGAATACTTCGGCGTCGGCCTCAACCGCGCCGGCGCCTTCGCCCACGCGCTGAACGCCGACGAACGGCTCTTCTCCCGCTTCCTCGTTGCCTCCAGCCGGCTGAGCACGGCGGTCTCCGAACGCGGCGAAGAGCTGGCCGGCGCGATCGCCAACGCGAGTACCGCCTTCGGCGCGATCGCCAGCCAGAACAGGGCGCTCGACACCAGCCTGCGCCTGCTGCCGGCGACCTTCCGCCAGGCCAACACGACCTTCGTCAACCTGCGCGCCGCGCTCGGCGACGTCGAACCGCTGCTCGACGCCTCGGCGACGGCGACCAAGGGCCTGGCGCCCTTCCTCGCCGAATTCCGCCCGGTGATCTCGCGCGCCGTGCCCGTCTTCAAGAATCTGCGCCTCACCGTCCGCCGCAACGGCTTCGCCAACGACGCCGGCGAACTGCTGGCCAACCTGCCGACCGTGCAGCAGCGCGCCGCGAAGGCCTTCCCCCACTCCGAAGACGCGGTCGCGGCCTTCCTGCCCAACCTCGAATTCCTTCGCGCCTACGCGCCCGACCTGCTCAACGGCTTCGCCAAGCTCGGCCAGATCACCGCCCCCTACGACGCCAACGGGCACTACGCGCGGATCAACTTCGGCGACCTCAACCTCTTCAAGTACAACGAAGCGACCGAGCTCCTCGAACCGATCGCGCCGAGCGAACAGTACGACGTCTTCGGCTCTTCGGCGAGCGCCAAGGCGCGCTGCCCCGGCGGCGGCAGCCAGGCTGCGGCCGACGGCTCCAGTCCCTTCATCGAACCGCCCTGGACGGGAGCGAGCGTGACCAGCTCCGACTGCAACCCGGGGGCCGCGCCGTGAGGCGCCGCCCGCTCCTCATCGGAATCGCGCTGGCGGCCGCGATCGCGATCGTCGTCCTGCTCGTCGCCGGCGGCGGCAACGAAGGCGGCTACGTCGTGCGCGCGATCTTCGACAACGGCGGCTTCATGGTCAAGGGCGAGCAGGTGCGCGTCGCCGGCGCCAACGTCGGCGAAATCGAGTCGGTCGGCGTCACCCTGCCCGGCGAAATCGACAGCTACGAAGGCGGCAAGCCGAAAGCCGTCGCCGGCAAGGCGGTGATCGTGATGAAGATCACCGACCCCGGCTTCCAGGACTTCCGCAGCGACGCCAGCTGCCTGATCCGGCCGCAGTCGCTGATCGGCGAGAAGTTCGTCGACTGCAACCCGACCCTGCCGCGCGCCCCGGGCTCGCCGCCGGCGCCGGAACTGAAGAAGGTCCCCGACGGCCAGTCCGGCGGTGGCAGCCAGTACCTGCTGCCACTGGAGAACAACAGCACCAGCGTCGACCCGGACCTGATCAACGACATCCAGAAACTGCCCTACGCGCAGCGCTTCCGCCTCATCTTCAACGAACTGGGAGCGGGGCTCGCCGGTCGCGGCTCCGACCTCGAAGCCGCGGTCAAGCGCGCCAACCCGGCCCTGCGCGACGTCGACCGCCTGATCGGCATCCTCAACCGCCAGCGCGACCAGCTGACCAAGCTCGCCGCCGACTCCGAGCAGATCCTGGGACCGCTCTCGCGCGAACGCGCCCACGTCGCCGGCTTCTTCGCCAACTCGGGCGCCGCCGCCGAAGCCAGCGCCGAACGCGGCGCCGACCTGGAAGCCTCGCTGCGCAAGTTCCCCGCCTTCCTGGCCGAGTTCCGCACGACGATGCGCAGCCTGCAGGGCTTCTCCGAAGCCGGCGCCCCGGTCTTCACCGAGCTCGGCAAGGCGGCGCCCTCGCTGACCGCGGCGACGCGAGAGCTGGCGCCCTTCTCGGCCGCTTCGACCGTGGCGCTGAAGTCGCTCGGCGCGACCGGCGAAATCGCCGGCCCGACGCTGGTCGAAGCCGACCCGGTCGTGAAGAAGACCCGCGACCTGGCCGAGTCCGGCGCCAGCCCGACGACCAAGCTGGCCAAGTTCCTCAACCGGGTCAAGGTGACCAGGGGCTGGGAATTCCTCAACGACCTGATCTACAACGGCGCCGCCTCGACCAACGGCTTCGACAAGTACGGGCACTTCGTCCGCGGCCTGGTGACGCTGACGGCCTGCGTCGAAACTGTCGTGGAAGAAGAACCGAGCTGCTCCGCCAAGTTCACCGAAGCGCAGGCCAGCGCTATCCCCGACCTGAGCTTCGTGCGCCGCCTCCTCGCCGAACAGGAAGGCGCCCAGGCCTCCGCGAGCGGCGGCACCTCGGCGCAGCCGGGGGCGCGCCTCCCCCGCCTCGCGCCCGCCGCGGCGACGGCGCCGCGAGTGGGCACAGGACGGAGCCTCGGCCGATGAGGAACCGCGGCGGCATCCAGGGAGTGGCGAGCAGCCCGACGATCATCGGCGCGGTGACCGTCCTGGTCATGATCGTCGCCGTCTTCCTCGCCTACAACGCCAACAACGGCCTGCCCTTCGTCTCCACCTACAACCTGCACGCGCTGGTCCCCAACGCCAACGCCCTGGTCAAGGGCAACGAGGTGCGGATCGGCGGCGCCCGCGTCGGCGTCGTCAAGTCGGTGACGCCGCTCGAAGACCCGCAGGGCAGCGGCAGGTTCGTCGCCGACCTCAGCCTCAGCCTCGACAAGAGCGCCGAACCGGTCCCCGTCGACTCCTCGATGATCGTCCGGCCCAAATCGCCGCTCGGCCTCAAGTACCTGCAGATCGTCCCCGGCAGCTCGCCGCGCGGCTTCAAGCCCGGCGCAACGATCCCGGTCTCCGCCGCCCACCCCGAACCGGTCGACATCGACCAGTTCTTCGACATGTTCGACGCGAAGACGCGCACGGCGATCCAGCGCAACCTGGCCGGCTTCGGCAACGCCTTCGCCGGCCGCGGCCCGCAGCTGAACGCCTTCTTCGCCGTCCTGCCGCGGGCGCTGGAAAGCGGCCGGCCGGCGCTCGCCAACCTGGTCGCGCCGAGCACCGGCTTCGGCCGCTTCTGGCGGGCGCTGGAGGCGCTGGCCGCGACCGTCGCCCCGGTCGCCGAACAGCAGGCGAGCATGTTCGCCGGCCTCGACCGCACCTTCGCCGCCTTCGCCGCGGTCTCCCGCCCCTACATCCAGGAAACGATCTCCAAGGGGCCGGAAACGCTCGACGTCGCGACCGAAGACCTGCCCGCCCTGCGCCCCTTCCTGCACGACTCCGAACGCTTCTTCGCCGCCCTGCAACCCGGCGCCCGCGCCCTCGCCGCGACCTCGCCGACCATCGCCGCCGCGCTGCGCGCCGGCACCCCGGCGCTGAACGAATCGCCGAAGCTGAACGCGCAGCTGCCGCCAACCGCCGACGCCCTGCTCGCCTTCCAGAACGCGCCCGGCGTCTTCAACGGCCTCGACCTGCTGATCGAAACCAACGACCTGCTGCGGCCGGCGATCAAGTTCATCGGCCCGGCGCAGTCGACCTGCAACTACCTGACGATCGCCTTCCGCAACCTGGCCAGCGCCTCGAGCGAAGGCAACCCGCTCGGCAACTGGGTCAACGCGATCTCCTTCCAGCCCTCGAGCGGGGAAAACTCCGAGGGCAGGCCCGCCTCGGCTCCCGCCGACGGCCCCGAAGAAGAATTCGGCGTCAATCAGGCCCACATCAACCTCGCCAACGGCGGCCGCGGCAACCACCTGCACTCGAACCCCTACCCGAACACCGCCTCGCCCGGGCAGACGAGGGAGTGCGAGGCCGGCAACGAGCGCTACGAAAAGGGCCGCACGCGGATCGGCAACCCGCCGGGCAACGTCGGGATCATCACCACGGGGCAGACCAAGAAGCAGAAGGAAGGCAAGTGATGGGCCGCCTGCCGGAGAGAGACGTGAGGGCGGCGGCGGGCAGCAGCCGCTTCCGCTGGCGGCCGAGCAACGCGACGATCGCGGTGATCTTCCTGCTCGTCTTCACGGTCGGCCCCTACCTCGCCTTCACCGGCCACGTCCCCTTCACCAGCTACGGCTACGAGCTGAAGGCGACCTTCTCCAACGGCGTCAACATCTCGACCAACTCGCCGGTGCGGATCGCCGGCGTCGACGTCGGCCGCGTGATCGGCGTCGAAAGGGACGGCGACGCGACCGCCGTCACCTTCACCGTCGAAGGCAAAGGGCGGCCGGTCCACGACGACGCCTTCGCCGCGATCCGGCCGCGGATCTTCCTCGAGGGCAACTTCTTCATCGACCTCTCGCCGGGCAGCCCCAGCGCCCCTGAGCTGAGCAGCGGCGCGACGATCCCGGTCAGCCACACCTCGACCTGGGTGCAGATCGACCAGGTGCTGAGCGCCCTGCAGGCGCCGGTCCGGGCCGACCTCAGCCGCCTGCTGGAGGGCTACGGCACGGCGCTCACCCACAAGCCGAGCGCCGCCGAAGACAGGACCCAGCTGCCCGAGGTGAAGGGCAGGACGGCGGGCGAAGCGCTCAACGGCGCCTTCAAATACGGCGGCGACGCCGGCCGCTACGGCGCCGAGGTGACCAACGCCCTGCTCGGCACCAAGCCGGGCGACCTCTCCCGCCTCGTCGCCGGCGCCGGCCGCGCCTTCGGCGCCCTCGCCCACAACGAGGAAGACCTGAAGGGGCTGATCGTCAACTTCGACACCTTCACCGGGGCGCTCGCCGCGCAGTCCGCCAACCTCTCGGCCACCGTCCGCGGCCTGGCGCCGGCCCTGCGCGAAGCGCACAGCTCGCTGGTCAGCCTCAACGGCTCGCTGCCGCCGCTGCGCGCCTGGGCGATCGAGATGAAGCCCGCGGTCGAACAGCTGCCCGCCTGGATCGCCGCCGGCAAGCCCTGGGTCAAGCAGGCCAGGCCGCTGTTCTCCGGCAAGGAGGCGGGCGGCACGGCGAAGCTGCTGCGCGAGCTGACGCCCGGCTTCGCCGCAGCCTCCCAGTACGGCAAGGCGCTCGCCCTGCCGCAGCTCAACCGGATCAGCCTCTGCACGACCAAGGTGCTGGTGCCGACCGGCAACCAGACGATCGAAGACCAGTTCTCGACCGGCCAGCCCAGCTACCGCGAGTTCCTCTACACGCTGACCGACTTCTCCGGCTGGGGCTCGAACTTCGACGGCAACGGGCCCTTCGCCCGCCTCCAGCCCGGCGGCGGCAACCTGCTGGTCGAAGCGCCGGCGCCGGAAGGGAACCTGACGACCGACAAACAGGTCTTCGCCCACACGGTGGCGCCGCCGCTCGGCACCCAGCCCCAGCTGGGCGGCCGGCCGCCGCACAAGCCGGAAGCGCGCTGCGACTCCAACCCGGTCCCCGACCTCAACGGCGGCCTCGGCCAGGCCGGGGCGCCCAGCCCGAAGGTGATCGAACCATGAGCCGCTGGTCGCGCTTCCGCGCCTCCCTCTCGCGCCAGGCGCGCGGGCGCAGCAAGGACACGATCGCGATCGCCGTGCTCGCCGCGGTCGGCATCGTGATGACGCTCTGGATCTTCACCCAGCAGAAAGCCTCGCTGCCCTCCTGGATGCCCTTCGTCGGCGAAGAATTCGTCCACATCACCGGCGATTTCACCACCGCGCAGGCGGTCACGCCCGGGCAGGGGCAGGCGGTCGACGTCGCCGGGATCCAGATCGGCAAGGTCACCTCGGTCGACCTCGAAGACGGCCACGCCGTCGTCGGCATGGACATCGAGCCCAAGTACCTGGAGCTGATCCACCCCGACGCGACCCTGTTGCTGCGGCCGAAAACCAACCTCAACGACATGGTCGTCGAGGTCGATCCGGGCAGCGGTAAGGGGCACGTCGAGGCCGGTCACAACTTCCCCCTCTCGCGCACCGAACCGAACGTCAACCTAGACGCCTTCCTAGCGACGCTCGACGCCGACACGCGCCAGTACATCCAGCTGCTCGTCGCCGGCGGCGCCCAGGGGATCGGCGGCCGCGGCCGCCAGCTCTCCGGCGCCCTGCGCCGCCTGCAGCCGTTCGCCCACTACGTCGCCGACCTCAACCGCGCCGTCGCCCGCCGCCGGCTCGCCGTCGCTCGGGCGATCCACGACTTCAGCCTGCTCGCGGTCGAGCTCGGCCGCCACGACTCGCAGCTCGAACGCTTCGTCACCTCCTCGAAGGCGGCGCTCGGCAACTTCGCCAACCAGCAGCAGTCGATCCAGCAGACGCTGGTCGAGCTCCCCTCGGCGCTCGCCGCCGCCAAAGACGCCTTCGCCGCCTCCGACCGCTTCTCGACCGCCGCTCGGCCCGCCCTGCTCGGCCTGATCCCGCAGGCGCAGGCGCTGACGCCGGCGCTGAAGGCCAATACCCGCTTCTTCGAACAGACGGTGACGCCGATTCGCGATCAGGTCCGGCCCTTCACCCGCGAAATCCGCCCCGTCCTCACCCACGCCGAGGAAGGCGCGACCGACTTCGGCAAGAGCGTGCGCGGCTTCGGCGAATCGCTCGGCTCCTTCAACTCCTTCCTCAACGAACTCGCCTACAAGCCGAAGGGCTCGAAGCAGAGCTTCCTCTTCTACCTGCCCTGGCTCAACCACGACTTCAACTCGACCTTCAGCCTCGCCGACCCGACCGGGCCGATCCAGCGCGGCCTGGTCATGATCTCCTGCAACGGCTCCGATCTCGGGTACGGCGCCGCTCGCATCAAGCCCTTCCTCGAAGCGCTCCTCGAGGGCGCCAACGTCCCGCGCAAGACCGAACTGCCAACGATCCCTCCCGATCCCAAATCGGAAGGCGCCACGGGCTGCGGCCCCAACTCCGAAGAATGAGCAAGAAGGCCCCCAGCACCACGCAGCTCCTCGTCATCGCCGGCTTCGCCCTGTCCTGCTTCGGCATCCTGCTCTTCCTCTGGATCACCTTCGGCGGGCCGACGCCGTTCAAGGCCAAGCCCTACGCGGTCGAGATCCCCTTCAACGAGGCGACCCAGCTCGCCCAGCAGTCCGACGTGCGCATCTCCGGCGTCTCCGTCGGCAAGGTGCAGGACATCGTCCTCGCGCCCAACGGCGAACAGGCGCTGGCCAAGGTCGACATCGAAGACAAGTACGCGCCGATCCCGCGTGACACGAGGGCGATCCTGCGCACGAAGACACTGCTCGGCGAGACCTACATCGAACTCACCCCCGGCGCCGGCAAAGCGCCGTCGCTGCCCGACGGCGGCACGCTGCCGGAGGCCCAGATCGCCGAATCGGTCCAGCTCGACGAGATCTTCCGCACCTTCAACCCGCGGACCCGCGCGGCCTTCCAGACCTGGCAGCAGGAAGCCGCCGCCGGAATCGCCGGCCAGGGCGCCGACCTCTCCTACGGCTTCGCCCAGCTCGAACCGGCCTTCACCCAGTTCGACCGGCTCTTCCGCGTCCTCGACAGCCAGCGCCTCGCCGTCAAGCAGGCCTTCCGCAACGGCGCCACCGCGCTCAGCGCCCTGCGTGGCCGCCAGGGCGAGCTGGCGAGCCTGATCCGCGCCTCCGACGAAGTCTTCTCGACGACCGCCGCCCGCGCCCGCGACATCGAAGCGGCCTTCCGCGCCTTCCCCACCTTCGAGGACGAGTCCCGCCTGACGCTCGCCCGGCTCAAGTCCTTCGCCCTCGACGCCGACCCGACCATCCGCCGGCTCGTCCCGGTCGCCGAACAGCTCTCGCCGACCTTCGTCAGCCTCGCGAAGCTGGCGCCGCAGGCGAAGGGCTTCTTCGAAGGCCTGCGGCCGGTGATCAAGCTCGCCCCCAAGGCCTTCCCGGCCCTGCGCAAGCTCTTCCGCGACCAGTTCCCGCCGCTGCTGCGCGCCGTCGACCCCTTCCTGCGCAACGTCAACCCGCTCATCTCCGGCTTCGGCCTCTACAAGCACGAGCTGACCGCGGCGATGGCCAACGTCGCCTCGATGTCGAACGGCTTCCTGCCCAAGGAAAACATTCGCAACGAACACCTGCACTACCTGCGCGTGCTCGGGCCCTTCAGCCCGGAATCGCTCGCCACCTTCCCGAGCCGGACGACGACCAACCGCACCAACGCCTACGCCCAGCAGCGCTCCTACGAACAGCTTGCCTCCGGCCTGCCGGTCTTCGATAGCCGCGGTTGCGCCACGGGCGTGACGGCGACGCTGGAAGAAGCGAGCACGATCAACGACCCGGCCTTCTACGAACGGGTCGAAACCCAGGCCGAACACGAAGAACCGCTCGAAGACCGGGTCAAAAAAGCGGAAGAAAAAGCGGCGAAAAACCACGAAGCCTTCAAGGGGTTCACGATCCCCGCAGTCAAATTCTTCAAACTGCTGATGAAATACGCCTTCGCCGGCGGCGAAGAAACCAAGTCCTCCGCGACCGTCCCCGCCCCCGGCTGCACCCAGCAGGGCCCCTTCGACCCGATCGGCCACTCCGGCTCGCCGACGACCTACCAGCACTTCTTCGAACAGGAATAAGCCGCGCCGCGCCGCGCATCCGACTTCGACCACACCAGAGTGGGGTGAATGTCGGCTGCGCGGATCTCGCTGACCGGCGCCAGCCCGTCGGTCTCAAGCGTCTCGCGCGACGACCGCAGGATCGCGTCGACCTGGAAGAGCTGGAGGCAATCCACGACGATCTTCCGGTGGAGCCGATCCCCGGCCTGGACCGATAGCGAAGCGGGCCACGCCGGATCGGCGGCTTTCCTCTCAATTTGCAGAGACGCGACCGAGACGGCACTGAGCCGTCTGATTTTCTTGGGATTCCCGCCGGTTGCCGCCGCCGCGGGTCCTTAACTAGGTCGATGGCATCCGCGTCTACAGCCCACGTCCCGCCGCAGAACATCGAGGCTGAGGAATCGGTGCTCGGCGCGATGCTGGTCGCCGAGCCGACGCTGACGCGCGTGATCGACGAGGTGAAGCTGAACGCGGGCGACTTCTACCTCGAAAAGCACGCGACGATCTTCACCTGCATCCACGACCTCTACGCCGCTTCCAAGCCGGTCGACGAGCTCAGCGTCAGCGAGGCGCTGACCCAGCGCAACCAGATCGAGGAGGCGGGCGGCAAGCACTACGTCTCCGAGCTGGCGGCGAAGGTGCCGGCTGCCGGCAACGCCAAGCACTACGCCGAGATCGTCCAGCAGAACTCGCTGCTGCGCCGCCTGCTCGGCGCCGGCCAGCAGATCCAGGGCTGGATCCACGAGCGCGACGGCGAGCCGCGCGAGCTCTCCGAGCGGGCCGAGAAGCTGCTCTTCGACGTCGCCCACAAAGAGCAGGCGAGCGACTTCAAACTGCTCTCGGAGATCCTCCACGACGAGGTCGACCGCCTCGAGAAGCTCTCGACCGGCGAGACCGAGCTGACCGGCACCCCCTCGGGCTTCCGCGACGTCGACTCGATCACCGGCGGCTTCCAGCCCGGGAACCTTGTGATTTTTGCTGCAAGACCATCGATGGGGAAGTGTCAGGCGTCACAAAGTCTGGTCTACGATCCTATGAGCGGCGCTCGACGGCGAGTCGAAGATCTCCACCGGGCGCATGTGCAAGGCGAGGAGGTTTGGGTTGCCTCGCTCGGCGCCGACCTGAAGATGAAGCCGGCCAAGGTCGCGGCGATCGAGTGCAACGGCCGCAAGCCGGTCTACCGGCTGACCACCCGCCTCGGCAGGTGGACTGAGGCGACCTCGAACCACCCAATCCTGACCAGCTCCGGGTGGGTCGAGCTTGGAGAAGTCACGCCAGGCACTCGCATCGCGGTCCCGCGTCGACTGCCACGCCCCAGCCGCACGGTTGAGCTGCCGGACGCCGAGGTCGTTCGCTTGGGACGCCGCTCGGCCGAGAAGTTCGTCCCCGACGCGATCTTCGGCCTCTCCGACGAGCAGATCGCTCGCTTCCTCGGCGTGATGTACGCCTGCGACGGGCACGTGTACTGCAGCGACCGGCTTGCCCAGATCGGCTACACGACGATCAGCGAGCGCCTTGCCCGGGACGTCCAGCACCTCCTGCTGCGGCTCGGCATCGTCGCCACGATCCGGGTCCTCAAGCGACCGGTGTACGAGGGCACCGGCAAGGTCGCTCGCGAGGTGCGGATAACGTCGCAAGAGAGCCTGCGCCGCTTCTGCGAGCTGATCGCCGTGATCGGCAAGGAGGAGCAGCAGGAGCGGATCCTCGCGCGGCTCGACGAGGCGCCGCGCTCGACCAACACGGACACCTTGCCGGTCGAGATCTGGGACGAGGTTCTGCTGGCCAAGGGGGACCGGCCCTGGGCCGACGTCAGCGAGACGACCGGGCGGCCGCGCAACCACAACTGGCACGTCGGCAAACGGGGCCTCTCCCGTGGCCTCGTGGCCGAGCTGACCACCGCGGTCTTCTCGCCCGCCCTGGAGGAGCTGTGCGACTCCGACATCTGGTGGGACGAGGTCGAGTCGGTCGAGCACGTCGGCGAAGAAGAGACCTACGACCTCGACGTCCCCGGCCTGCGCAACTTCGTCGCCGACGACATCGTCGTCCACAACAGCGCCATCGTCGCCAACATCGCCGAAAACGTGGCGGTCAAGCGGCAGGTGCCGGTCGCCTTCTTCTCGCTGGAGATGTCGGAGGTCGAGCTGGCGCAGCGCTTCATCGCCTGCCGGGCGCGGATCTCCGGCGACAAGCTGCGCAAGGGACAGGTCTCGACCAAGGACTGGCCGAAGGTCGTCCGCGCCTGCAACGAGCTCGAGTCGGCGCCGCTCTGGTTCGACGACTCCTCCGACCTCGGCCTGCTCGACCTGCGCGCCAAGGCGCGCCGCCTGCACGCCCAGACGCAGGACCAGGGCGGGCTCGGCCTGGTGATCGTCGACTACCTGCAGCTGATGCGGGCCGACGACCCCCGCGCCAACCGGGTCGAGCAGGTCGGCCAGATGAGCCGCGGCCTGAAGATCCTCGCCCGCGAGCTGCAGGTCCCGGTGCTGGCGATCTCCCAGCTCTCCCGCGCCCCCGAGCAGCGCCACCCGCCGAAGCCGATGCTCTCGGACCTGCGCGAGTCGGGGTGCCTGACGGGGGACTCGCTCGTCTACCTGCCGGGAGAGGGGGTTCGGAGACCGATCAGGGACCTGGTCGGCAAGCGCGACTTCGAAGTCCTCGCGATGGACTGCGAGGGCTGGAAGCTGCGGCCGGCCCTGGTCAGGAACGCCTTCTCGACGGGGCAAAAGCCGGTGTTCAGGTTGACGACGGCCCTGGGACGCACGATCCGCGCCACCGGCAACCACAAGTTCCTCACGATTAAGGGCTGGAAGCGCCTCGACGAGCTGAGCGAAGAAGAGCCGGTTGCAGTTCCCGCTAATTTGCGCGGGCCGAGTGGATCGAGCATGAGCGACGACGAACTGGCGCTGCTCGGGCATTTGATCGGCGACGGCTGCACGCTGCCGAGGCACGCGATCCATGAGAAGCGCGTTCCCGATGCAGTCTTTGCCCAGCACGCATCAGGCATCGCAGCCTTCCTCAGGCACCTCTGGGCAACCGACGGATGCGTGTGGCTCGGTGGCCCCGGCAAGGCCGCGAACGTCTGCTACGCCACGAGCAGCGCTCGCTTCGCCTATGACGTGCAGACGCTGCTCCTTCGCCTCGGCATCACCGCCCGGGTGAGCCGGCATGTAAATGAGGCAAAAGGACGGTCGCAGTTCCACGTCAGCGTCAGCAACGGGACAGATCTGCCCCGGTTCCTCGAGCTCGTTGGGACTCTCGGCGCGAGCAAGCGTGACCACACCAGCTCGATCCTCGAGCACTTTCGCGACAGGGTGCGTAACCCGAACAGGAACCTGATCCCGAAGGAGAGCGGACCGGAGAAGAGCGGGTCGGTTGCGGTCGCTTCCGCGGTGCGCTGCGAGGAGCTGGTCGACCCGGCGCTCGGCGACGCCTATTGGGATCCGGTCGTCTCGATTGAGCCCGATGGGGTCGAGGAGGTGTTCGACCTCACGGTCGAGGGCCTCCACAACTTCGTCGCCGACAACGTCGTCGTCCACAACTCGATCGAGCAGGACGCGGACCTCGTTGCCTTCCTCTATCGCGAGGACTACTACCGCGATCCCGACGACGAGCCGGATGGGCTCGCCGACCTGATCATCGCCAAGCACAGGAACGGGCCGATCGGAGCGCCGAAACTGGTCTTCCTCGACCGCTTCCCGAAGTTCGCCGACTTCGCCGGACGTGAGCAGCCGATCGAGCAGCCGGCCGGAGAGGGGCCGCCGCTGGACGATGTCGCCGCGGCGGGGCCTGAGTTCTGATGGCCTCGCGCAACGAGCCCTTCCGCGAGGCCCGCGCCTGCCCGCTCGGCGTCTGCGACGGCTCGGGCTGGATCCTCGGGCCCGAGGACGTCGCCCGCGAGTGCGAGTGCCGCGCGCAGCGGCTGAAACGGGGCCGCGTGCGCGGCGTCGCCTCGGTGATCCCGCCCCGCTACCGCGGCGTCTCCTTCGACCGCCCGCCCGTCTCCGACATGGCCCACGACCTCGCGACCAAGGCCGCCGTCGCCGAGGTGCGCCGCTACGTCGACGAGCTCGACGCGCGGCTCGACGCCGGCCGCGGGCTCTGGCTCTTCGGCGACACGGGCACCGGCAAGACGACGCTGGCGATGCTCGTCTCCAAGGCCGCGCTCGAGGCGGGCTGCTCCGTCGCGATCTACTCGCTGCCGAAGCTGCTCGCCCGCATCCGCCGCACCTACGACTCCGAGCCCGGCGGCGACTCCTACCTCGCCTTCTTCGAGCGCCTCACCTCGGTCGACCTGCTCCACATCGACGATCTCGGTGCCGAGAAGCGCAGCGACTGGGTGCTGGAGCAGCTCTACGCGCTGATCAACGAGCGCTACGAGGCGCAGCGCTCGGTCATCGTCACCACCAACCTGCCCGAAGACGAGCTGGAAGCGCAGATCGGCGCCCGCACGGTCTCGCGGCTGAGCGAGATCTGCGACGGCGTGCCGCTGTTCGGCGCCGACCGCCGCTACGGCCAAGTCGCCTAGCCGACCGACACGCCACAATCTCCCGGTCATGCCGGGGCTAGCGATAGTCGGCGCCCAGTGGGGCGACGAGGGCAAGGGCAAGGTCGTCGACCTGCTCGCCGAGCGCGCGGACGCGATCGTCCGCTTCCAGGGCGGCAACAACGCCGGCCACACGATCGTCCGCGACGGCGAGGAGTTCAAGTTCCACCTGATCCCCTCCGGGATCCTCTATCCCGACAAGGCCTGCGTGATCGGCAACGGGGTCGTCGTCGACCCGCGCGTCCTGCTCGGCGAGATCGACGGGCTGCGCCGCCGCGGCGTCGACGTCGGCAACCTGAGGATCTCCGCCAACGCGCACCTGATCATGCCCTACCACGTGCTGCTCGACACCGCGGGCGAGGTGAAGCTGGGCTCGCTCTCGATCGGCACCACCCGCCGCGGCATCGGCCCCTGCTACGCCGACAAGGCGTTGCGTCTCGGCATCCGCGTCCAGGACCTGCTCGACGAGAAGATCCTGCGCACCAAGATCCGCGCCGCGCTCGAGCCCAAGCAGCAGGCGCTGCGCGAGCTCGGCGTGCAGCGGCGCAAGCTGCGCAAGGAGGCCGGCGAGGGCGACCGCGAGGCGGCCGAGCAGGCGATCGAGGACGCGCCCGACCCGCGCCTCGACCTGCACACGATGACCGAAGAGCACGTCAACTACGGCCACCGGCTGGAGCCCCACATCGCCGACACGGCCCGCCTCTGCTGGGAGGCGCTCGACGCCGGCCGCACGGTGATCTTCGAGGGAGCGCAGGCGACGCTGCTCGACCTCGACCACGGCACCTACCCCTTCGTCACCTCCTCCAACCCGATCGCCGGGGCGGCGACGGTCGGCGCCGGCGTCGGCCCGGCCGACATCGACGAGGTCTGGGGCGTCGCCAAGGCCTACGCGACGCGCGTCGGCGCCGGCCCCTTCCCGACCGAGCTGGAAGACGAGGTCGGGCGCCACATGCTCGAGCGGGGCCACGAGTACGGGACGACCACCGGCCGCGAGCGCCGCTGCGGCTGGATGGACCTGGTGGCGTTGCGCTACGCCGTGCGCATCAACGGCATGACCTCGCTGGCGATCACCAAGCTCGACGTGCTCAGCGGCCTCGACCCGCTGCGGGCGGCGGTCCGCTACCGCTCGCGCGAGGGCGCCCTGCTCGATCGCTTCCCCTACCACCAGTCGATCCTGCACTCGGCCGAGCCCGAGTACGAGGAGCTGCCCGGCTTCGACGCCGACCTCGGCGCCTGCCGCAAAGAGTCCGACCTCCCCAAGGAGGCGCGCGACTACCTCGACTTCATCGCCGACTTCGCCGGCGTGCCGATCAGGCTGGTCGGCGTCGGCCCCGGGCGCGAGCAGGTCGTCTGGCGCGACTGAGCCCTACCGCAGCGGCACGCCGGCGAGCGCAGCGACCTTCCAACGGCCCTCGTGCGCCATGCTGATCGCGTAGAGGACCCCTTCGAAGCCGTGGTAGATCAGGAATCCGTGCCGACCTTTGACGCGCAGGCTGTCCGCGTTGACCACGGTGCTTCCATGCGCGACCTTTGGCGGCAGGGTCGGTGCGATCTTGGCGAACGCCGCGGGGCAGCTTATGTTTTCGTTTTCTTCGTTTTCGACCAGTCGTTTGAGATTCTCGATCATCGTGCTCGAGAGGTTGGCGCAGGCCCGCGGCCATTCCTGCCTGACGCGGGCGACGAGGAAGGTGTGCAGCGCCGTGGCCGCCTCTTCGAGTTCCGATTCGCCCGACTCTTCGCCGAATTCCTGGACGCTGTTGTCGCCTCCCTTGACGCGGTTCTGACCTGAGCCGCCACCTGAGCCGTGCAGGGGAGCGACGGGCGTGGCTTTCGACGCCTTCTTGCTCTTGCCGCCACCCTGCCCAGACGATTTACCGCCCTGCCCAGACGATTCGCCTTGCTTGTTGCCCCCGGTTTCCGCGACCTTGCCCCCGGTCCCCGAATCGCCGCCTGCGCCGGATCGCGATTCTGCTTCGCCGGGAGCCTGGGTCGAGGACGAGCTCGTGTCCGAGCCGGAGCCTCCGCAGGAAGAGAGCGCGAAGGCAAGCGCCAGCAGCGCCGCAGCCAGCAGCGCCGTGTTCCGTATCCCCCACCTGCTCACGCGGTCATTGTAATGACTCCGCTCCGATCGTTCGTATGCAGCGGATACGCGCGAGTACAGAAATCGCCCTCGGCGCCCGCGTGTTCTACAGTCTTTATGTGGCGCGCGACTATCTCGACTTCGTCTCCGAGGTCGGCGGCGTGCCGATCGAGCTGGTCGGAGTGACCCGGACGCGAGCAGGTCGTCTGGCGCGATTGAGTGACTGAGCCCTACGACAGCGGCACGCCGGAGAGCGCGCCGACCTTCCAGCTGCCGCCTTCGCGAGCCATGTTGGTCGCGTAGACGGTCCCTTCCAGACCACGGTAGATCAGGAACCCGCGCGTGCCTTCGACGCGCAGGCTGCCGGCGTCGACGATGGTGCTTTCGCGCGCCACCTTCGGCGGCAGGTTCGGCGTCAGCCCGGCCAGCGTCGCGGGGCAGTCCGTGCCGCTCTGCTGCGCCCTCGCCGCCAGCTGTTCGAGCTGTTCAACCACCGTCTTAGAGAGGTTGGCGCAGGCCTGTTGCCACTCTCCCCTGGCACGGGCGACGAGGAAGTCGTGCAGCGCTGTGGCCGCTTCTTCGAGTTCGGACCCGCTCGACTCCGCGCCGAATTCCTGGACGCTGTTGTCGCCCCCCTTGACGCGGTACTGAGCCGAGCCGCCGCCCGAGACTTTCAGGGGAGCGACGGGGGCGGCGGTCTTCGCTGCCTTTTCGTCCCCGCCACCGCCCTGCTTCGACGATTCGCTCTGCTTCTTGCCCCCGGTCCCCGCTTCGCTTTCGCCGCCGGATCGCGATTCCGTTTCGCTGGAAGCATGGGTCGAAGAGGAGCTCGTGCCCGAGCCGGAGCCGCCGCAGGAGGAGAGCGCACAGGCGAGCGCCAGCAGCGCCGCAGCCGGCAGCACCGCGCTCCGTATCCCCCACCTGCTCACGCAGTCATTGTATTGACCTGTTTCGGCCGCTCTGTCACGCTCGTATGCAGCGGATACGCGCGAGTACAGAAATCGCCCTCGGCGCCCGCGTGTTCTACAGTCTTTATGTGGCTACCGGTAGACGCACGGCGAACTTGAACGAGCGGCTGCCCAGGGGCCGTCACGGCCTACCGCGGGAGACCGTGACGGAATCCCAGCGCAACCGCATCCTGCAGGCGATGATCGACGTCGTCTCCGAGCGCGGCTACCCGGAGACCCGCGTCGTCGACGTGATCGGCGTCGCCGGCGTCTCGCGCAAGACCTTCTACGAGCTCTTCTCCAGCAAGGAGGACTGCTTCCTCGCCGCCTACGACGTGCTGCTCGGCAACCTGCTCGGCGACACGGCGCGCGGCTTCGAGTCCAGGCCGGGGTCCTCCTGGGCCGAGCGCGTCGCCGCCGGCCTGGGCGAGCTGCTCAAACACCTGGCCGAGCACCCTGACGAGGCCCGCTTCGCGATCGTCGAGGTGCTCGCCGCCGGCCCCAAGGCGCTCGCCCGCCGCGACGCCGCCCTGCGCCAGTTCACCGGCTTCCTCGACGCCGGCCGCGCCGAGACCTCGGTCGAGCTGCCCGGGATCACCTCGCTCTCGCTGGCCGGCGGCATCAACGAGCTGCTCTACACCGAGATCCTGCACGGCGCCGCCTCGCAGCTGCCGGGCCGCCTGCCCGACTTGATGTTCTGGATCACCCTGCCGTTCCTCGGCCCGGAGAGGGCAGCCGAGGAGCGCGAGCGCACGCGGCTCTCGATGCTCGAGAGCTGAGAAATCGCGTGTTAAGGCGCTCTTTTTAGTGAATGCACGGGTTTACTGAGATCGGGATGCTGCTAAGTTGGCGCCCGGAGGGATCTGACCAAAGCCTTTTCGAGGGCCGGGGCTTTGACGGCCGAGGCCGCAAAGGAGAGAGATAGAGCACATGCGCAAGCGACTGATCACGACGATGGTCCTGGGGACGGCTCTCGCCGTCGCCTGTGCCGGGATCGCAACCGCCTACAAGCCGACCGTCATCAAGGAAGGCAACCTCGAACTGATCCTCAACGGCGGCTTCTCGCCGACCAAGCTGCCGAGGAAGAAGCTGGCGCCGATCCAGCTCAACATCAGCGGCAAGATCAACACGCTCGACGGCTCGCGCCCGCCGGCCCTGAAGGAAGTGATCGTCGAAACCGACAAGAACGGGACGATCAACGCCAAAGGCCTCCCGACCTGCACCCTGGGCAAACTCAAGGCGCGCGAAACAGCCGCCGCCCTGAAGGCCTGCAAAGCGGCTCTGGTCGGCAAAGGCAAGACCGACGTCGAGGTCCAGTTCCCGGAATCGCCCCCGTTCATCGCGCACAGCAAGCTGCTCGCCTTCAACGGCGGCGTCAGGGGCGGCAAGACGACGATCCTCATCCACGCCTACCTGAAGAACCCGGTCTCGGCAGCGGTGCTGACCACGGTCACGGTCACGAAGATCCACCACGGCCGCTACGGCACCAAGTCGGTGGCGAAAGTCCCGCTGATCGTCAACGGCTACGGCTCGCCGACGAGCTTCGAACTCAACTTCTTCCGCATGTTCAAGTACAGGGGGAAGACGCAGAGCTACCTGCTCGCCAAGTGCACGGACGGCAAGCTCAAGGCCCACGCCGTGTCGATCTTCCGCGAAGGACCCTCGATGACGGGCAACTTCTCCCGGCCCTGCACCCCGAAGGGCTGAGCCTCTCGGTTTAACTCAGGACGAAAAGGGGAATAGGAAAAGGGCGGCCCAATGGTCGCCCTTTTCCTATGCAGGGGATAGATTGAGCGAATGCGCAGGCGACTGATCGCGACGATGGTCCTGGCAACGGCGCTCGCCGTCGCCTGCGCCGCGATCGCCAGCGCCGGCTCGTCGACCACTTTCAAGATCGGCAACCTCGAAGTCGTCGTCAAGGGCGGCTTCTCGCCGAGGAAGCTGCCGAGGAAGAAGCTGGCGTCGATTCACCTCTGGACGAGCGGCGCGATCCGGACGACCGACGGTACGCACCCGCCGGCGCTGACGGAAGTGGTGATCGAAACCGACAAGAACGGGACGATTAACGCCAGGGGATTGCCCGTGTGCCGGCTATCCCGAATCAAAGGGACGACCACGAAAGTTGCGCGCAAGGCCTGTGGGCGGGCGCTGGTCGGCGAAGGCAAGACCGATGTCGAGGTCAAGTTCCCGGAAATGCTCCCGTTCATCGCGCACAGCAAGCTGCTCGCCTTCAACGGCGGCGTCAGGGGCGGCAAGACGACGATCCTCATCCACGCCTACCTCTCGAACCCCGTCACGGCGGCGGTGCTGACCACGGTCAAGGTCTCGAAGATCCACCGCGGCCGCTACGGCACCAAGTCGGTGGCGAAGATCCCGCTGATCGCCGGTGGCGACGGCTCGGTGAGGAGCTTCAACCTCAAGCTCTTCCGCAAGTTCAAGCGCAGGGGGAAGACGCAGAGCTACCTGCTTGCCAGGTGCCGCGACGGCAAGCTCAAGGCCCGCACCAAGGTGTTCCTCACCGATTTCGTCGAAGGAACCGGCAAAGTCCAGACCCCGATCGGCGCCCTCAGCTTCCCCTGCACCCCGAAGGGCTGATGCGCGGGCGCCTGACCGTGGCGGTTGCGCTGGCAACGGTTCTGGCCGTCGCTTGTGCCTTCAAGCCACTTGCCCATGCGCACCCAGAGTCAACCGTCTACTGCCCAGTTTCCAGTTACTCATGCGGCAGCGAAGGGCTTGAAGTCTCCATGAGCAGTGGCTTCAAGCCGGCCAGGCTGCCGAGGAAGCGGCTGGCGCCGATTCACATGAGTCTCGGCGAGAGGATCAGAACTGCCGACGGCTCGCACCCACCGGCACTGAAAGAAGTGGTTCTCGAAACCGACAGGAACGTGGAAATCGGTTTCCGGGGCCTGGCAGTCTGCCGGTCCCTGCTTCTGCTCGAGGAAGTTCCGAATCCATGCAAGAAGGCGCGCGTCGGGGAAGGTGAGATGGAAGTCGAGGTTGCGTTTCCCGAATCGGCGCCCTTCATCGCCAAGAGCCACATGGTCGCCTTCAACGGCGGAAAGCGCGACGGCGCGAAGACGATCCTGATCTACGGTTACCTGAAGAACCCTGTCTCGGCGGCGATTGTGGTCAGGGTCAAGGTTTCGAAGATCCACCACGGCCGCTTCGGCACCAAGTTGGTGGCGACGATCCCGACGATCGCCGGCGGCCATGGCTCGGTGACGAGCTTCAACTTCAAGCTCTTCCGCAAGTTCACCTACAGACACAAGAAGCGGAGCTTCCTCTCGGCCAGGTGCGTCGACGGCAAGCTGCTGGCCCATTGGGAAGCGGTGCTCGCCTCCGGCCCCGATCTCACCGGAGCCTTCATGTTCCCCTGCACCCAGAAGGGCTGACCTCAAGCCGCCGGGATCTGGCCCTCGGCCTCCTGGCGTCGCTCGCCGCGGCGCAGCATCCGCTGGGTGAGGATCGCGATGCTGAGGATCGCGGTGGCGCCGAGGCTGAGCTGGACGCTGAGCAGGCCTTTGCGAGACCAGTAGACGTCGCGCAGGTCGAGCAGCAGGGCGGCCTCGTCGAAGGTCAGGCCCATGCCGATGCCGGTGGTGATCGCCAGGCGCTCTTCCAGCGCCTCGTTGCGGGTCAGCAGGGCGGTGGTCCCCGAGGCGAAGGCGATCAGGATGCCGGGGACGAAGTGATGGATATGGCGGCCGCCGAGGCGGACGTTGCGGAACGGCCCCCAGCGCTTGCGCCTGCGTATCCCCCAGGTCGAGAGGCGAACGATGGCGAAGGAGCCGAGGAATCCGGCGAGCAGGTTGAAGAGGACTGTTTCGCTGCGCGGCGCCGCGGCGTAGCCGCTGACGGCGACGTTGACCGTGTCGACGGCGGCCGCGGGCGCCGCCTCGGCGAGCCCGTCCGAGCCCGCCTGCTGGTGGGAGCGGCGGCGCAACATGCGGCCGAACTGGCCGGCCAGCACGACAGCCGCGCCGCCCAGCGATACGACGGCGAGAGCGGCGGTGGCGCGATCCGAGCGGTTCAGCGTTCCTCGGCGACGATCGTCTTCACCGTCGCGACCGTGCCGTCGGCCAGCTCGATCTCGACCATGTGGGTGCCGATTTCGCGGATCGGCTGCTCGAGGCGCACCTTGCGCCTGTCGATGCGCAGGTCGCGAGCCTCGCGGATCGCGTCGGCGATCTCCTTGGCGCCGACCGAGCCGAAGAGCTTGCCGTCCTCGGCCGCGCGCTGGTGGATCGTCAGCACCGTTTTCGCCAGCAGCTCGGCAGCCTGCTCTTCGCGTTCGGCGCGGCGCTGCTCGGCCTTCTCGGCGGCCTCGCGGCGGCGCTGTGCCTCCTCCAGGGCGCCGGGCGTCGCGGCCGCGGCCAGCTTGCGCGGGATCAGGTAGTTGCGCAGGTAGCCGGGCGAGACGTCGACCGGGTCGCCGCGCTCACCGAGGTCCTCGACGTCCTCGAGCAGGATCGCCTGCGTCATCAGCGCTCTCCGACGTAGGGCAGCAGGGCGATCTCGCGTGCCCGCTTGACCGCGACCGAGAGCTGGCGCTGGTGCTTGCGCGAGAGGCCGGTGACGCGCCTGCCGCGCGTCTTGCCCCTGTCCGAGAGGAAGCGGCGCAGCAGGTTAAGGTCCTTGTAGTCGACCGCCGCGGAGTTGATCCGCGTGTATTTGCGTGGACGCGAGCGATCGGCTGCGCGACGCCCGCGGCGCGGTGGCGCGCTCCCTATGTCGGTGCCTCTGGCCATCGAGCTGGCAATCCTACAGAAACGGCGATTGCCAGCCCGAAGGCGAAGAGCTAAAAGGGGATGTCGTCGTCGTCGCCGGTCGCGGCGGCGGGTGCGAAGTCGGAGGGGTCGGCGGGCACGTCGCTGCTCGGCGAGAAGCCGCCGTTGCCGTTCCCGTTGCCATTGCCGCCCCCGGAGCCGTCGCGGGAGCCGAGGAACTGCACGGAGTTGGCGACGATCCGCACCGCCTGGCGCTTGCCGCTGCCGTCTTTCGCCTCCCATTCGCTCCAGTCGAGGCGCCCTTCGACCGCCACCGGGCGGCCCTTGGCGAGGTAGTTGGCACAGTTCTCGCCCTGCGCGCCCCAGACGGTCACGTCGAAGTAGTTGGGCTTGTCCTCCCACTCTCCGGTCTGGCCGTTCTTGCGCCGGCTGTTGACCGCGACGCGCAGGTCGCAGACGGCCGTCCCGCCGCCGGTATGGCGCAGGTCGGGGTCCTTCGTCAGGTTTCCGGTGATAACCACTACGTTGATGTTCGAAGCCGCCACGGCTCTCAACTCCTCCGAATCGATGTCTGGACTCCAGTCTAAGAGCGACGGCGGCGCATCTCTCCCCCCTCGCCCCGCAATCTCCGCACGAAAACCCCGCCGACGGGCCGATTTCCGTCGGTATGCGTCGGTTTTAGTCCCGTCGGCGGCTACTCGGCGGGGGCGGGGGCCTCGGCGCTCTCCTCGACCTGCTCGCCGCCGTCGCTCTCCTCGGCCGAGCCGGCGACGCGAGGCGGGCCCTGCGGCCCGCGCTCGCGCGAGCCGTGGGCGGGAGCGGCGGTCGCCGGCGGCACCATCACGGGCGCGTCGGCGTCGACCTTGAAGATGCGGAAGCGCAGCACGCCGTCGGCGATCTTCAGGTTGTGGTTGAGCTCGTCGAGCAGCTCGTTCGAGCCCTCGAAGCGGAACCAGCGGTAGTCGGCCTCGTTGCGCTGCTCGATCTCGTAGGCCATCTTGCGCAGGCCCCATTTGTTCTCGTGCTTGAGCGTGCCCTTGCCCTCGATCCGGCCGCGCACCTCCTTCGCGAGCGCGTCGCGCCCGGCCTCGTCGGGGCCCGGGTCCAGCATCAGGACCAGCTCGTATTCGCGTGCTGCTGCCAAAAGCGGCGAGGGACTATAGCTAGTGCGGGGCGAACTCCATCGAGCCGTCGTTTGGCGATGCGGGCGGATGTGGCGGAGGTTCCGGCGCTGGTGAGGGGGTGGGCGGTGGTTTGGATGGCGGGACCGAGGGGATGGCGGGCGGGTCCTGTCGTCGGGTTGGGGTGGGCGGCTTGGGCTGCGCGCTGCCTCGGGCATCGGGATGAAGCGGCTTCTGGGATGGGGCCCTGCCCTCGGCAGCCTCCGCGCGGCGCCGCCCACCCCCACCCGACGCCACCCGCTCGAAGTTCGGTTTGGTCCCAGCTTCCGGCCGCCCCGGCTCTCGCTGCGGCATAGACACCGCAACCCGCGGCAGCCCGACGTCGGCGGGTAGAGGCGGAGGGGCGGGCGGCCGCAGCAAGCTTGGGATGACGTTGAGAGCTATCAGCGCTCCAACCGCCGCAAGGGCAACGCGCCCGGCTATCGACCATCGAATCCGGAGACTGGTCACGGGTTGCTTAAGCTCTCAGCCCGAGGAGTTCGCCCCTGCAAGGACGTTTGTGGGAGGGGGTTGGGCACCCCTGCGAACGGCTTGTACTTTTTCCGCTCGTTCGCCCGCCGCCGGCCTGGGCCTGTCTTCGGAAAAAGTTGAGTGAGGAGGGGTGCCCAACCCCCTCCCCCTATCCAACCGCCTGGCGCAACTCCTCGATATCCCGCTGCTGGTCATCCACCCAGTCCCCCGGATTGCGGGAATAGATGATCTCCTTCAGACGCTGCGCCCGCAGTCGCCTCTCCTCGGGGCTCATCGTCAGCGCCCGGTAGATCGCGTCGGCCTGCTCCTGGATGTCGAAGGGGTTGACCGAGAGGGCGCAGTCGGCGAGCTCCTCGTGCGAGCCGGTGTTCTCGGAGAGCATCAGGACGCCGTCGCGGGTGTTGACCGCCGGCGCCTCCTTGGCGACCAGGTTCATCCCGTCGAAGAGCGAGTTGACCATCAGCAGGTCGAAGTGCTTGTAGCGGGCGACGGCCTCGGGGAAGTTCTCGTAGATCTTCAGGTCGATCGGCATCCAGTCGGTGGTGCCGTGCCGGTGGTTGACGACGGCGACGAGCGCCTCGATCCGCTCCAGGTACTCGGCGTACTCGGGCACGTCCTGGCGCGAGGGCTGCAGGTGGGCGATGAAGGTGACCTCTTCGCGGAACTCGGGGTGCTGGGCGAGGAAGGTGTCGAAGGCGGTGAAGCCGCGCAGCACGTTCTTCGAGAGGTCGGCGCGGTCGACGCGGATGATCAGGTGCTTGCGACGGCGGGCCAGCACCTCTCGCTCGGCGGCGGCGACCTCGGGCGATGCCGCCGCCCGCTTCAGTCGCTCGGCGTCGATCGAGAGCGGGTAGGCGCGAGCCCGCGTCTCGCCCCCGGCGTGGTGCACGACGCAGCGCTCGTAGTCGACGTCGGCCTCGAGCAGTTCGTCGCAGCAGCGGATGAAGTTGATGCAGTAGGCGTGCGTGTGGAAGCCGAGGATGTCGTTGGCGAGCACGCCGCGGAAGAGCGCCTCGCGGATGCGGCCGGGCAGGATGCGCCAGCTGTCGGGCTGGGACCAGGGGATGTGGACGAAGTGATGGAGGAAGGCGTCCGGCCGCTCGGCGCGGATCATCGCCGGCGCCGTGTAGAGGTGGTAGTCGTGGAGCATCACCAGCGGCCGCTCGCGCCCCTCGATCTGGCGCAGCACGGCCGCGGCGATGTCGCGGTTCACCGTCTGGTAGCCGAAGTCCCAGGCGTCGAGCTCCTCCTGGCGGATGTCGGGCGCGTTGGAGAGGTCCCAGAGGTAGTGCTGGATGAACCAGAGGATCGGGTTGGCGATCACGTTGTAGAAGCGGTCGTAGGCCGTCGCGTCGCTGCCGACCAGCAGCACGCGGTACTCGATGCCGTCGATCGAGAGGTCGACCGGCCCGCCGCGTTCTTCGGAGACCGCGACGTCCTCGTCGGTCATCGCCGAGGCGATCCAGAGCGCGTCCCGATGCGAGACGAGGCCCGAGAGCGCCGTCACCAGCCCGCCGCCGCCGCGCCGCACGGTGCGGTTACCCTCCTCGTCGCGCTCGAACTGCGCAGGACCCCGATTCGAGACGATGATCAGTGGGTCGCTGTCCGCCACAGTGACCCCACCCTACCCCCGGGTGCAACGCATAAGGGGTCTATATGGCATCAAAAACGTTGCACCCGCGCAGGAGGGTCAGGAATCCAGCTCGGCGAGCAGCTCCATCCAGTCGCGCAGCAGGCGCGGCGAGAGGAACTCGCGGCGAGCGTGTTCCTTGCCGGCCCGCCCCAGCCGCTTGCCCAGCACCGGGTCGCGGAGGATCTCCAGGCAGCGCTGAGCGCAGCCCTCGGGGGAGTCGACGAGGAAGCCGCTCTCGCCGTCGGCGATCTGCAGCGGGATGCCGCCGACATTGCCGGCGACCGTCGGCCGCCCCTTCCAGAGCGCCTCGGTGACGGTCAGGCCGAAGCCCTCGCGGATCGACTTCTGCAGGCAGACGTCGGACTGCGACTGGAAGGCGTTGACCTCGATCGCGCCGACGTTGTTGAGGTTGTTGAGGATCTTGATGTCGTCGTCGCCGTCGGCGTACTCGAAGGTGCGCTGGAAGAACTCCCAGCCCTCGGGGTCGTCGGTGGCCATCGAGCCGACCAGGGCGAGCTGCACGGCGGGCACCTGCTCGTGCACGATCCGGTAGGCGTCGATCACGCCCATCGGGTCCTTCCACGGGTCGAAGCGCGAGACCTGGGTGAGCAGCGGCCGATCGACGTCGATCCCGAACTGGCGGCAGACGAAGGCGGCGTCGTCGGGCGAGAAGGCCATGTTCTTCGGCGAGAGCGGGTCGATCGCCGGCGGGATGATCCGCACGCCGTCGTTGCTGCTGCCATTGACGCCGGCCGGCACGTAGGTCGGCATGTGCCAGACGGTCGCGTCGTACTCCTCGATCATCGGCAGCAGGCGCGCGATCGGCTCCGGGTTGGGCTCGGAGAGGTCGATGTGGCAGCGCCAGATCCAGTTGCGCCCCTTCTCGCCGGCGCCGCGGCGCAGGCCGATCGGCTGCGGGTCGTGGACGATCACCGTGTCCCACTCGCCCACCAGGCCCTCGGCGTTGATCCTGTTGATCTCGTCGAAGACCCGCCACTGCTCCTCGTCCAGGGTCTCCGGGGCCCCCTGCAGCGAGTTGTGCAGGAGCTTGGTCGCGTTGAAGAACTCCTCCTTGCCGAAGATCACGTGCCAGTGGGCGTCGAGGCCGATGTCCCGCATCAGCGGCACGATCGTGTAGAGGATCTCCGAGACGCCGCCGCCGAACGCCGTCGCGCTGACGTGCAGGACGCGCTGGTCCTTCAGCGGCGCCGCCAGCTCGCGGATGCGCTCGATCGTCTCCTTGCCCGCGATATGGGTGTAGTCGGAGAGCGACTTCTGGCCGAGCGAGACTTCCTGAAGCATCAGCGAGTTCTACAAGCAGGAGCGGTCGGCCGCACTCAGCCGCTGGGACGTTTGCCGAGCGTCACTTCCACTTGCTTGCGCCGGCCGTCGTGGAGGACTTCGAGCTTGACCGTGTCGCCCGGTTGATAGAGCGCGGTGACGCGGGCGAGGTCGTCCGGCCGGACCACCTTGTGGCCTTCGACGGCGAGGATCACGTCGCCGCCGACGCGGTAGACCGCGGCCTGGAAGCGGATCCGCTTGCCGCCGCCCTGCAGGCCGGCTTCGTCGGCCGGGCCGCCCGGCACTACTTCGGAGAGCAGGCCGCCGTAGCTGGTGTCGAGCCCGAGTCGCTTGGCCAGCTGGGGATAGAGAGTCTGCGTCGAGACGCCGATGTAGGCGTATTCGGCTTCGCCGTCGCGCTCGAGCTGGGCGAGCGAGCGCTTGACGGCGGAGATCGGGACGGCGAAGCCGACGCCGTCGTTGGCGCCGGACTGCGTCTCGATCTGCTGGTTGATGCCGACCACCCGCGCGTCGGCGTCGAGCAGCGGACCGCCCGAGTTGCCGGGGTTGATCGAGGCGTCGGTCTGGATCGCGCCGTCGATCTGGAACTTGGTCAGCGACTGGACCGAGCGGTCGGTCGCCGAGACGATGCCCAGCGAGAGCGACTGCTGCTCGCCGAAGGGGCTGCCGATCGCCGCCACCGGCTGGCCGACGACGAGTTCGTGATCGTCGCCCAGTTGCAGCGGGTGCAGCCGGAAGCCGTCGGGCTTCACGGTGAGCAGGGCGACGTCGGCGAAGGGGTCGAAGCCGACGATCTTGGCCGGGAGCACGTTGCGGTTCGAGAACTCGACGAAGAGCGCCTTCGCCGGCTTGCGGGTGCCGCTCGATTCATCGGTGACGACGTGGGCGTTGGTGACGATGTGGCCGCTGGTGTCAAGGACGAACCCCGAGCCCTCCGCGGCGCCGCCGCCGTCGGCGAAGATCGAGCGGATCGTGACCACCCCGGGCGAGGCTTCGCGGTAGACCTTCTCGGCGTCGAAGCCGACCGCGGCCGACTCGACGACCACTTCGGGGCGCTGCTTGGTCTTGCCGCCCCCGCCGCCGTCCACGGTCGTCGTCTCGCCGGAGCCCCCGCAGCCGCCGAGCGCCGCCGCCAGAGCCAGGGCCAGGGCGAGGAGCGCGAGTGGCTTGGCGGCGCGCATCGCTCTACGCGGCCGTCTTCAGCGGCCGGCCGGCCGGGTTGGCGGGTGGCAGCCCCTCGCGGGGACGGGCCAGCGGCAGGTCGAGCGTGAAGGCGGTGAAGCGCCTGCTCGAAGCGATCGCGACGCCGCCCTCCATGCGCTGCGCCAGCTCGCGGGCGATCGCCAGCCCGAGGCCGGAGCCGCCCGCCGAGTCGGCCGTGTAGAAGCGCTCGAAGATGCGTCCCTGCACGCGTCGCGGGATGCCCGGCCCGTCGTCGGAGACGGTCAGCTCGGCGCGGCGGTTGGCGGAATAGGTGGTCACGGTCACGCTGGTCCCCTCCGGGGTGTGGGTGAGGGCGTTGTCGAGGAGGATACGGACCACTTGCCGCACCCGGTCGGGATCGCCGCCGGCGATCACCGGCTGGGCCGGCGTGCGCAGCTCCAGGCGCGAGCCGTGCTTGTCGGCGCGGGGGCCGAACTCGCGGGCGACTTCGCGCCCGAGGGCGCTGAGGTCGAAGACCCCTCGCTCGATCGCCACCGCGCCCGCGTCGAGCTGGGAGAGGTCGAGAAGGTCGGCGGTGAGCTTGGTCAGTCGTTCGATCTGCTCGCGCATCATGTGCACGAACTCGGCCCGCTCGGCCGGGCTCGGGTCCTCCTCCTCGAGCAGCTCGACGAAGCCGCCGAGGCTGAAGATCGGCGTGCGCAGCTCGTGCGAGGCGTTGGCGATGAACTGCTTGCGGGCGCTGTCGAGCTCGGCGAGGCGGCGCTGCATCTCGTTGAAGGTGCGGGCCAGCGATCCGAGCTGTCCCGCCGCGGCGATCGGGATCGGCGTCTCGAAGTTGCCGTCGGCGACCTTGCGTGCCGCGCCCTGCAGGCGGCGGATGCTGTCCGAGGCGACGCCGGCGAAGTAGACGCCGACGAGGAGGGCGACGAAGACGGCGATCAGGCCGCCGATCAGGATCTGCGCCTTGACCGAGCCGTCGCCGCTGGCGGCGCCTCCGATCGCGACCGCGTAGCCGTAGACGACGAGCACCGTGCCGACGGCGATCGCCACGGCGACGATCGTGATCCTGTTGCCCAGGGCGGTCGGCTTGAAGCGCCGCATCGCCGTCTACTCCTTGAAGCGGTAGCCCACCCCGCGAACCGTGAGCAGCAGCTGCGGCTCTTTCGGGTCTGTCTCCAGCTTCTCGCGCAGGTGGCGGATGTGGACGTCGACCGTGCGCGGATCGCGGTAGTCGGAGTCCCCCCAGACGTGCTCGAGCAGGGTCTCGCGGCTCAGCACCCGGCCGGGCGAACGGGCGAGGGCGGCGAGGATCTCGAACTCGACGTAGGTGACGCCGATCTCCTCGCCGCGCAGCGTCACCATGCGGCGCTCGAAGTCGATCGTCAGCTCGGCGTGTTCGATCGCCTCCTCGTCGGGCGGCTCGGCGGCCATGCGCGAGCGTCGCAGGGCAGCCTTGACCCGGCTGCGGAACTCGCGCATCGAGAAGGGCTTGGTGATGTAGTCGTCGGCGCCCACCTCGAGGCCGGCGACCTTGTCGGTCTCGCTCCCCTTCGCGGTCAGCATGATGATCGGCACCTGGCTGCGCGCGCGCAGCTCCCGGCAGACTTCGACGCCGTCCATCTTGGGCAGCATCAGGTCGAGGACGACGAGGTCGAAGCGCGCCTCGTCGAAGCGCTGCAGCGCTTCGCGGCCGTCCCGCGCCGCCGTCACGTGGTAGCCGTCCTTGCGCAGCGGGTAGCTGAGCAGGGTCTGGATCGAGCGCTCGTCGTCGACGAGGAGGATTCGAGTCGACCCGTTCGGCATGTCCAAAGGGTATCCCGCCGTGCTTTGGACAGATGTGCGACTACCAAGAACTAATGAATGCAGGCATGGGGCCGATATGAGAGGCAGCATGGAGATTCGACAGCTGAAGAGCCTCGTCGAGGCGGGCCACTACAAGCCCGAGCCCGCGCTGATCGCCGCCGCGATGCTGGAACGGCGCGGGGTGCGCTCGCTTCTCGCCGGCGAGGACGTCACGCCAGCTGATCGAAACCGCGTCCCGGTCGCACAAGCCGGCCGCCGGGCAGCCTGAGCTCGACGCCGGCGCCTTCGACGACCTCGCCGATCGCCGTCAGCTCCTGGCCCTCTTCCGCTGCGTGCACGAGCTCCTGCGCGTGGGGGACTCGACCGGGGGGGAGGGCGGCGAGCAGCTCGTAGTCCTCGCCGCCTTCGAGGGCGAGGAGCAGGCCGTCGCCGTCGGCTGCCAGCGCCTCGACGGCGCCGGGGGCGATCGGGACCCTCGCGGCGTCGATGCGCAGGCCGACGCCGCTGCGCTCGGCGATGTGCAGGGCGTCGCCGGTGAGGCCGTCGCTGAGGTCGATCATCGCCGTCGCCCCTGCGGCGGCGAGTGCCCGCCCGGCTGCGAGGCGGGGGCGGGGTTCGAGCTGGCGCTCGCGCAGCGCCTCGCCGCCGGCGGAGTCGGCGCTCTCGAGCAGAGCGTGGCCGGCGCGGGCGCCGCCCACCTCGCCGGTGAGGACGAGCGCGTCGCCGGGCTTGGCCCCCGCCCGGCTGACGAAGGCGTCGGCGTCAGCGCCGTGGCCGACGACGGTCATCGCCAGGAACAGCTCGCCGGCGCGGGTGACGTCGCCGCCGGCAAGGCAGGTGCCCGTCGCCTCGGCGAGCGCCGCCATGCCGTCGAGCAGCTCCATGCAGCCGTCCTCGTCGAGGTCGGGGGGGACCCCGAGCGTGACGTAGGCCTCGCCGGCCTCGGCGCCCATCGCCGCCAGGTCGGAGAGGGCGGTGGCGAGCGCCTTGTGGCCGATCTGGCGCAGGCTCGCCCGCCCGCGGAGGAAGTGGACCCCGTCGACTACGGCGTCGACCGAGGTCGCGGTGGCGCCGCCGGGGACGGTGACCGCGGCGTCGTCGCCCGACCCCAGCCGCACTCGCGGCCCGGCAGGCGACAGCCGTTCGCGGACCCTGGCCAGCAGCTCGAACTCGCCCATGCGCTGACTATCCCATCTAAAGAGCCGCGTAAGGTGCGGCGGACGTGGACGAGCGCAAGCAGCCTCTCCTGCACCGCGTCGGCGAGGCCGGCGCGAAGATCGGCAGCAGGCCTCCGCGCAGCAAGCGCCTGCGCCTGGCGACCCAGCTCGGCGTCGCCCTGCTCGTCTTCGGCTTCCTCGTCCTCACGGTGGTCGGCCAGTGGTCCGAGATTCAGGCCAAGGGCGTCCACTTCCACGTCCTCTGGCTGGTACCGGCGCTCGCCGTCCTGCTCGTCTTCTTCGCTCTCAACGCGCTCGGCTGGGACCTGCTCCTGCGCTTTCTCGGCTACCGGTTGGGCGCCGGCCGCGCCCAGGTCGCCTGGGGCCAGCCGCTGCTGGCGCGATACGTGCCCGGCAGCGTGCTCTTCGTGTTGGGGAGAGTGCTGCTCTCCGAGCGGGCCGGCGTGCCGCGGCGGCTGACGCTGGCCAGCATCGTCTACGAACAGGCGCTGCAGGCGACCTCAGCGCTGATCGTCTCCGCTTACTTCCTGATCGACCACCCCGATCTGCAGGGCCAGTCCTTGCGCTGGGGCATCCTGGCGCTGATCCCGCTGGCGCTCACCCTGCTGCACCCGCGGATCTTCGGACCTCTCGCCAATCGCGTGCTGCGTGCCTTCGGTCGCGATCCCCTGCCGGCGACGATGTCGCTGCGCGGCGTCGCCGCCGTGCTCGTCTTCTACACGCTCAACTGGGGCGTGGTCGCGGTCGGTCTCTACTGCGTGGCGCGCTCGGTGAGCAGCGTGTCTGCGAGCGACATCGTGGTCGTCGGCGCCGCCCAGGCGTTCGGCTACGTGGCCGCCCTGGCGACCCTGGTCGCGCCGGCGGGCCTCGGCATCCGCGACGCCGCCTTCGCCTGGGCGGTGAAGACCGCGGTTCCCGGCAACAGCTTCGCGGTGGCGTCGCTGATCGCGATCGTCGTGCGGGCGGTGCTGACGGTGGTCGAACTGATCTACGTCGCCGGGGTGACCGCGCTTGGGAGGCGCGAGGGATGGTCGATCCACACCGGTGTTCTCCACGCTAGCCCGGAGGAGAAAGCGGCCGAGGAAATTGGCGGGCGAGAGGGGGAATCCCTCTCGCCCGGACAAGCGGCTCGTTGATTAACGCATCTTGCTATTCGAGCTCGTTGAACTCGGCAACGACTTCCCGCGCGGTTCCCATCGTCACGACGCAGTTGCCTTCTTCGTCCTCGGAGTCGCAACCGCTCCAGCCGAAGAACGCAGAGCCGAATTCCGGGGCCTGCTTGAGGACTATGGTCTTGCCCGGCTTGACGGCGACCGGGCCTTTGTAGAAGACGCTGGTCGAGGTGCAGAGCGCTTCGCACCTCAGACCCGGTCCCTTGACGGTGCCGTAGCCAGATCTAAAGCCTTCGCCCTTGGCCAGGGTCAGCGTCTGCGGGTTTGCGACCGTCTTCGTCGGACCGCTGAACACGGCGGCGATCGTTTCGGCTTCGTCCATCGTGACGACGCAGATTTCGGTCGTCAGGCCTTCGCAGTCGCCGCCTTGCCATTTGACGAAGGAGTTTTCCTTGGCGGGCTTCTCCTTCAGTTCAACCGCAGCGCCTTCGGGCATCGAGGCGATTGCCTGCGTGCAGTAGGAGCCGCACTTGATCCCCCTGGGCTTGGAGAGCACCGTGCCCGCGCCGCTTGTATACGGGCTCTTTTCGACTGTCAGGCTGACGCTGGGCAGGACCGCGTATTCAGCTGAGACGGTCTTCGGTTCGCTCATTTCGACGACGCAGTTGCCTTCTTCGTTGACCGAGTCGCAACCGCTCCAGCCGGTGAATTCAGAGCCGAAGGCTGGGGCCTGTTTGAGGACCACCGTCTTGCCCGGCTTCACCTTCGGTTCGGTCAGCGGGCCCTGGTAGAGGACCGTCGTTTCGTTGCAGAGGGCTTCGCAGCTCAGGCCCGGTCCCTTGGCGGTGCCTTCGCCGTAGCTTTCGCCCTTGTCGACGGTCAGCGGCGTCGGGTTGAGGATTTCCTTGGAAGGCCCCGAGAAGACCGCGCCGACGTTGATACGGCCTAGTGCTTCCACGTTCACCGTGCAGGTCGGTGAGGAGCCCGAGCAAGCGCCCGTCCATTCGACGAAGACGTCTTCTGGGGAGGGCTTGGCGGTCAGTTCGACCGGGCCATGCATATAGAGGAATCCGACCGCTTCGGTGCATGCCTTGCCACACCTGATCCCCCTGGGGTTGGAGAGCACCGTGCCGGTGCCTTCCCCGCTTGCCGGGTTGGGCGACTTGGTCACGACCAGAGAACCGATGGGGTCCACGATTATTGTCGTGTCAAATTCCGCCGTGATTTCGGCCACCCCGCTCACCGGTTCGATGATGCAGATGCCGTCGATTCCCGGGTAAAGTTCCTGGTAAGGGTCAAGGACTTCTTCCCGTAGTCCTTTTTCTTCGCAGGAGTCGACGAGAGAGGTCCCCGATGTGATCGTCCAGCCGACGAATTCAGAGCCTTCGTCGGCGAAGGCGCCGATGTCGTCGTAGGGGTTTTCTTCGTTGATCACGCCTTCGCAGACGCCGGGGCATTCGATTTCGGGTTCGGTGTGGTTGAAGATCGCCAGGTCCTTGACTTCGCCGCTGCCTGAGCCGGCGATGTTGACCTTCAACGTGCCTTCGGCCGCGGCCGGTGTGGCAGGTACGAGCAGGAAGGCGACTACGGTTGCCGCGAAGGTTGCCCTTTTCATGTGCTGAACCTCCTGCCGGGCCGCTCCCATGCGTCTCCGGCGGTTTGGCTTTACCCATGTAGCGAGCGCGGGCCCCTGTCAGCGGGAGGCGAGACTCAGCCGGAGCATACCGCATGCGTTCCTAAATACTCAGAGCGGAATCCTTGCGCCGAGCTGGTAGGCGGTCAGGGCGAGGAGGAGGAGCTTGAGGGGGCGGTCTCTGGAGAGGGCTGCCAGGGGCAGGGGCCAGAGGAGGTACCAGGGGAGGAGCCAAGCGGTGGCGAGGAGCAGGCCGGTCGTGGCCCAGGCGGCAGCGCGGAGCCAGTCGCCGCCGCGATAGGTCCAGCGCAGGAGGTAGGCGACGAGGAGGGCGAAGGCGATCAGCGCGACCGCACGTGTGAAGTCGGGGTCGAGTCCTGTCAAGCGGGCCGCCGTGGTCGGGATGCTCAGGTGGCTCGTGCGCCCCTGGCTCTCGCCGGCGAGGGCGAAGGCGTCGAGCCAGTGCCACCCGAACGCAACGTAGGCGGCCAGCCCTATGACCGCGATCGCGGTCCCAACCCCTGTCAGAACCCCGCCGACGGGCCTAAAACCGTCGCATAGCGACGGTTTTAGGCCCGTCGGCGGTGAGAGCGAGGCGGCGATGGCGAATGGGAGCGTTATTAGGGCTGAGGCCTTGATGGCGGCCGCGGCCGTGAAGGACGCCCCGGCCGAGAGCTCACGGGCGGCGAGCATCGCGGCGACGCCGAGGGTCATCGGCAGCACCGCGAAGGCGTCGTTGTGGGGGCCGCCGACGACGTGGACGAGGACGAGCGGGTTGAGGGCGACGAAGGCGGCCGCGCGCAGCGGGTCGATGCCTCGGGCCGGGGCCAGGCGCGCGACGACGACCGCGATCGCGAGCACGGCGAGCGCCGCGGCCGCCTTGAGCACGTAGACCGCGACCCCGACCGGCAGCCAGGCGAGCGGGTACGAAGCCAGCGTGAAGAGCGGGCCGTAGGCGCTCGTCGTGTGGGTCCACTCGACCTGGGCGAAGGCCGGGTCGCTGCGGACCGCGGTGGGTGGGTGGACGTAGGGGTCGAGCCCGTGGCGGACGCCGAGCCGCGCGTAGTCGACGTAGCTGTAGACATCGTGCGAGAGCAGCGGTGGCAGGCAGGCGAAGAGGATCAGGGCGACGACGATCGCCCCCCAGACCGCCCGCCGACCGAGCCGCGGCGCCGAGGCGACGACGCCGACGTAGACGACGAAGCCGGCCCAGATCAGGCCGTAGGAGGCCCCTGGCGAGAGACTCAGCTATTCGCTCCCGGTCTGGCCGGCGGCGGCCCCGCCGCCGACGCCGGTGGACGCCGGTGGGGGTGGCAGCGGCGTCGGCTTCTGCCCGGCGCCCGGCGCGTAGGCGTCGGGGTTGTAGCCGCCGGTCGCTTCTTCGCCGAGCCGCCGGGCCCGTGCGTCTTCTCCCTTGCCGGAGGAGAGACCTCCCGACCGCGGCGCCGGCGCGGTGAAGCGGCCGAAGAAGGGCGCCCAGCCGATCGGCTGCTTCGGCTTCCGGAAGTCCTCGCAGGGGACTTCGGCGCCCGCGTAGACCTGGTGCCAGATTTCGGCCGGGAAGGTGCCGCCGTACACCGTGATCCCGTGCACGCTGGTCATCTCGATCGCGTTGGACTGCGGGTAGCCGACCCAGACCACCGTCGCCAGGTTGGGCTGGTAGCCGGCGAACCAGGCGTCGGTCTCGCGATCGGTCGTCCCCGTCTTGCCCGCCTGCCCCGAGCAGCCGGTGTAGGCGGCGGTGCCCGTCCCTGCGGTGATGTTGTCGTGCAGGAGGCGCGTCACCTCGTAGGCGACCGCCGGGGAGACGACGCGCCGCGCCGCCTGCCGCTGCGGCCGCTCCGTGCGCCCGCCGGGGAAGACGACGCGGCGGATCGCGACCGGCTCGTGGCGGACCCCGCCGTCGGCGAGGGTCGCGTAGGCGCTCGCCATCTCCAGCGGCGAGACGCCGACTCGCAGGCCGCCGATCCCCTCGGCCGGGATCCCGTCCAGCGGGCTCTCGATCCCCAGCGAGTGCGCCGTTTCGGCCACCTGCCGCGGCCCGACGTCGAGGTCGAGCTGGGCGAAGACTGTGTTGTCAGAGGCGACCGTCGCCTGCTCCAGGTTGACCCGGCCGAGGTAGCCGCGGTCGGCGGTGTGCACTTCCCAGTGCCCCCACTTGCGCAGGTGCAGGTCGAGCGGCTTGGACGTGTAGTAGGTCGTGTAGGGGTCGATCCCCTGCTTGATCGCCGTCGTCAGCACGAAGGTCTTGAAGGTCGAGCCCGGCTGCCGGTGCCCCTGCGCGGCGAGGTTGAACTGGCTCGACCCGTAGGCGGCGCTCGAGCCCATCGCCTCGATCGCGCCGTTGCGCGGATCGATCGAGACCAGCGCCGAGGCGGGGTCGCTCGAGTAGGGCAGCGTCGAGCGCATCGCGTCGAGCGCCACCCGCTGCAGCTTCGGCTCGATCGTCGTGTAGACGCGCAGGCCGCCGTTGCGCACGGTGTCGGCGCCGTAGCGTTCGATCAGCTCGTGTTCGACGTAGTCGAAGAAGTAGGGCTGGCGGTGGGCGAAGTAGGTGTCGGAGGCGTCGAGCTCGAGCCCGCGCCGCCGCGCCGCCGCCGCCCGCCGCGGCGAGATCCAGCCCAGCTCGGCCATCTTCGCCAGCACCTCGTTGCGCCGCGCCCGCGCCCGCGCCGGGTGCAGGATCGGGTTGTACGCGGTGGGCGCCTGCGGCAGGCCGGCGAGCATCGCGATCTGCGGCAGGTCGAGCTTCCACACCGGCCGCGAGAAGTAGAACCTCGCGGCCGCCTGGACGCCGACGGCGGTCGCCCCTGCGACGGTCCCGTAGGAGGCGGCGTTGAGGTACTGGCCGAGGATTTCCCTCCGGGAGTGGCGCTGTGCGTACTCTTCGGCCAGCTTCACCTCGACGATCTTGCGTTCGAGGTTGCGCTTCGGGTTGCGGATGCAGAGGTTGCGGACGAGCTGCTGGGTGATCGTCGAGCCGCCCTCGACCGGTTCCCCCGCCTGCAGGTCCTTGGCGATCGCGCGGGCGATGCCCTCGACGTCGATCGCGCCGTGTTCGTAGAAGCGCTGGTCCTCGATCGCGATCGTGGCCAACTGCAGCTGCCGCGGCACCCGTGCGATCGCCACCGCTTCGTGCGCCCGGTCGGAGCGGACCGCGCCGAGCCGGGTGCCGTCGGCGGCGTAGAGGACCGTGTTGCCGCCCTCGTCCGGGCTCTTGCAGGCGGAGAGCGAGGGCGCGTCGGCGGCGACGTTGAGCACCCAGGACGCGACCGCGATCGCGGCGAGGGCGACCGCGGCGAGGACGCCGGCGGCGACGAAGAGCAGCTTGCTGCGAATCCCGCCGCGCCGCCGCTGGCGTCGCCGGTTGCGCTGCCCAGCCATGCCCCGCAGGGTACTTCTATGCCTGCGTGTCCTCGGTCGAGAGGTTGTGGACGATGCCGTCGACGAGCATCTGGTTGGGGATCACGACCGAGGTGCCGTCGCCGGGGTTGACGTAGGTGTAGGAGAGGGTGATGTCGACGACCCGGCCGCTCACCTCTTCGAAGGCGATGCGGTCGCCGATCTTGATCGGCTGCGTGAACGCGAGCTGAACGCCGGCGACCATGTTGGCGAGCGTGTGCTGGGCGGCGAAGCCGACGATCGCCGCCAGCACCGCCGTCGAGGCGAGGATGCCGGCCGCCAGCCGCTTCAGCTCGGTGAACTGGCTCAGCGCCAGGGCGAGGAGGACGAGGAAGACGACGAGGAGGACGAGCCGGCGCAGGACGCGCAGCCGTGTCCTGGTCGAGCGCGATACCTGTGAGACTGCCGGCGACATGGACGCCACGGTAGCCGCAAATCCCGTGCCCACGGCGCCGAGGTTCCCCTACGCAACGTGGGGACCGTGGACCGCCGTGATCGGGGTGCTGATCGCGCTCGCCACCGGGCTCGTGCTCTCGGTCCCCGCCGTCGTCGCCGACCACCCGTCCGGCGGCGAGCTGAGCGACGCGGCGAACGCCGCCGTGCAGCTGGCGACCGCGCTCGGCTTCCTGCTCGTGCCGGTGGCGATCGCCGCGGCCGGCGGAACGAGCGTCCGCGATGCGCTGCCCCGGCTCGGCCTGAGGCGCTTCCGGCCCTCGGCGATCAAATGGATGTCGGCTGCGGTCGGTGCTTACCTGCTCTTCTCCTTCTCCTACATCGCCCTGATCGGTCCGCCGCACCAGAAGGACATCGCCGAAGGCTTCGGCGCGGTGCCGGTGCAGATCCTGCTGATCGTGATCGCCGCGCCGATCAGCGAGGAGGTCTGCTTCCGCGGCATGCTCTTCGGCGGCCTGCGCACGCGCCTGCCGAGGGCGGCGGCGGCGCTGCTCAGCGGCCTGATCTTCGGCGGCCTGCACGCGACGACCGGCGTCAGCGCCGTGCCGCCGCTGATCTTCTTCGGCTTCGTCCTCGCGCTGCTCTACGAGCGCACGGGTTCGATCGTGCCGGGGATCCTCCTCCACATGCTGAACAACTCCGTCGCCCTGCTCGGACAGTAACGGCTGCGGGCAAAGAAACGGCCCGCAATGCGGGCCGGATCTGGGTGATGCCGCAAAGCACGACGACCGATTGACAACCTCATCGAGGGTATCACCGATCCTTCGGGAGGCGAGATGTTGAGAGCTGAGTAGATCGCTGGGCGGGAACTAACCGCAGGCCGCATGACCCTTGCACCTCGACTATCTCAGCACCTCAACAATCCCATTACGGAGGGTGGGGGACTCGAACCCCATCCGAGCTGTCAAGCTCGGACTAGCCGGTTGTCAATCGGTTGCCGCAACCTCGCAGCGTCACCCTCCGCTGCGGCGAACCTAGCCGGGCGATCGCGAGATTCAAGGCACGTCACTCTAAATTCACAGAGAATTGACTTTCCTGTCACACAGCCGGGCCGTTCGCCAGAATCCCGGGCCGTGATTCGTCGCCTCGCTCCCGCCCTGGCGGTTCTCGCCCTACTCGCGCTGCCGGCCGGCGCTGCTGCCGCCGAACCGACACCCGGGCCGCCGCAGGCGGTCGTGAAGATCGCTCGTATCGGCCACCTGCGCGGCGGGCGGGCGCCGATCTACAGCAAGGTGCCGGTGGTCGGGACGGTGACGCCGTTCGTCGCCGGGCAGCACGTCGCCGTCACCTTCTACCTCAACGGGCACAAGCTGTTCACGCGCAACGTCGCGCTCCAGCGGGGGAAGGGCGAAGGCGGCAAGTTCAAGGCGAGCGTCCTCGTCCGCGGGGACGGCAAGTACGCGGCCTCCGCCAAGCACGTCGCCACCGCCGCGCTCGGCGGCGACGGCACCGTGCGCAAGAGCTGGCGCGTCAGCTTCCCGGCCCTGCGCGCCGGCCAGTGCGGCCCGGTCGTCAAGGGCTTCAAGAGAGCGCTGGCGAAGATGGGCTACGTCGCCGGCGGCGGGCGCTGCTTCGACGGCCGCACCGGCCGCGAGGTCCTCGCCTATCGCAAGGTCAACGGGATGGCCCGCACCGAGCGCACCGGCCGCGGCCTGGTCGAGGACGTCTTCGGCGGCCGCGGCGGCTACCGCGTCCGCTACCCCGGCGCCGGCGAGCACGCCGAGGTCTCGCTCGCCAAGCAGGTCCTCGTCCTCGCCAAGGGGAGCAAGCCGTTCGCGATCTACCCCGTCTCCACCGGCAAGCCCTCGACGCCGACGATCACCGGCCACTACACGTTCTACCGTCGCGAACCGGGGTACAACGCGGAGGGCATGTACTACTCCTTCTACTGGCACAACGGCTACGCCGTCCACGGCTACGCCGAAGTTCCGGACTACCCCGCCAGCCACGGCTGCGTGCGGACCTTCATCGCCGACCAGCCGCGGATCTACTACCAGCTGGAATACGGCGAGAGCATCTTCGTGTTCTGAGATGAGGGTCTTCGTCGCGGGAGCGAGCGGGGCGATCGGCCGGCCGCTCGTGCGCCGGCTCGTCGGGGCCGGGCACGAGGTGACGGGGATGACCCGGCGCGAGGAGCGCATGGAGCAGATCCGCGCCGCCGGCGCCACCCCCGTCAGGTGCAACGTCTTTTCCATGCATGAGCTGGAAAACGCGTTGCACCAGGCGGAGCCGGAGGTCGTGGTGCACCTGCTGACTGCGCTGCCGCCGCGGCTCGACTACAAGGGGAAGGAGGACCCGCTGGCGCCGACCAACCGGGTGCGCCGCGAGGGCACTCGCAACCTGATCGCCGCCGCCCGGGCCGCCGCCGCGCGCCGCCTCGTCGCCGAGAGCGTCGCCTTCTTCTACACGCCGACGGGGGACTGGGTGAAGGACGAGGAGGCGCCGATCGACCTCGGGGCGCCGGGAAGCTTCGCCGCCGCCGCCGCGGCGCTTGCCGACCTCGAGCGCCAGGTGCACGACGCCGAGGGGATCGAGGGCGTGGTGCTGCGCTACGGCTGGCTCTACGGCCCCGGCACCCACTACGCCGGCGACGGCTCGCAGACCGCCGATGCGTTGAGGCGCCGCCTGCCCGTGGTCGGCGATGGCAGCGGCACCTTCTCCTTCATCCACGTCGAGGACGCGGCCGCCGCGACCGTGGCCGCGGTCGAGCGCGGCGCGCCGGGCGCCTACAACGTGGTCGACGACGAGCCCGCCCCGATGCGCGAGTGGGTGCCGGTCTTCTGCCAGGCGATCGGGGCGAAGAAGCCGCTCCGCATCCCGGCCTGGCTGGCGCGCTTGCTCGCGGGCCGGGCGGTCGTCGCCTCGGCCCTTCACCTCCGTGGCGCCTCGAACGCCAAGGCCAAGGCCGAGCTCGATTGGCAGCCCCGCTACCCCAGCTGGCGCGAAGGCTTTCGCGACCCGGCCGCCCGCGGTTGATCGCCCGCCCGCCTAGGATGCCCTCCGTGGCCGATCTCGATGTCGCCAAGCGGACACTCCTCGCCGAGCTGCGCGAGCACTCGCTGGTGATCGGCGAGGTCACCCTGTCGAGCGGCGCGACCGCCCAGTACTACGTCGATGCGCGCCGGGCGCTCTTGCGCCCCGCCGGCTTCCTCGCCGCCGGCGAGCTGATCGCGGCCGCCGCGGTGGAGGCCGGCGCCGACGCGGTCGGCGGCCCGGCGACGGCAGCGATTCCACCCGCATGCGCGGCCCTGGCGGTCCCGGCCGGCGCCGGCCTGGTCGGCTTCTTCGTCCGCGGCGAGCGCAAGCAGCACGGCCTGCAGCGCTGGGTCGAGGGTCCGGTCGGGAAAGGCGCTCGCTGTCTCGTGGTCGAGGACACGGTCACCACCGGGGGATCGACCGCGCGGGCGATCGAGCGGGTGGTCGAGCAGGGGCTGGAGGTGGCCGGTGTCGTCGCGGTCGTCGATCGCCTCGCCGGCGGCGGCGCGCGGATCGAAGCCGCTGCCGGAACTCCTTACAGGGCGCTGGTCACGATCGACGAGATCTATCCGGATCGACCCGATCGGGACCCGGCCTGACGTCGAGAGTTGGTATTTCCAACCTCCGGCGAGGAGTTGGAAATACCAACTCCTCGCCACTCCCCCGGGGCGCAGAAATTGCCCGAACTGGTGCCGTTTAGGAACTGTTCAGGATCGTCTGGCAGAGTTATCATGACAACAATTCCTAATGATCGAAACAACCGTTCCAACGCTCCGCCTTGACGATGGCATCGAGATCCCTCAGCTCGGCCTCGGTGCCCTCTACCTCCTTCCCGAGGATACGCAAGCGCTCGTCGCGCTCGCGCTGGAGGTCGGCTATCGGCACATCGACGTCGAGGCAGGTCGCGGCAACGAGGAGGGTGTCGGAGCAGCCATTGCGGCCACCCGCCTTCCGCGTGAGGATTACTTCGTCGCGGTCAAGCTCTGCGACCCGGCGCCCGACCGCGACTCGACGATCGCGGCCTTCGAGGCGAGCCTCGAGCGACTCGGCCTCGACCACGTCGATCTCCTCCTGCTCGATCGGCCCAGCTCCGGCGAGTTCCGTGGCGCCTGGCCGGCCTGCGAGGAAATCCACCGCGAGGAGGCGGCACGCACCGTCGGCGTGTCCAACTTCGAGATCGGGGACCTCGAGCTGCTCGAAGCAGAGGCGAAAACGCGACCGACGGTCAACCAGGTCGAGCTCCACCCGTGGCTCCAGCGGGACGAGCTTCGCGCCTGGCACGCAGCGCACGGCGTCGTCACCGAGGCGTGGAGCCCGCTCGCACAGGGCGCCCTGCTCGACGACGGGACGATCGCCGCCATCGCCGAGGGCCACGGAAGGACGCCGGCGCAGGCGGTTCTGCGCTGGCACATGCAGCTCGGCAACGTCGCGATCCCCAAGTCGGTGAGCGCGGAGCGGATCCGCGAGGCGATCGAGACGTTCGACTTCGATCTCACCGACGACGAGATGTCGGCCATCGGCAACCTCGATCGCGGCCTGCGGATCGGGCCCGACACAGCCGAATTCGTCGTTCCCTAGCCGGCAAATCCGGTTAAGCTTTTCGCATTGCTCTCAATAATTATTGAGCTGCGATGACCGAGCTGGCGCAGAACCTGATAGATGCCCTTGCGCTCGGCAGCCTCTATGCGCTGATCGCGCTCGGGGTGACCCTCGTCTACACGGTGATGGACATGATGAACTTCGCCCACGGCGAGTTCATCATGCTTTCCGCCTACGCGCTGTTCGTGTTCGCCGGCGTTCCCTTCGCCCTGGCGGTGGCCGGCGCCCTCGCCACCGGGGTCCTGATCGCGGTCGCGGCCGAGCGAGTCGCCTTCCGGCCGGTTCGCGGCGCGGACCTCTCCGCCCAGCTGGTCACCTCGCTGGCGGTGGCGACGATCGCCCAGAACGTCGTCACGGCGGCGGTCAACGCGCGGCCCAAATCCGTGGCGACGCCGACCTTCGTCGGCGAAACGACGCAGATCGGCTCGATCTCGGTGCCGAACCTGGAGTTCGTCACCCTGGGCCTGACCGCGGTCGTGCTGGTCGGTCTCGGCTGGCTCCTCTACAGGACGCGGTCCGGGTTGGCGATCCGGGCGGCGTCGGAGAACTTCGAGATGGCGCGCCTGCTCGGCGTGCGCGCCGACCGGGTGATCGCGCTCTCCTTCGCCGTCAGCGGCGCCCTCGCCGCCGTGGTCGGGGTGCTCCTGGTGATGCAGACCGGGCAGGTGTCGCCGACCATGGGCCTGACGCCGGTGCTGGTCGGCTTCGTCGCCGTGGTGATCGGCGGCTTCGGCAAGATGTTCGGCGCGGTGATCGGCGGGCTCTTCCTCGGAGCCGCCTCTTCGCTGCTCGGCGCCTACCTGCCCGAGGGCCTGGTGCCGTTCCGCGACGCGATCGTCTTCAGCCTGCCGGTCGCGATCCTGATCTTCAGGCCACACGGCCTGCTCGGCTCGGCGACCGGCGAGGCGCGGGTGTGAGAGGCGTGGCCCTGCGATCGCCTCGCTCGGTCGCCGTCTCCCTGCTCGTTCCGCTGGCGCTGATCGTGCTGACCGCGGTCGTCGGCGCCAACGGCGCGCCCTCGCTGCGCGACTCGGTGATCGTGATCCTCTCCAACATGGTCATCGTCCTCGGCCTGCAGGTCTTCATCGGCAACAGCGGCGTCTACTCCTTCGGCCAGCTCGGCTTCGCCGCTGCCGGCGCCTACGTCGCCGCGTTCCTCACCCTGCCGACGGCGTTCGCGGCCCTGCAGGTGCCGGGCCTCCCGCACGCGATCGCCGCCGCTCAGCTCGGTCCCTTGCCGTCCACCCTGATCGCCGCCTTCGCCTGCGGGCTGCTGGCGGCGGTCGTCGGCCTGCCGCTGATGCGCACCTCGACGCTGGCGATCCCGATCTCCACCTTCGCCTTCCTGATCGTCGTCTACAACGTCCTCGCCAACTGGGAGGAGGTGACGGGCGGGGTCAGCGGGCTGGTCAGCATCCCGCGCACGACGAGCGTCGAGTCGGCTGCGCTGTGGGCGGGCGCGGCGCTGGTCGTGGCGCTCGCCTTCAAATGGTCGGCGAGCGGCTACCGCCTGCAGGCGACGCGCGAGGACGAGGTCGCCGCCCGCTCGCTCGGGATCAGCGTCAACGGCGAGCGCCTCCTCGCCTTCGCCCTCAGCGGGGTGCTCTGCGGGGTCGGCGGGGCGCTGGCGGTCCACCAGTCGGGCGTCCTCAACCCGGCGACCTTCTACTTCGGGGCGACGGTGACGACGGTGACGATGCTGGTCCTGGGCGGCGCCCGCAGCGTCTTCGGCGCCGTCCTGGGAACGGTCGTCCTCTCGACGGTCAACGAAATCCTCCGCGGCGTCGAAGGCGGCACGAGCTTCTTCGGGCTGGTGTCGATCGGCAACACGCCGGGGCTGGCCGCGATCGGCGTCGGCTTGATCCTGTTGGCGACGATGGTCGCGATGCCGGACGGCGTCAGCGGCGGTCGTGAGGCGGGCGAGCTGCCCTGGCTGCGCCGCTTGCGGCGGGCGCGACCGTCGGCCGTCCCCGCGGTCAGCGGCGCGGCGCCGACGAGCAGGACCGCCGCCGAAGGCGAGCTGCGCGCCGAGGGGATCTCGGTCACGTTCGGCGGCCTGCGCGTGCTGCGCGGGGTCGACCTGGCGCTGCGGCGCGGCGAGGCGCTGGGCCTGATCGGGCCGAATGGCGCCGGCAAGACGACCCTGGTCAACGTCCTCAGCGGATTCCTGACCCCCGTCGCGGGCGCGGTCAGCCTCGACGGCGACGACGTCAGCCGCCGCCGGCCGTCCCGGCTGGCGCGCGCCGGGCTCAGCCGCACGTTCCAGGCCGCGCTGCCCTTCCCGCACCTGAGCTGCCTCGAGAGCGTCGCCGTCGGGGCGATGGGAGTCGGCGTCGGCAGGCGACGGGCCGTCGCGGTCGCCGGGGACGTGCTCGGCCGGCTCGGCCTGCGCGAGCTGTCCTCCTCGCCGGCCGGCTCGCTGCCGCCCGCCGGCCAGCGCCTGCTCGGCGTCGCCCGGGCGCTCGCCACCGATCCTCGCTACCTGCTGCTCGACGAGCCGGCAGCCGGGCTGACCGAGGCCGAGGGCGAGCAGCTGGTCGGGATCCTGCGCGGCGTGCTCGAGGACTTCGGCTGTGGGATCCTCCTGATCGAGCACGAGATGAGCGTCGTGATGAGCCTTTGTCCGCGCGTGCAGGTGATCGACGACGGGGTGACGCTGCGGGTCGGCACGCCGGACGAGGTGCAGGCGGACCCGGCGGTCGTCGAAGCGTACCTGGGCAGCTCCTACCCGGCGACGGCCCATGCTTGAGCTGCGCGAGGTCAGGGTCGCCTATGGCGGCGTCGAGGTCGTCCACGGCGTCGACCTCGACCTCGATCGCGGCGAAGTGGTGGGGATGATCGGGCCGAACGGAGCCGGCAAGAGCTCCGTGCTGCGCGCGGTCTGCGGCCTGGTGCGGCCGAGCTCGGGCGAGGTGCGGTTCGAGGGCCGGGCGCTGAACGGGATGGCGCCGGAGCGGATCGCGCGGCTGGGAGTGGCCCTGGTGCCCGAGGGCCGCCACGTCTTCAAGACGCTGACGGTGGCGGAGAACCTGCGGATGGGCGAGATGGACGGCAGCGAGAACGGCGGCGCGGTCGAGGAGATGCTCGGCCGCTTCCCGATCCTGCGCGAGCGGGAAGCCGAGCACGCCGACCGGCTCTCGGGCGGCGAGCAGCAGCAGCTCGCGATCGCCCGCGCCCTGCTCGGCAGGCCGAAGCTGCTGATGCTCGACGAGCCGTCGCTCGGCCTGGCGCCGAAGACGATCGACCTGATCTACGAGCTGCTGGGACGCCTGCGCCACGAGGGGACGACGATGCTGCTCGTCGAGCAGAACGCGACGCGGACGATCGACTTCTGCGACCGCTGCCTGGTGCTCGGCGGCGGCGTCGTCCGCGCCCGCGGCGGCAGCGAGGAGCTGCGCGGGGCCTCGGACCTCGTGCACGCCTACCTGGGAGGCGCAAAGGCAAACGGAGAGCGAGGACCTGGAGGAGAGCCATGAGCGGATACCACCCGAACGGAGCCCCGAGCAGCGAGGAGGTCTCGCGTGCGCTGCGGCGCTGCTGGCAGCCGGTCGCCCGGGTCGAGGACCTGCGCGACGGGCCCCGGCGAGCGGTGCTGCTCGGCGAGGCCCTGGCGGTGTTCCTCACCGAGAGCGGCGCCCCGGCCGTGGTCAGCGACCGCTGCGCCCACCGCGGCGCCTCCCTCTCGATGGGTGAGGTCAAGGGCGACGGCATCGCCTGCCCCTACCACGGTTGGGAGTGGGACGGCGGCGAAGGCGCCTGCACGCGAATCCCGTCGCTGGCGAGCCAGGATCAGATCCCCCCGCGGGCGACGATCCCGGCGTTCCCGGCGCGCGAGGAGTGGGGGTTGGTCTGGACCGCGCTGGAGAGCCCGCTCGGCGAGCCGCCGACGGTGCCCTGGTTCGAGCCCGCGCCGGGGCGGTGGAAGCATGGGACGCCGTTCGAGCTGCCGGTTTCTCTGGGCGTGATGATCGAGAACTTCCGCGATGTCGCCCATTTCGCCTTCGTCCACAGAGACACGCTCGGTCCCGTGGCGGAGGTGGTCGAGCCGCTCAAGCCCGAACGCGACGGGGTCGTGGTGACGATGAGCCGGCAGATGCAGACCGGCGCCGGCGGGGACGGGACCTGGGACTCGATACGCGAAGGCCACAGTCACGCGATCGCGCCGAACTTCACCTCGGTCCGGATGGTCATGGCGAAGGGCGAGCGCTGGCTCCTGCACGCGGCGCGCGCGGTCAGCGCGACCGAGTCCATTCACTATTGGGCCGAGGGGCTGAGCGACGACTTCGACGAGCTCACGCTCGACGAGGCGATCGAGTCCGAGGAGCGGCTCTACGCCGAGGACCGGGTGGTGTCGGCTGCGGTCCAGCCGCCGGAGCTGCCGCTGGCCCTGGACGCCGACGTCAACACGCTGGCGGACCGCTTCACCCTCACCTACCGGGAGGCCTTCGCCGAGTTCGTGCGGCGGGCGTTGGTCGAGCACCCGGCTCAGTCGAGCTCGAAGACGAGCTGAACGGCGTCGGCGGGGAAGATCAGGCGGGCGAACTCCAGCGGGCGCTCCCGCTTTGCTCCCCGCGTCCGTCCGAGCTGGACGAAGCGCCCGATCAGAGCCGGATTGCCGGCCGTAGAGCTCACCTGGGACGCCGCCCACTCGCTGAAGAAGGTGTGCTCGATCGAGACGATGCTGCGGGTCAGCTCCAGCTTGCCTTGTTTGGGGGGTTTACCGCCATCGCTTAAAGCTTCGGCGGTGGGGAGAAGCCAGGGAAGGCGGTAGATGGAGGAGTAGGAGTCGACGACGAAGGCCGATGACTCGTCGACGTCTACCACCGCCGTGACCTGGGCGATCTCGGCACGGGACTTGCCCAGCTCGAGGTACTGGGACACGGTCCGGTCGGGCTTGCTCTTGCGGGTGCTGACCACGGACACCGAGTGCTCTCGACTGCCGTTGCCGGCCCACAGTTTCACCAGGCCGGTAGCCTCGACTTTGGCGCGCGGCGAGGCGACGAACGCGCCGGAGCCCTTGACCCGGAAGATCGTGCCGTCGCCGACGAGGAGGTCGAGCGCGGGCCTGATCACCGCCCGGGAGACTTCGAACTCTTCCTCCAGCTCACGCTCGGTGGCAAAGCGCGCGCCGGGCTTCCAGGTTCCGAGCTCGAGCATGCGGTGCAGCTCCGCGGCGAGCTGGAAGTAGAGCGGCACCTCGCTGTTGCGGTCCAACGGGCGGGTGCCGGCAAGCGGAACATCAGACGTTTGTTTGGGCCGACCCCGGAGAGGTTGAGCGGGCTTGGCCATCGCAGCCTACAGGATACCCGCGGTTACTAGTCAGTCTAGTTTTTAATATTAAACTTCTCTAACCTTCATATTTTGGAACAAATTCGGGCTTGATCCTGGTGACCAGCTTCGGCACCCTGTTCAAGAATTCGTATATCGACCAGGTGCCATTGAGGTAATGGTTGTCTTTCGTGTACACGGCCTTACCGAGTATCACCTGGTGGGGCTTCGCTTCCAGAGCGTCGGCGAGGGCATTTCCCTCTACGGTGCCGGTTTCTTCGATCGCATCGACGATCAGCTGCGCGGCCGTGTAGGTCGCGAGGAGGACGCTGGAGACGTCGGTGTCAACACCTTTTTCTTCGAGCTTCTTGTACAGCCTGGCGGCGGCAGGCGTGGGAGGGTCATAGGAGGAGCCGTTGGCGCCGTAGTAGATGTTTTCCAAGTTGGAGATGCCCTTCGTCCAGAAGGTGCCGTCGAAGGCTCCGGCCGCCATGATCGTCAGGTCGACGCCGGCGTCCCTGATCTGCTTGACCGCGGCAGCTCCGCCGGGCGGATAAGAACACATCACTACAACGTCGGCGTCGGAGCGCTTCAGCTGCGCGACCTGGCTGGCGATCGACTCGTCTTCGTTCTTGAAGTCGACCGAGCCCGCCAGCGAGCCGCCGAGCCGTTCCCAGGCCTGCTGGAAGCCGTTGCAGTAGCCCTTGCCGTAGATCAGCGTCGTGTCGCGGAAGAGGAAGGGGTGTTCGAAGCCCCGCCGTTTCAGGAAGGTGGCGTCGGCGCTCGCCTCGCTGAGCAGGTTGGGGTAGGGGCTGAACGAGAGCCGGCCGGTCGTCGGCGGCCCGAAGCCGGGCTCGTTGGCGGCGAGGGTGAAGTTGAGCATGTCGTTTTCTTCGGCCACCGGCGCGGCTGCCGCTGCGGTGAACCCCTCGCCGCTGAACAGCAGCACGTTGGCTCCCTCTTCGACCACCTGCTGGGCGGCGATCGGGGCGCGCTGCGGGTCGGAGCGGTTGTCGACCTGGATCACCTTCAGCTTGTGACCTTTGATGCCGCCTTCGGCGTTGACTTCTTCGACCTTCTGTTCGACCGCGGCGATGGCCGCGTCCCACGGCGCCAGGTAGCCGCTCTTGGCGATCGCCGCCCCGAGCACGATCGTTTTCGGCAACCCGCCGGACGACGTGTTGCCTCCCCCACTGCTGCCGCATCCGGCCAGGAGAGCGGGCACCACCCCGAGCGCGCAGAGAACCAGCACAGATTTGACCCGGTAACCCATCGCTGACCGCTAACACATTACCGATCAATCTCTAACCATGTAGGAAACTGCACTGTCTCCCAAAATGCCCCGACCAGGATTCGAACCTGGGGCCTACTCCTTAGGAGGGAGTCGCTCTATCCAGCTGAGCTATCGGGGCGGGTCCCGGAAAAGGCTCTGCTGAGCCGTTTCCGGCGTTTGCTCGCCATCCGCACCCGACTCTGAATCGACCGAAACCGGCTCTCCGCTGCCCAGTGCTGCCCATTCGAGCGCAGCATCGAACTCGCGAAGCGCCACACCGGTCAGCCTCGCGCGGCGGCGCACAGCACTAGCGTAGACCTTCATCGAGAACCCCGGCTCGGTGTGCCCGAGCTGGTTAGCCACGTACACGGGATCGTCCCCGAGCGCGAAGCGCAGGCTGGCGTAGAGGCGGCGCAGCGAGTGCGGGGTGACCGCCTCGTCAATCGGCCGCAGGCCGATCTCCACAAGCCGCAGGTTGGCCCGCCGGATCGCGGTCTTCAAGCGCCGCTCGACGTTGCTGACGCTCTGCCGCTTGCCCTTGCGGTTGCGGAACATCGGCCCCTCGTCGCTGTAGAGGGCGCGCAGCTTGTATTCGGTGAGTTCCTTCCGCAGCGCGTCGGGCAGATCGACCTGGCGGACGCCCGCCTCGGTCTTCGCGACGCCGACCGTCAGCGTGCCGCTGGCCGGGTCGAAGTCGGGCCAGTCGAGCGCGCAGACCTCGCCGTTGCGCAGCCCGGCCCCGGCCATCGTCGCGAGCATCGGCCGCAGCTTGCGCGAGGCGTCGAGCAGAGAGGGGAGCTGCTCCGGCTCGATGGTCGGCCGCTTCGGCGCGGTGCGCTTGACCCGCCGCCTGCGCCCCCGCGCCGGGTTGCGCGCCGCGTCGATGTGCCCGTAGTCGCCGGCGGCGTCGAGGATCATCGCCAGCAGCCCAATCGACTTGTTGATCTGGTTCGGCCCCAGCGCGCCCTCGCGCAGCTTCGCCGCCTTGTAGCGGTCCACGTGCTCGGCGCCGATCTGGTCGAGGCGCAGCTCCGCGAAGCGGGGGAGGAGGTGGCCGCTCAGCAGCCAGCGGTAGCTCTGGATCGTCTTCGGCCGCAGCTCCGGCTCGCGATCCCGCAGCCAATCGGTGGCGAACTCGTGGAAGGTCGGAGCCTCGGCGATCTGCGGAGCTGGAGCCGGTTCGTAGGGCTGCCACAGGCCGCGCTCGACGTCGGCCAGCACCCCGCGCAGCTCGGCTTCGGCCCGCTGCCGGTTCCAGCCTTCCTCGGCGGTGCCGAGTGCCACGTACCGGCGCTGGCCGTAGGCGCGGAACCGGATCGCCCAGCTCCGCCCCTCCTTCGGTTCGATCACCTGCCCTGTCGCTCGGCGCGGCATACCTACCTAAGCCGCAGGGCGCGGCCCGCTCTCCCCCCGACCACGAATCGGCAGCAGCTCCCCTCGACCCTCCGACCCGCGAGGCTGACCCGCCCGCTTACCCGAGCGGGCGGGTGGGTCAGCCGCCGGAACCTCTCCGACCTTCCGCAGCACCCGGGCGGCGATCTCGGGGTCGAAGCGAAGCCGAGGCTTGGCCCCGTTGCCGAGCTTCACCGCGCCCAGCTCGATCGCGTGGGTGTAGACCCAAGAGCGCTCGATGCCGAAGCGCCGGGCCAACTCGGCCGCGTCGACCAGCTCGCGCCGTTGCAGGCCGTGCCGTTCGAGCAGCTCGACCACCCGACGGGCGATCTTCTCCACCGTCTCGGCGTCGAGCTTGATGCCTGCGGATGCCATCGCCTTCAACGTCCGCAAAGTGCCCGGAATGCCTCCCAACATTCGTCCAGAAGGACCGCCTGGAAGGCAGTTCATAGTGTGTCGGGGGGCGAGGTTGGGGGCGCGATCACTGCGAAGTGATAGTGCGTGAGGGGTGCTGCGGTGCGTCCTTCGGTGCGGATTGGATTCAGGCATGGCGGGGGCGAGAGGCTTCGTCGGTGCTTGCTGGCTGATGGGTCTTGGAGGGCTTTGGCGTTCAGCGGTTGCTCGGAGGCCGAGAGCAGAGGACGGAGCCATCCATGCGAGTAGACAACCCCGCCGTCTCTCCTGTGGCCTGCGCCCCCGGCCCCCGAGCAACCACTGAATGCCCGCCCGCCCTAGGAGACTTCCCCCAACAGCTCGTCAAAGCGCACAGCGGCCCTGCTGGGAGCGATGCGACGGCAGTCGCAGAAGATCAGCCCGTCGCGGCTCAACTCCCGCACGGCGCGCTCTACGGCGTCCTGTTCGCAGTCGCGGAACTCGGTCTCGACCCGCAGCGCCAGCTCCAGGATCGTGAGCTGAGCGGGATGCAGGAGCAGAACCTGCGTAAGGACCGAGCGCTCCATCGTCTCGTCCTCATGGGCAGTCGTCAGATCGCGCCGCCGGATACCGTTGTCTTGCATGGGAAAGCACTCCTTTCCTGTGCCACGCCCCCGGCTGTTCCACCAGCGCGGGGGCACTTTCTTCTCTTGGGTCGCGCCAGCGTAGCAGGACTAGTAAAGCTTTACTAGTCCGACCTCGCCTGGCGAGTCTCGCCTACATTTGAGAGCGTGCCCGGCATGGGAGGTCCAGACCAGCCCCAGCCCGCTCTCGGAGAGGCCGTGCGTCAGCTCCGCGAGAAGCGCGGCATTACGCAAGAACGCTTGGCACAGGATGCAGGGGTCACGACCGGAACCGTGTCGCTCATAGAGCGTGGGAGGTCAAATCCGGCATGGGGAACCGCCAAAGCTATCGCTGATGGGCTCGGAGTTTCCTTGGCCGAGCTGGCGACAATGACAGGCCGAATCGAAGGTCAAACTTAGGGTCGAGTCGATTGCTCGGCAGGTCAAACATGCGTGATTAGCCTGCCGATGAGCACCCATGGAGTTGGGAGATGCAGGCCAGTGCAAACGACCGCAATTCCAAGAAGCCAGTAGCCAGCGACCCGGATCATGCTGCGCCAGCGCGCCCAGCGCCAATCTCTCAGCACTTCCCGTTCCTCCTCCAGAACAATGTCCTCGGCGGTTGAAATGTCAGAGATGCGCTTCAAGGGCTTCCGCCTTCTCGTCGTATTAGACTACAGATAAAACGACAGGATTGACGACAGCTCTATTATTCCTGGAAATGCCGAAGAGTACGACCCCAACCGTTGAAAGCCAAGGCCGAAGAAAGGCCGACGGCCTGTTGCGCGATATCAGCCAAGCGCTCGAGGTCGCGGGCAGAGAGGGGGACGGCAACCCGCTCCCTCTTGTGCCTGACTTCGCGGAGATCATTCTCAAGCTCCGACCGGTTCTGACCGTCGCAGAGATCGCTGAAATCGCCAGCGTAAAAGAGCGACAAGTGCATCATTGGGCAGCGGGAAAGCACGCTCCGCAGGGGGTGTCCCGCAAACGGCTATTGACTCTCTTTCAAGTGATCAGCCACCTTGAAACGCAGCTAAGTCCTGAGCGAATCAAAGTATGGCTCTGGTCGCCTCACGCAGAACTTTCGGAACCGCCTGCAGTGCTCCTGATGAAAGGAGATCTCGATCCTGTATTGGCTGCCGCTAAGCGACTAGCGCTGCGAGACGAGATAAGCGACGCGGTCCTGATCGAACTCGCAAGACAAGGTAACCCGAGCGCCTATGACGCTCTAGTACGTCGCTATCGGGGCTTTGTAAGGCTGAAGGCATCTTCTTACTACCTGCTCGGCGGAGAGACTGACGACCTGGACCAAGAGGGACTTCTCGGCCTCTATAAGGCCATTCGTGACTATCGCGTCGATCGCGAGTCGAGCTTCCGAAACTTCGCGGAGCTTTGCATTACCCGGCAGATTATTACGGCTGTTAAGGCGGCAACCCGCAATAAGCACATGCCTCTCAATCAATACGTTTCGCTGAGTCAATCTCCACCGGGATCTGATGATGAATCAGTGACGCTTGCCGACATTTTGAGCGGCCCGGCCGGTGATAACCCAGAGAGCCAAGCCATCGCTTCGGAGGACTTGGAGGAACTCCTTGCCGCTCTATCGGGTGAGATTTCTGCTCAAGATACTCGGGTTCTTTCTCTGTATCTAGACGGTTGCAACTACGAGGCCATTGCCGACCAGCTCAACTCTGATACCGAAACCGTCGACATGGCCCTTCAACGCGTCAAGCTCAAGGTCGTACAACATCTGTAGAAAGGACGGCGTAAGGCAGCAGGGCGAAGCGATCCTTCCCAATTTGGAATGGGCAGCGGGACGCTCTCGCTGCCCAAACCGCCTCGAATCGTGCGTAAGCGAATCAAATCTGAGGTGGCGGAAAAGCCAGCGCAAACGGCTCCTCAAAGCCGAAAACCCCGCCTCCTCAACCTCAATTAGGAGGGAGTCGCTCTATCCAGCTGAGCTATCGGGGCTGGGCTCCAATCGTAGCTGCGGTCAGTCGCCGCGAGCGAGGGATTCGACGGCGACGCGCAGGCTGGGCGGGTCGACTGCCGGGAAGCGGAACAGGTCGGGCTCGATCGCCTCGAAGAGCTCGCGCAGCATCGCCGGCTCGACCTTGCCCGAGCGGACCATGTTGCGCACGTCTTCGAGGTCCAGTGTGAAGCCGCGCTCCAGCTTCGAGAGCGCTTGAGAGTAGGGGTCGAAGTCGAAGACCTCGAGGTTGCCCTCGCGGAAGCGAAAGGGCGACCGCTCTCGCCAGCCGTCGAGTGGGGGGAGGAAGTCCAACGGCGAGGCCAGCTCGACGTTGAGTGAAAGCTCCTCCTTGAGGTCGCGAACCTTGGTCAGCGCCGAGTCGGAGTCGGGCTCGAAGTGGACGTCTATATCCACGGTTGACTCGCGCCAGCCCTCCAGGACCGCGGTCGCGCCGCCAGTGAGGTACATGCGAGTGCCGGCCGACACCGCGCGTCCCAGCTCGCGGGCGAGGAGCCGTATGCGCTCGGCGTCAGCCGCTTCGCGCACGTTCTGCCGCTCCGGCGAAGCTCGCGACGCGGGCGAGGATCGCGTTGTAGCGCGAGTGCGCTCCGTCGCCGAGCTCGTCGCTCAGCTGGCGGTAGAGCACGTGGGCAGCGGGCACGTCGCCGACCTCGGTCGGTGCGTTCAGCCCGGCGCGACGCAGGCGGGGCGCGGCGGCCTGGACGGCGCTGGCGTTGACCGTTTCGCGCCCGGCTTCGAGGTCCGCGAGTCCTGGCAGGACGATCTCCGCCCCGGGAAGAGCTTTGAGGTCGACGTCCGGCATCGCCGGCTAAGCGTAGAGGCTCTCCGACGCCACCTCTTGACCGCGCCGGTTCCAGAGCTTGACCTGCATGTAGACGGCGTCGCCGTAGCCCTCGAGGGCGTCGAGGGCGAGGAGGGTGAAGCGGCCGTCGGAGACGAGCTCCTGGTCGACCGTCTCCATCTCCAGCTCGGCGCCGGCGGCGACCGCGCCGGGGACGAGGGGCCGGCCCCAGACGAGGGTGACCGCGCCGGCGCGGCCGTTCTCCCCGCGCCAGCGGCCGATCACCTCGTCGTTGAGGTCGATCTTCCAACCGGGGTTGTCCTCGACGAGCACGTCGGTGAAGTCCGCCCTGGCCTCGAGCTCGCCCGGCTCGCCCTCGGCGGGCTGGACGTAGGAGACGTGGCCGAAGAGCTCGACCTGCCCGTTCGGGCCCTCGGCGCGCGCGGTGCAGGGCACCCACACGCGCCCGCCCCAGGCGCGCTCGGGGAACCACTCAAGCTCGGCGGGCTGCTCGACGCCGTCGAGCAGGTCCTCGATCGCGTCGCACGCCTTGCGGAACTCCTCCCCAAGCCGCTCGGCGAAGCGCCCGTGCGGAATCCCCTCCTGGGTCGAGTCGGCGATGAAGCGCGGGATCGGCCTCGGGTTCGGCGGCACAAACCGATCCTATGCGGACGTGCCGTGCAGGAGGTGCCTTTTTGGGCCCCCAGGGACCGGCACGTCTAGCGGAGGTCCGTCGCCGCGCGCTCGGGCGGGTAGGTGTTGATGTCGACGCCCGTGGCGAGCTCGAAGGCGGCCTTGACGCTGAGCCGGGGCGCGATGTCGACGTGCCAGTGGAAGTGCTCGGCCCCGCGCGGGGCGGTGCGGACCCAGAGGTTGAGCTCGGGCGAGCCGCCCAGCCGCTCGGCGAGCAGGCGCAGCGCGGTGCGGATCATCGCCGCGCCCACCGTGTCGTCGGCGAAGCTCGCCGCCGCGGCGCGCGGGATCACCCGCAGCTCGAACGGCGAGCGCGAGGCCCAGGGGCAGATCAGCGCCGCCTCCTCGTCGATCGCGACCAGGCGCTCCTTGCGCCGCACCTCCTCGACCAGGACGTCGCTCAGCAGCGAGCCGCCCTGGGTGCGCTCGGCGTAGTCGCCGACCCGCTCGCGCTCGCGCGCGACCGCGGCCGGGACGAAGTCGAGCGCGTAGAGCTGGGCGTGGGTGTGCTCCAGCGAGGCCCCGGCGCCTCCCCCCTCGTTGACGATCAGCTGTACGTAGGCGGCGTCGGCGTGCGCCCGCATCCGCTCGCGCCAGGTCGCGACCGCCGCCGCGAGCTGCTCCTCGCTCAGCTCGGCCATCGCCGTCGCGTGCTCGGGCGCGTTGACGATCACCTCGTGGGCGCCGGTCGCCGGTTTGGCGAGGAAGAGGCTCGGGTCGCCGGCGGGCGGATTCACCCCCTCTCCGCCCAGCGCCGGGTAGAGGTTCGGCACGACCCGTGTCGTCCAGCCCGGCGAGTCCGGCTCGCCTCCCGCTGCCCGCGTCGCGTGCACCTCGGGCGGCGTGCGCTCCTCGCGTCCCTCGCAGAACGGGCACGAGTCCGAGCCCTCCGGCTCGCCGCGCGGCAGGGCGAACTGATCGGGTCGCTCCGCCCGCCCCGGCGCCAGGACGACCGGCAGCCCCGAGAGCTGGTCGATCCGCAGCTCGGGGCCGCTCACTCGCCGGGTTTCGCCGCTTCGAGGAACGGCTTGAGCACGTCCATCGGCAGCGGGAAGACCACGGTCGTGTTCTGGTTGGTGCCGATTTCGAGCAGCGTCTGCAGGTAGCGCAGCTGCAGCGAGGCCGGATTGGTGCTGATGATGTCGGCCGCGTCGGTGAGCTTCTGCGCCGCCTGGTACTCGCCCTCGGAGTTGATGATCTTCGCCCGCCGCTCGCGCTCGGCCTCGGCCTGGCGGGCGATCGCCCGCTGCATCTGCTCCGGGATCTCGACGTCCTTGATCTCGACCGCGGTCACCTTCACGCCCCAGGGCTCGGTCGACGCGTCGATGATCTTCTGCAGCTCCTCGTTGAGCCGCTCGCGCTCGGAGAGCAGCTGGTCGAACTCGGCCTTGCCGAGCACCGAGCGCAGTGCCGTCTGCGAGATCTGCGAGGTGGCGAGCAGGAAGTTTTCGACCTCGACCACCGCGCGCCGCGCGTCGATCACCCGGAAGTAGGCCACCGCGTTGACCCCGGCCGGGACGTTGTCGCGGGTGATCACCTCCTGCGGCGGGATGTTGAGCGTCACCGTGCGCAGGTCGACCTTGACCATGCGGTCGACCAGCGGGATCAGCAGGATCAGGCCGGGCCCCTTCTGGGCGATCAGCCGCCCGAGGCGGAAGATCACGCCGCGCTCGTACTCGCGCAGGACCCGCACCGACGCGCCGATCGCGATCAGCGCGAAGAAAGCGACGACCACCAGGACGCCCAGCGCAACTGCCATCAGCTTGCTCCTTCCTCGACTCTGTCGACCGGGGCGGGCTCGGGGTGAACCACCAGGGTCAGGCCTTCGACCGCGTCGATCCGCACTCTATCCCCCAGCCGGGCGGGCGCCGCGCCGGGCGCCAGGCGCGCGGCCCAGACCGTCCCGCCCGCCCAGACCTGGCCCTCGGGGTCGAGCGTGCCGCGCGCCTCGGCGAGCGAGCCGACCAGCTCCTCGGTCCCGGTGCGCACCGGCTGCTCGCGGTGGGCCTCGATCACCTTGCGGGTGACGAAGTAGAAGGTGACGATCGAGAGCAGGCCGAGCGCGATCAGCGCCGGCCCGACGTAGTCGGCGGCGCCGCTGTCGG
>JBLMYD010000009.1:0-3725 GCA_050258095.1 Chloroflexota bacterium
AGTGGGCGGCGATGGCGATCACCGAGCCCGAGGCGGGCTCGGACTCGGCCGCGATCCGCACCACGGCCGAGCTCGACGGCGACGAGTACGTGCTCAACGGCGAGAAGATCTTCGTCACCTCCGGCGACCGAGCCGACCTGATCGTCGTCTGGGCCTCGCTCGATCGCTCCAAGGGGCGGGCGGCGATCAAGTCGTTCATCGTCGAGCGCGACAACCCGGGGCTGAAGCTCGACCGGCTCGAGCACAAGCTCGGCATCCGCGCCTCGGACACGGCCAACTTCACGCTGCAGGACTGCCGCGTGCCGAAAGACGCCCTGCTCGGCAGCCCCGAGATCGACACCAAAGCCGGCTTCGGCGGCGCGATGCAGACCTTCGACAACACGCGGCCACTGGTCGCGGCGATGGCGGTCGGCGTCGCCCGCGCCTCACTCGAGGAGACGCGCAAGCGGCTCGAGGAGGCCGGGGTCGAGGTCGACTACGACGCGCCGGCGCTGAGCCAGCCGGCGGCCGCGGCCCGCTACCTGGAGATGGAGGCCGACTACGAGGCCGCCCACCTGTTGACGCTGCAAGCGGCGTGGATGGCCGACAACGGCAAGCCCAACTCGCTGCAGGCCTCGATGGCGAAGGCGAAGGCGGGCCGCACCTGCGTCGACGTCTCCCTCGGCTGCGTCGAGCTCTGCGGCAGCCTCGGCTACGGCGAGAGCGAGCTGCTTGAGAAGTGGGCCCGCGACGCCAAGATCCTCGACATCTTCGAGGGGACGCAGCAGATCCAGCTGTTGATCGTGGCGCGGCAGCTGCTGGGGAAGTCGTCGAGCGAACTGCGATAGCCAAGGGGTCCGGTGCCCCCTCCCCGGACGCGCGGCAGGAGCCGCGCTTGAGTGTCCGGGGAGGGGGCACCGGACCCCTTTCCCAGAGTTAGCTGGGAGAGACCCCGTCGATGTTCGCCCGCAGCCACTCGGCAAGAAAAGGCTCGACGATGCGATAAACGCCGCCCTCGCCGGCCACGATTTCGCGTTTCACCAGCGCCCGCAGAGCCTTTTGCACGTTGGTTGTCGCGGGAAGCTCGTGGCGCTCTCGATAGTCGGCCGTAAAAGGCCGGCCTGTCTCCCGCGACAGGGCAAGCAGGAGCGTCCGTTGCACTGCGGAGGCGTTGTCCCAGAGCAGGCTGAAGTGTGCGTGCTCGGAGTGCAGCACTGCCGCGAGCGCCTGATCGAGGTGGGTCGAGGATGCCGGACCCGTCCCATCGACCTGCTCCCAGAGGAAGTAGCAAAGCTCCTGGGTCGCGTAGGGGTGGCCACCGGTGAGTGCGAGCAGCTCGTCAACGACCTGGGTCTCAACCGACTTCTCGGTCGCCCGAAAGCGCTCGTGGATGAAGTCGGCGAAGGGCGCAACAGGAATCATGCCCAACTCGACCGACTTGGCGCTGCGCCAGAAAGGCTCGTTGGCGTCATTGAAGATCTGCTTCATGATGTGATGCTTGCTGCCCAAGTAGACATGTGCCACCTCGGTCTGTGTTTGGAATGCCGACCGCAGGAGCTTGGGCATGCCGGGGTCAATCTCAACGATCTCTTGAAACTCGTCCATCACCAGGGCTGTCCGTCGGCTTCGTGCCCCGCCCAGCTCCGCCGGCAACTCGAGCAGCCTCTTCAGAGTTGTGTCGATGTCAGCCTGTCGCTGGGCAACCCCGAAGCTGAACGAGAAGGAGCCGTCGTTTGGGTTGACACTGATAGTCGGCTGCAGTTGCAGGCTGCGAAAGGGCGCCAGCGCCTTTTCCCGCGCCCGCTCCAACGGGCTGGCAATCTGCTCGAAGATCGATTTGGCCAAGGCGGCGGCAAGGCTCTCTTTGGTCGGCGTCGTCATCAAGTCCACCTGCGCCACGAGTACGCGTTCCACCGCAAGCACCCGCTCAACCCGCCAGATCAGAGACGACTTGCCGCAGCGCCGGGGGGCGAAAACGACGACATCCTGGCCATTGCGTATGTCACTGGTTAGCTCAGCTACCTCACGTTCGCGATCGGCGAAGGCATCGTCGAGGGCAAGGGAGCCAAAGCTAAATGGATTCGTCGGGGTATCAAAATCCATATACCACTGCGTATTATGCCCGACAGTATCAACGACGACGGGAGTTGGGCGGGATCTTGCTTATACTATTAAGTATAATACCGAGGGGTATAGGAAACTGTTGTGCGCCCTTCCCATATAAATGCGCCATCACGATGAACTCTCCTGCTCAATGAACTTCATCGAGGACGTGATGGAACGGTCGGCGGCTTCGCGGTTGGGGGTCGTGACCATCGACCGAGACGACGCGAGGCGGGATTGGCACTTCGGGGAGCTGATTGCGCGGTCGGCGGGGTTGTCGGGCGCGTTCGCGGCGCGGGGGGTGAAACGCGGCGACGTGGTGATGATGCTGATCGGCAACCGGACCGAGTGGGTGCTCTCGCTGCTCGCCTGCTGGCGGATGGGGGTCGTGGCGCTGCCCTGCAGCACGCAGCTGCGCCGCCACGACCTGGAGGTTCGCGTCGCGGCAGCCGACCCCAAGCTCTGCGTCGGCGAAGACGCGCTGCTGGCCGAGCTTCCAGGCGGGGTCGAGACGATGACGATGGACCAGGTCGCCGCCGTCCTCGACGAGGATCGCGACCAGGAGACGCCGGCCGCGGTCGAGAACATGGGCCCCGAGGACCCGGCGCTGATCGTCTTCACCTCGGGCACGACGGGCGAGCCGCGCGGCGTCGTCCACGCCTACCGCTACCTGGAGGGACAGCGCGCCCAGGCCGAGCACTGGCTCGGCTCGCGCCCCGGCGAGCTGGTCTGGTGCACGACGGCGACGGGGTGGTCGAAGTCGGCCCGCAACGTCTTCCTCGCCCCCTGGCTGACCGGCGCCGCCGCCGTCCTGCACGAGGGCCGCTTCGACCCCGCCGAGCGGCTCGACCTCGCCGAGGCGCTCGGCGTGAACGTCCTCTGCCAGGCGCCGACCGAGTACCGGATGCTCGCCAAGCGCGCCGAGCTGCGCCGCCTGCCGAGCCTGCGCCGCATGGTCTCGGCCGGCGAGCCGCTCGAGGTCGAGACGATCGCGACCTTCCGCGAGGCGATGGGGCTCGAGCCCGCCGACGGCTACGGCCAGACGGAGACCGGCCACGTCAGCGGCAACCTCGCCGGCGACCCGGTCAAGCCCGGCTCGATGGGGCGGCCCCTGCCGGGCATCGAGACGCGCATCGTCGGGGGCGAGCTGCAGCTGCGCGCCGCCTCCTCCCCCACCTTCTTCTCCCGCTACCTCGACGGCGAGCGCTTCACGGGCGAGTGGTGGCCCACCGGCGACCTGGTGCGCGAGGACGAGGACGGCTGCCTCTACTTCGAGGGCCGCGGCGACGACATCATCCTCTCCTCCGGCTACCGGATCGGGCCCTTCGAGGTCGAGTCGGCGCTGCTCTCCCACCCCGCCGTCGCCGAGGCCGCCGCGGTCGCCGCTCCCGACCCCGAGCGCGGCGCCGTCGTGCGCGCGATCGTCGTCCCCCGCAACCGCGAGCCGAGCGAGGAGCTGGTTCGCGAGCTGCAGGAGCACTGCAAGCGCGAGACCGCTCCCTACAAGTTCCCCCGCATCGTCGAATTCGCCGACGAGCTGCCGAAGACGAACAGCGGCAAGATCCGCCGCGCCGAGCTGCGCCGCAGCCGCACTTGACCGCCGACGGGACGATTTCCGTCGCATTGCGACGGAAATCGTCCCG
>JBLMYD010000010.1:0-87297 GCA_050258095.1 Chloroflexota bacterium
GCCTCTACTCCAACGCCGAATCGAAGATCCAATACAGCGCCGAAGCCAGCGGCGAATCGCTGCGCTTCGGCGGCAAATACGGCCCCAAAGTCAGCGCGGTCGGCTCGATCGGGCTGGAAACGACGACGGGCGGGTACATCCGAGCGGAATGAGCCGAGCCTTCCTGGCGGCCGAGCCGTTGCGGGCCATCTGGCCCTGAGGGGCCGCGCGGCGGCCTATCCTCATGCGCATGGCCTCCGGGCTCTCCGACGTCCTGGCGACCGCCGCGCTCAACGAGACCGAGCGCCGTGCCGTGGCGCGCATCGTCGCCCTGCTCGAAGGCGAGTTGGGCGAGGATCTCCTCGCCGTCTGGCTCTACGGCTCGCGCGCCCGCGGCGAGGCCGACCCCGACGAGACCCACTACGACCGGCGCTCCGACATCGACATGATGGCGATCGTCGATCCACGCCGCGACGTGGGCGCCTTCGATCGGGACTTCACCCCGAAGCTGATCGACGCCGTCGTCACGGAGGGCGACTCGCCGCCCTACTACTCGCTTCAAATGCTCGACTCGGACCGGTTGGTCGATCGACGCCGCATCCGCAGCTTCTTCTTCCAAGAGGTCGATCGCGACAAGCTCGTCCTCGCCGGCAGCGCGCTGGAGGGGGACGAGTACCGGTGAGCCCGCGTTCGGAAGAGCTGATCGACTCCGCTCGCGCCCGGTTGACGGGCGCCCGCCACGCGCTCGCCGCCGGCGACCTCGACCTGGCCGTCAGCGCCGCCTACTACTCGATGCTCTACGCGGCCCGCGCCGCGCTCTCCGAGCACGACGAAAACGCGCGGCGGCACGGTGGCACCTGGAACCTCTTCTTCCAGCGCTTCGTCACCACCGGCGCCTTCGACCAGAGCCTGCATACCCTTGCCCAGCAGGCCCAGAAAGCTCGCGAGGGGGCGGACTACGAAGCCAAGACCCCTCCGGCCGACGAAGCCAAGGGCTACGTCGAGGGCGCCGCCGAATTCATCGCTGCCGTCGAGCGCATGCTCGCGGCGGACTAGTCGATCCGCACGCTCTCGAAGCTCAGCACGGACGCGAGGAGGTCGAAGTGCCTGTCGGCATGCAGCACGCCGAAGCCGCGCTCGGCGCTGCCCGAGACGAGCGCGAATTCTCTCTCGTCGAGGAAACGCTCGTTGCTCTCCCCCAGGCGGGCGGTCACCGCATCGGCCTGCCAGGCGGCACCGGGTGCGGCGCGCGAGGTCCCAAGACCATCCTCACTTTCCATCAATTCAACTTCTCAATTTCTAGGTTTCAATGCCCTCAAATAACTTGTTCTGCCGACGGTGACGAGGTCGACCTGGTTCTGGAACGCGACGACGGGGCGGTGGCGGCTATCGAGGTCAAAGCCGCAGAACGCGCTCGCGACTCCGACTTCCGCAGCTTGCGCAAGCTGCGGGATGCGCTTGGGGCGCGCTTCCTCGGCGGTGTCGTGCTGCACCTTGGGCGCCGGCCCTACACGCATGACGACCTGCTCCACGCACTACCCCTCGATTGCCTCTGGTTTAATTAAGACAACTTCGTTCCTAAATCGCGCACGTCGACGAGGTCGTCGACGATCGAGAAGTCCGCGGCGTGGGTGAGCAGGGGAACGCCGTGCACGTTTGCCGTCGCGGCGATCGCCAGGTCGAAGGCCCGCCGGCGCGGTTTCCCGCCGCGTTGCGCCACCGCGGCGTGCAGGCGGCCGCACTCGCGGGCGGCGGCGGCGTCGAAAGGGAGAGCGTCGAAGCGATCCTCGACGACACCGAGGCGACGGACGCGCAGCGCGCGGGTGTCGTCGTCGGCCGCGACGAGGACGCCGAAATGCAGCTCGGTCAGCGAGACGACGCTGATCGCGGCCTCCTCGATCGGCGGCCTCTTGGCCGCGATCAGCACCGAGGTGTCCAGCAGCGCTGCCGCCACGAGCTATGAAGTCCAGGGATCGACGATCTCTCCCCCCATCTGCGAGAGATCCCGCATCAGGGTGGGGTCGGGCGGCGCTGCCCAGAGCTCGGCGAGGTCGGCGCTCTTGACCCACTGGCGTGTGCGCAGCGGCCCGAGCTGGGCGACGGGCCGGCCCGAGACGGTGATCGTCATCTCCTCGCCCGCCTCGGCGCGGCGGAGAACTTCCCCGACGTGGTTGCGCAGCTCTTTCTGGGGGACGGTCGCCATCTTGGCAAGGTAGCAGAACTGCTACCAAGCGCGGAAGCCCTACGACACGCTTCCCCGCGGCACGATCCACCTCGCCGACTGGCCTGTGAGCGTCGCAATCCGTTCGAAGTCGGCGTCGTAATGAAGGACCGTCAGACCGGCTCGCTCGGCGCAGGCTGCCACCAGCAGGTCCGGCAGCGGTACGGCCCGGTGCTGCGATCGCTTGGCGAGCATTCCCTGCACCTCCAGGGCGCGCTCGACGCAGCTCTCGTCGAACGGCGCTCGGGGAAGGCCTCGCAAGGAGGTCGCCGTCTTGCGGTAGTTGCTCGGGCTGCTGGCGCTGTAGAGCACCTCGAGATCGATGACTCCGCAGGTCGCGACCTCGCCCGCCAGGAGCAGGGGATCGAGCGCTTCGCGGACCGCCGCCTGGGTCCGCCGCCGAGCCAGGGCGCTCTTGTCGACGAGGTAGGTGGACACCTTCAGCGCCAGGCGCCGCGCATGACCTCTGGATCGTCGAGCTCGAGCGCGCCGGGCTTTGAGAGGAGGTCGAGCAGCCGGCGGCGCTGCTCCAGCTTGACGACCTCCAGGAGCGCCGCATCGACCGTGTCGGTCAGCGTCTTGGTCCCGAGGACTTCCCGCGCGGCATCGACCTTGGCGGTGTCGATCTCGAAGGACGTCTTGCGCCTGGCGGTTGCGCTCACGAAATCAATATAGCAATTGGGGTTCAGAATGGATAGCAAATCAAAGGCATTCCGCTTCTCGCAATCGCCGCCCCCTGCTCCACGCACTTCCCCTCGATTGCCTCTGGTTTAATTAAGACAACTTCGTTCCTCGATCTGGGTTCAGGGGACGAGGCAATTGGCCGGGGACATCGATCGTCAGGGACCGGGAAGGAGTGGAGGGGTGAGGACGAGCGCCAGGCGCAGCGGAGGCGCGAGGGTCGTCGCTGGGGCGTTGATCCTGCTGGTCTGTGCTGCCGCCGGCGCCGGCGCCGCCGTCGTCCAGCAGGGCGGCCTGCGGATCACGGTGCTGGCCCAGATCAAGCCCTACAAGCTGCCCCGGCACGGGACCGCCCCGATCGCCGTCTTCGTCGGCGGGCACCTGCAGAACGCCGACGGCTCGATCCCGCCGCAGCTGCGACGGATGCGGATCCTGGTCAACCGCCACGGCCTGCTGCAGTCCAAGGGGCTGCCGATCTGCCGCATCCCCGAAGTGCAGCCCGCCTCGACCGAACGGGCGCTCGCCAACTGCCACCGGGCCCTGATCGGCTCGGGACGCTTCTGGGGCGACATCGTCCTGCACGAACAGGGCGCCTACCCGACGCAGGGGCGCTTGCTGATCTTCAACGGCCGGGAACGGGGCAAGCCGGTGATCCTCGCCCACATCTTCACCGACCACCCGTTCAACTCCTCGTTCGTCATCTCCTTCTCGATCAAGCACGTGTCGGAAGGTCCCTACGGGACCGAGCTGAGGGCGTCGCTGCCCCAGGCCCTCGGCGACTGGGGCTACCTGGACCGGATCAAGCTGACCCTGAAGCGCGAGTACGCCTACAGGGGGAAGCATCTCTCCTACTTCAACTCCGGCTGCCCGGCGCCGGCCCGCTCGAAGCGGACCTCGTTCCGCCTCGCCTACGCCGAATTCTTCTTCGCCGGGCGCAAACCGATGGGGGCGACGGTGACGAAGACGTGCGGAGTCAAGCGATGAGGGCGATCGATTGCGCTGACTCAGCTCTCGGGGAGGTTTTCCAGGTCCAGCCGATCCTGCGCTCGACTCTGGGCCTCCTTCATCTGGCGCAGTCGAGCGAGGGAGCACACTTGAACCGGGATGCCCAGCAGCTCGCTCGCGACGGCGTCTTTGACGAGCTGGGAATAGCTGGGCACCCCCTGCGCACGTTGCACCACGTCGAGCCCGCCGAATCTGGTCATCGCGGTTACGTTCCCGCCCCGGCGAATGACTCCCAGGTCAGTCTTGGGGCTGAAGGGGCGTTCGCCAACGGTTGGCAGCGTCGCGTCCAGCAAGCCCAGAGCATCGCTCAGCCGTTTGAGGTTGTCCGGATCGGGGCTGGGGACGATGTCGAGGTCCTCCGTGCCGCGTATGAACCCGTGTGCTCCAACGGCGACCCCGCCGATCACGACGAATTCGACATCCGCCTCGTGCAGGGCCTCGATCAGCGAACGAAGGTCGAACTCTCTCAACGAACCGACGCGGCGCCTCGGATTGCGCTCAGTTGCTTGCAGAGCGCGTGGACGCGCGCCAGGCGCTCGCTCATCGGGGCGCGGTGGTCAGTCTCAAGCCGAAGTGCCCGCGCCCGTCGCAGTTCGTCGATATCGCCACTCAACGTTTTGACTGTCACGAGCGCAAGTCTAGCGACGCTTTTCCTGGCCTTGGGCGTCGTGAGCTCCGCCCACGCCGCCTACGACCCGGTCGGCTCGGGCACGACCAAGCTCGTCCTCGACAAGCGCTTCGCCTCCTTCCTGCGCAAGGACGGGGTCAAGCTGGCCCCGGCGGCGGGGGCGAGGAAGAGGGGCAACGTCTTCGTCCTGCCCGTCGTCGGCGGCAACCTCGACACGACGATCGGCAAGGGCGAGATCGACCAGGAAGGGTCGCTCGTCTTCGAGGGCTCGCGCAGGAAGGTCCCGCTGCGCAAGCTGGTGCTGCGGACGAAGCGCACGCCGCTGATCGCCAAGGTCGGCGGCTCGCAGCTCAAGGTCGCGACCGCCCGCAGGATCTCGTCGCAGCGGTCGGGCTTCGGCACCGACTTCAGCGCCAAGCAGGTGCGGCTCACCGCCAAGGTCGTCACCCGCTTGAACAAGAAGCTGCGGCCGCGGGCCCCGTTCGCGGCGGGCCAGCTCCTGGGCACGCTGAGGAGCCACGCCGAGCCGCAGCTGACGACGATCCTCGCCCAGGGCAAGGCGACGCTCGTCTTCGACTCGGCCTTCGTGACGAAGATGGACAAACACTTCGTCTCGATCAACCCGATCTTCCCCGCCGAACACAGCGGCTCGACCTTCACGCTGCCGATCATCGGCGGCGGGAGGCTCGCCCCGAGCGGGACCGAAGGGGAGCTGCGGACCGGGGGGGAAGTCGAATTCCTGCAGCTGGGGGCGGGCCAGGTCTTCTGGCACGAACAGTGGCTGGAGATGGCCGAACGGCTCGACAGCGCCGAAGCCGACGTCGAGCCGACGCCCGCCTTCCCCGGCAAGCTCGGCCGCGTCGGCGTCCTCGCCGCGGCCCCCTTCGCGGTCTCCGCCGACCCGGGGCAGAGGACTATCGCTGCCTCCAACGTTCAGCTTGCGCTTACTGCTCAGAGCGCTCAGACCTTCAACGAAGCCTTCGCCGAAGGCAAAGAGGACTTCGCGGCGGGGGAGCTGGTCGGTTCGCTCAGCTTCACCGCTCAGGGGCAATGAGGCGCTTTGGAATGCGGATTGCGCGTATCGGTAAACCTTCGTATTCCTTGACACAAGCTGCCCTTTCTGATGTACTCATGACAGGTTGCTTCGCGTGTCGGGTTACTCGCGAAAGACCACTGGGAAGACGGGGAACAGCGCCGGAGGGAGCCGCTCGCTGAAGGCATTTGCCTAGGCGATCGGCGGGGCGCAAGGAGAGGGAGATGGCCAGTTGAGGTATCTGATCACCGGAGGGGCGGGCTTCATCGGCTCGCACCTGACGGACAGCCTGGTATCGCGCGGGGACGAGGTTCTGATTCTGGATGACCTCAGCACCGGGCGGGAGGAGAACATCGCGGGAGCGCTCGCCTCGGGGCGGGCGCAGTTCGTCGAGGGCTCGGTTTGCGACGTGGCGCTGCTCGACGATTGCATGCTGTGGGCCGACGCCTGCTTCCACCTCGCCTCGGCGGTCGGGGTCAAGCTGATCGTCGAGCGCACGGTCGATTCGCTGAACCGCAGCGTGCGCGGCTCGCAGGTCGTGATCGAGGGGGCCTACCGGCTCGGTCGCCGCCTGCTCTTCGCCTCGACCTCGGAGATCTACGGCAAGAACAGCAGCGCGGCGCTGAACGAGCAGTCCGACCGCATTCTCGGCCCGCCCTCGATCGCCCGCTGGTCCTACTCCGTCGCCAAGGCCTTCGGCGAGGCGGCCGCGCTCGGCTACCACCGCGAGCGCGAAGCCGACACCGTCGTCGCTCGCCTCTTCAACACGGTCGGCCCGCGGCAGACCGGCGCCTACGGCATGGTCCTGCCGCGCCTAGTCGGCCAGGCGATCGCCGGCGAGGACCTCACCGTCTACGGCGACGGCAGCCAGGCGCGCTGCTTCGCCCACGTCTTCGACACGACGCGGGCCCTGGTCATGCTGATGGACGAGGAGGGCGCCCGCGGCAGGGCGTTCAACGTCGGCCGCTCCGCGGAGATCACGATCCGCGAGCTCGCCGAGACGGTGATCGAGCGGACCGGGTCCAGCTCGAACATCCGTCTAGTCCCCTACGAGGAGGCCTACGGCGACGGGTTCGAGGAGCTGGGCCGTCGGCGCCCGGACACGACCGACCTCGAGCAGATGACGGGATGGCGCCCGACGCGGGGCGTCGAGGACGCGATCGACGACGTCGCCGCCTTCGAGCGGGCGCGGGCGGCGGAACGGCTGATCGACGCGTAGGCCGGGAGAGATGGATTCCGAGCTCACCTTCCTCGTCGCCTTCTGCGCGACGCTGGTGCTGACGCGGCTGGCGATCCGCATTGCCGGCGCGACCGGCTTCTACGACCATCCGGTCGGCTACAAGGGCCACGCCGGCCCGACCCCCTACCTGGGGGGAGCCGCGGTGGTCGGCGGGTTGCTGCTCGCGAGCTTCCTGCTCGGTCCGGACGAGGACCTCTTCGTCCCGATCGCGATCGGCGCCGCGGTCCTGCTCGGGGTGGGGACGATCGACGACCGCTACGCGCTGACGCCGCTGGCCCGGCTGGCGATCGAGATCGCCGCGGGCACGGTCCTCTACGCCGGTGGGATCGGCTGGTCGCTCTTCGCCAGCGACGCGGTCAACCTGGCGATCACGGTCGTCTTCGTAGCCGGCGTCGTCAACGCCTTCAACCTGATGGACAACATGGACGGCGCCTGCGGCGCGGTGGCGGCGGTCTCCGGCGCGGTGCTCGGCACGCTCGCCGCCGCCCAGGGCAGTCCCGAGCTGGCTGCGATCGCCTTCGCGCTGGCCGGCTCCTGCTTCGCCTTCCTGCGCTACAACCTCGCCTCGCCGGCGCGCATCTTCCTCGGCGACGGCGGCAGCATGCCGGTCGGCTTCGCGATCGCGGCGCTGATCATGGCGATGCCCGGGACCCGCCACCTCGGCTGGACGTTCGTGCCGCTCGCCGTGGTGCTGGTCGGCCTGCCGGCGCTCGACACCACCCTGGTCATCGTCTCCCGTCTGCGGCGCGGCGCCGGGGTGTTCAAAGGCGGTCGCGACCACTTGACGCACAGGCTGCGCGCCAAGCTGGGGACGGAGCGCCGGGTGGCGACCGTCCTGGCGGCGGCGCAGGCGACCCTGGTCGGGCTCGGCGCGATCCTCGTCGACAGCGACCAGCCGGTTGCCCTCTTCAGCTCCGTCGTCCTGATCGTCGGCGGCATCCTGGTCGTCGCCCTGCTCGAGTCGCCCGCCTGGGCCCCCGAGCCGGCGACCGAGTGGTCGACCTGATCGTTCGTTGAAGGGAAACCGGGGTCATTTCCCCGGTAAGGCTTCAACGAAACTCCCTGTGCCATAGGGCCAGCATCAGCAGCGACCAGATCTGGGCCGAGCGGTCGGCGCCGCCGTCGTGGAGGTCGAGCAGGGCGCGGACCTGCGGCTCGTCGAAGAGGCCGATGTCGAGGCTGGCGGGGTCGAGCAGGACGTCGCGGGCGAAGTCGCGCAGCTCGCCGCGGAACCAGGCGCCGAGCGGCACTCCGAAGCCGCGCTTCTTGCCGTCGAGGACCTGGTCGGGGATGCGGCCGCGGTAGGCGCGGCGCAGGATCCACTTCTTGTGCGTGCGGCGAGCCTTGAGCGCGGCCGGCAGGGAGGCGGCGAACTGCATCAGCTCCGGGTCGAGCAGGGGGGAGCGCGCCTCCAGCGAGTAGGCCATCGAGGCGATGTCCATCTTGACCAGCAGGTCGCCGGGCAGGTAGGTCTGCACGTCTGTCTCGAGCAGGACGTCGAGCCGGCTGCGCCCCGAGGCGGCGCGCCAGGGGCCGGCGATCACGCCGGCGGTCTCGGCCTCGATCGCCGGCGAGGCCGCGGCGCCGAGCAGCTCGCGACGCTCGGCGCGGTTGAAGATGCAGACGTGGTCGGCGTAGCGCCCCGGGGCGTCCTCGCCGATCGAGGTGAGGAAGCGCCGCCCGTAGCTGCGCAGGCCGCGCGCGTCGCCGATCTGCAGCAGCCGGCCCGCGGCCGCGGCGGCGCCGCGGCGCAATGGCCGGGGCACGAGGTCGAGGCCGGCGCTGAGGCTGTTGGCGACGTAGCGCAGGTAGCCGGCGAAGCTCTCGTCGCCGCCGTCGCCGTTGAGCGCGACGGTCACCTCGCGGCGGGTCAGCTCGGCCAGGTAGAAGCTGGGGATCGCCGAGGAGTCGGCGTAGGGCTCGCCGTAGTGGCGGACGAGCTTGGGGACGATCGCGATCGCGTCGGGCTCGACGACGAACTCCTCGTGCTCGGTGCCGAAGCGCTGCGCCGTCAGCCGCGCCAGCGGCAGCTCGTTGTAGGCCTCCTGGCGGAAGCCGATCGAGAAGGTCTTCACCGGCCGCTCCGAGGCGGCGGCCATCTCGGCGACGACGATCGCCGAGTCGACGCCGCCGGAGAGCAGGGCGCCGAGCGGCACGTCGGCGATCATCCGTCGCCGCACGGCGGCGCCGACCCGCTCGCGCAGCTCCTCTTCCAGCTCGGGCAGGGGGGCGCCGGCCTTGCGCGCGTAGTCGAGCTGCCAGTAGCGCTCGACGCTGACCTCGCCGTCCTCCCAGGTCAGCGTGTGGGCGGGGGGGAGCTTCTTGACGGCGCGCCAGATCGAGCGCGGCGCCTGGACGTAGCCGTAGGCGAGGTAGCAGTCGACGGCGGCGAGGTCGATCTGGCGCGGGATCTCCTCGTCGGCCATCAGCGCCGCCAGCTCGGAGGCGAAGGAGAGCGTGCCGCCGCGGGCCGAGTAGAAGAGCGGCTTCTTGCCGACCCGGTCGCGGGCGATCAGCAGGCGCCGGCGCCGCGCGTCCCAGAGGGCGAAGGCGAACATGCCGCTCAGCCTGTGGACGAGCGCCGGGCCCTCCTCCTCGTAGAGATGGGCGATGACCTCGCTGTCGCCGTGGGTGGCGAGGGTGTGGCCGCGGCCGCGCAGCTCCTCGCGCAGCTCGCGGTAGTTGTAGATCTCGCCGTTGAGGACGACGGCGACCGAGCGGTCCTCGTTGTAGACGGGCTGGTCGCCGGTCTCGAGGTCGATCACGCGCAGGCGCTGGATGCCGAGGCCGACGCCGTCGGCCGCGAAGACGCCGCGCGAGTCCGGCCCGCGGTGCTCCTGGCGCTCGCACATGCGCTCGACCAGCCCCGCCGGCACCGCGCCCCCGCGGTCCACCCTCCCCGCAATTCCGCACACGCGGGCACCTTATATCGCGCCGGTAGACTTCGCGGGGCTATGAGGACGGGGACCGTTGCGCTCGTCACCGGCGGGGGAGGCTTCATCGGATCGCACCTGGTGCGCCGGTTGCTGCGCGAGGGCTCGGGCGTGCGCGTGCTCGACAACTTCGCCACCGGGCGGCGCGAGAACCTCGAGGACGTGCTCGACGACGTCGAGCTGATCGAGGGCGACCTGCAGAGCTACGAGCGCGTCCACAACGCGGTGCGCGGCTGCGAGGTCGCCTTCCACCTCGGCGCCCTGCCCTCGGTCCCGCGCTCGATCCAGGACCCGCTGACGAGCAACGCGACCAACGTCGTCGGCACCCTCAACGTGCTGCTCGCCGCCCGCGACGAGGGCGTGCGCCGGGTCGTCTTCGCCTCCTCCTCCTCGACCTACGGGGCCAGCACCGAGCTGCCCAAGCGCGAGGACATGCCGGCGCTGCCGATCGCCCCCTACGCGGTCTCGAAGCTGGCGGCCGAGGGCTACTGCCGCGCCTTCCACCAGGTCTACGGGCTGGAGACCGTCGCCCTGCGCTACTTCAACGTCTTCGGCCCCGGCCAGGACCCGCAGTCGCAGTACGCGGCGGTGATCCCCAACTTCATCACCGCGGCGCTGGAGGGGCGGGCGCCGGTCGTCCACGGCGACGGCGAGCAGTCGCGCGACTTCACCTACGTCGACAACGCGGTCGACGCCAACCTGCTGGCGGCGGAGGCGCCCGGCGCCGCCGGCGAGGCCTTCAACGTCGCCTGCGGGGAGCGGATCAGCCTCAACGAGATCGTCGCCCGGATCGGCACCCTCGCCGGGCGCGAGATCGAGGCCGTGCACACCGACCCCCGCCCCGGCGACGTGCGCCACTCGCTCGCCGACATCTCCAAGGCGCGCGAGGCGCTCGGCTTCGAGCCGGCGATCGACTTCGACGAGGGGCTGCGCCGGACGTTCGCCGCCTACGAGGAGCGGCAGCGAGAGGCGCTTGACCGGGTCCACTGAGCGGGTCCGCGTCCTCAGGGTCATCGGCCGCCTCAACATGGGAGGCCCGGCCCACCAGGCCGCGCTGCTCAGCGGCCGGCGCTTCGACCGGGAGCGCTACGAGACGCTGCTGGTCCACGGCGCCGTGCCGCCGGGCGAGGCGTCGCTGGCCGGGCTGGCCGAGGAGGAGGGCGCGACGATGCGCTTCCTCGGCGACTTGCGGACCCCGATCGACCCGCTGCACGACGCGCAGGCGCTGGCGAAGACGATCGGGATCGCCCGCCGCTTCAGGCCGCACGTCGTCCACACGCACACGGCGAAGGCGGGCTTCATCGGCCGCCAGGCGGCGCTCGCGGTGCGGCCGCGGCCGGCGATCGTCCACACCTACCACGGCCACGTCCTGGAGGGCTACTTCGGGGCGGCGAAGTCGCGGCTCTACCTGGAGCTGGAGCGGGCGATGGCCCGGGTCAGCGACCGCCTGATCGGCGTCAGCCAGGCCACCGTCGACGACCTCGTGCGGCTGCGCGTCGCCGCCCGCGAGCGGTTCTCGGTCCTGCCGCTCGGACTCGACCTGGCGCCGCTCGCCGAGCCCGACGACGGCAGCCTGTGGCGCGACACCCGCGAGGAGCTGGGGGTCGGGGAGGAGGAGATCCTGCTGGTCTTCGTCGGCCGCGTGGTCCGGATCAAGCGCCTCGACGTTCTCCTCGAGGCGCTGGCGCAGGCCAGGGAGCTCGAGCCGCGGCTGCGACTGGCGCTGGTCGGCGACGGCGAGGAGCGCGCCTGGCTGGAAGGCGTGGCGGCGAGGCTGGGCGTCGCGTCGGCCGTCCTCTTCCTCGGCTACCGGCGCGAGCTGCGGCCGCTCTTCGCCGCCGCCGACCTCGCCGTCCTCTCCTCCGACAACGAGGGCACGCCGGTCTCGCTGATCGAGGCCGCCGCCGCCGGGCTGCCCGCCGTCGCCACCGACGTGGGCGGGGTGCGGGAGGTCGTCAGCGAGGAGACCGGCCTGCTCGTCCCGCGCGGCGACGCGGCGGCGTTCGCCGACGCCCTGCTGACGATGTCCGGCGACCCCGGGCGACGGGAGAGCCTCGGTCGCGCCGCCCGCCTTCGCGCCGTCGAGCGCTACGGCGCCGAGCGCCTGCTGCGCGACGTCGACGGCCTGTACCGGGAGCTGGTGGCGGTGCGCTCGGGCTCAGCTGCGGGAGCGCCGTAGGCCGCCCGAAGCCAGCTTGCGCAGCCGCCCCTTGCCGTTTATCGGGGCGCCCTCGTCGGAGCCGTTGCCGCTGCCGTAGTAGCCGTAATAGCCGTAGTAGCCGCCGGAGTAGCCGTAGATGCCGCTCGTGTGGGCGCCGGTGACGACGCTGCCCAGCACGGTGCCGCCGGAAGAGGAGATCACCTGCCTGGTGCGGCGCACGACGTCGCGCGGCGTGCGGTCGAGGCGGGCGACCATCACGGTCCCCGAGACCTGGCTGAAGAGCGGGATCGCGTCGCTGCAGGCGAGCAGGCCGGGGGTGTCGATGAGGACGACGTCGACCTGCTCGCTGAGCTCGGCGAGCAGCATGCGCATCCGCTGCGAGCCGAGCAGCACCGCCGGGTTCGGCGGCGGCGTCGCCCCCGGCAGGATGCGCAGCCGCCCGGCGCCGACGTCGACGTAGGAGAGCGCCTCGTCCAGCGTCTTCTCGCCGACCAGCACCGAGTCGAGGCCGACGCTGACCTCCTTGCCGAGACGGGCGGCCACCTGGGGCCGGCGCAGGTCGCCGTCGATCAGGATCACGTCGCGTTCGTCCAGCGCGTAGGCGATCGCCAGGTTGATCGCGACGGTCGTCTTGCCGTCCTGGGGGATCGGGCTGGCGACGACGAGGCTGGAGAGCGTGCGGTCGACGTTGAAGTAGGTGAGGCTGGCGCGCAGCGTCTCGAAGGACTCGCGCACGTGGTAGCTCGGCGGATGCCCGGGGAAGGCGTCGTCGGAGACGACCGCCAGCACCGGCGCGTCGAGCAGGTCTTCGAGCTCGCCGGCGTTGCGGATGCGGCGGTCGAACCGGTCGAGCATCGGCGCCAGCGCCGCGGCGACGAGGAGCGCCAGGATCAGGGCCATGATCGCGTTGCGCCTGGGCTTCGGCGAGATCGGCGCCGCCGGAGGGGTCGCCGCTTCGACGATCGGGGTCGTGTTCGCCTGGCTTGCTTTCAGCAGGCGCAGCGCCGACAGTTCTTTGGCGAGGGCTTCCCCGGAGATTTCCCCCTTGTCGCGCTGGGCTTCGAGCGCATGGATCGTGAGATCGATCGTCTTGATCCCTTCCACGGTGCGGATCTGGCCGAGGGCCTTGGCGAAGGCGTTGGCGATCGCCGCGGCTTCGTCGGGGTTCGAGGCGGTCGCGACGATCGAGATGAAGTTGCTGCTCGGTTCTTCGGGGTTCGCCGACGCGACCGAGATGTGGCCGAGCAGCCCCTTGGCGGCGAAGGGCGGCTTGCCGAGGATGTGCGCGGCGCGGCGCGCCACCACCGGCGTCTTCAGCAGCGTCTTGGCTTCGGCGACTTCCGTTTTCGAGTTCGAGTGACCGCCGAGTAGGCTCGTCGCCGTGCGCGCGGCCTCGATCTTGACGGTCGCCTTCGCCTGGTAGGTCTTCGGCAGCTGCGAGGAGACCAGGTAGACGCCGACGGGGAGGACGACGACGATCGCGAGCAGCAGCCACTTGCGGCGCCAGATCAGGCCCCCCCACTGACGAATATCGAGTCCTTCCTGGCGTGACTCGGTCACAGGAGGCGAATTATATGGACCGGCTCGTTTCCGCTTGCGAGTTTCGGTTCACGGCCACCCCTGAGCCCGGCTATCGTCCAGCCGCAGAGTGCTGCAGCTGACGGACCAGAGCATCCACTCGGCGCTGACGTCGCTGGCGATGTTCGCCGTGATGGGCGAGCTGATCTTCCTCCTCGTGCGCCGCATGCGCCGCTCGATGCCGGGGTTCGACGTCGGCACGGCGGCGCTGACCGCCTTCGGCGTGCGCGTCTTCGCCGCCGGCCTGATCTCGCTCACCTCGGTGGCGAAGACGCTGCGCGGCGGCGACGAGGTCACCTTCACGCACCACGCGGCGACGATCGCCCGCACGCCCTTCGGCTCCAGCGAGTGGACCAGCGCGCTGGGGACCGAACTGCACGTCTTCGTCATCGCCGTCCAGCGCTACCTCTTCGACTCGCCCGAACTGGCGCTGCGCGTGACCCAGGCGGGGATCGCGGTGATCGGCCTCGTCCTCCTGGCGGCGGCCGTCTACGAGCTGGCGGGCGCCCGGGCCGCGGTGATCTCGATGTGGCTGCTCGCCTTCGAGCCCGCCGGCGTCTTCTTCTCGAGCCTCCTGCACAAGGAGGCGAACATGATGCTCGCGATCGGCCTCGTCGCCTTCGGCGGGGCGAGGGTCTGGCATCGCGGATTGCCCCGCTACCTGCTGCCGATCGTCGCCGGCTGCCTAATCGCCGTCGCCACCCGCCACTACGCGGGCTGGTTCCTGATCGCCGCCGGCGCGGCGACCGTGCTGCACGCGGGCCTGCGCCCCGAGCACCGCGAGACGATGCGCTCGTCCGCGATGGTCGCCTTCGTCGTCCTCTTCGCCGCGGTCGTGGCCCCCACCGTGCTCGCCGCCTCGACCCACGAAAGCCTGGAAAAGAACCTCCAGGTCCCCCAGGAAGCGAATGCGTCCGGCAACTCGAACCTGAAGCTGGAAAAAGTCGACTTCTCGACCCGCGGCGCGATCGTCAAGAACCTGCCGCTGCGCTCCGCCGACGTCCTCTTCCGGCCCTTCCCCTGGCAGCTCGGCAACGTCAGCCAGGGGCTGGGCCTCTTCGGCACGGTGGCCGCCTACCTGGCCCTCTTCTTCCTGGGCCGGGAAATGCTGCGCAACCGGGGGCGGATCATGACCCGGGCGGGGCCGCTGATCTACGTCGCGCTCTTCATGCTGATCGCCTACTCGCTGAGCGCCGGCAACGCCGGCACCGCGTTCCGCTACCGCACGCAGATCGTCGCCCTCTTCATCTGCATCGTCGTCTCCCTGCGCAGGCCGGCCGAGCGCACGAGCACGGTCGAGGGCGCCGAGGGCGTGCGACAATGGGGACGGCTGACGGCGACGGGGGCTTGAGGGTCCGCCGCACAGCCCGGAGCTCAAACAGGGAGACGACGGATTTCGTGAAGCGCGCCGAACGGGTCATCCCCGGATTCCTCCTGGCGAGCCTGCGCAAGGCGAGGAACGCGTTCCGCCGCGCCGGCTACGCGCGCGCCCGCTGGCCGCGGCCGTTGGGGACGCGGCCCCCCGTGCAGCTGGCGATCTGCGCGATCTTCCTCGACGAGGCTCCCTACCTGGCCGAGTGGGTGACCTTCCACCGGCTGCAGGGCGTCGAGCGCTTCTACCTCTACGACCACCTGAGCAGCGACGACTGGCGCTCGGCCCTGGCCCCCGAGATCGAGGCCGGGATCGTCGAGGTCAGCCACTGGCCCGAGGGTCAGCTGCAGGCCTACGACGACTGCCTGGCGCGCCACGGGGACGAGGTCCGCTGGATCGCGGCGATCGACGTCGACGAGTTCCTCTTCTCTCCCACCGGCAGGCCCCTGCCCGAGGTTCTGCGGCGCTTCGACACCCACCCGGCGGTCGCGGTCAACCGGCGCTTCTTCGGCACCAACGGCCACGTGCACCCCGTCGACGGCCTGGTCACCGAGAGCTACCCGATGCGGGCGCGCGACGACGACGACTCCAACGTGCTGATCAAGTCGATCGTCTACCCGAAGATGACGCTGGGCGCGCGCAGCTCGCACACCTTCCGCCTGCGCGGCAACCCGGTCGGCGAGGACGGCCTGCCGGTCCCGACCGCGACCCGCGAACCGCCGACGGCCGACCTGCTGCGGATCAACCACTACTACGCGAAGTCCGAGGAGGAGTTCCGCAAGAAGTCGGCGACCCCGCGGGCGGACTTCGGCACGATCACCAACCGGATGGGGATACCCCCCGACGAGGTGCGCGAGGAGGCGATCCAGCAGTTCGCCGGGCGGCTGCGGGAGGCGATGGCCTCGCGCGGCGAGGGCAAGCAGGCAGCGGCCGCCGAGCCCCCCGCGCCCGGGGCGAGCGCTTCGGGCGTCGCGCGGCTGATGACGATCTCGGCCTGGATGGGCGAGATGCTCGGTCGGCGCCGCAGCTGGATCGTGGCCCTGATGGCCGGCTCGGTGCTCTCGGGGCTGACGGAAGCGGGGATCCTCGCCGTCCTCGCCCAGGTGGCGGCGGCGCTGGTCGACGGCTCGAGCAGCGTCCAGGTCGACATCGGCCCGCTCAGCGTCGACGAGGGCCTGGGGGTGCTGCTGGGGTTGGCGTTCGGCCTCGCGCTCCTTCGCTTCGCCCTGCAGGCGCTGATCTCCTACGTGCCGTCGCGGATCGCGGCCGACATGCAGGTGCGGCTGCGCCACGAGCTGTTCGCCGCCTACAGCCGCGCCGCCTGGGGCGTGCAGTCGCGCGACCGGGAGGGCCAGCTGCAGGAGTTCGCCACCAACCAGATCGGGCAGTCGGTCGCGGGCGTGCGAGCGGCGACGAGCCTGGTCGTCTCGATGCTCACCTTCCTCGTCCTCGTCGGCTCGGCGCTGGCCTTCAACGTCGTCGCGGCGGCGGTCGTCGTCGCCGTCGCGGGCGGCTTGTTCCTGGCGCTGCGACCGCTGAGCAACGTCGGCAGCCGCTACGGCCACGAGCTCTCGCGTGCCTCGATCGGCTATGCCCGGGGCGTCAGCGAAGCGGTCCGGCTCTCGGAGGAGACGCACGTCTTCGGGGTCGGAGACGCCCAGCGCGAGCAGCTCGACGGGCAGATCGAAGCGCTGCGGGGGCCGCTCTTCCACATGCAGCTGCTGGCGAGCCTCGTGCCGGGGATCTACCAGAGCCTGATCTACCTGTTCGTGATCGCCGCCCTCGCCGGCCTCTACGCCACCGGCGCCGGGCACGTGGCCTCGCTCGGCGCCGTCGTCCTGCTGCTGGTGCGGGCCAGCTCCTACGGCCAGCAGGCGCAGGGCTCCTACCAGTCCGTGCGCCAGTCGCTGCCGAACCTCGAACGCGTTCGCAACACGCAGCGCCGCTACGAAGCGAGCCGCGAGCACAGCGGCACGCGAGCGCTGAGCGAGCTGCGCGACCTGGCCTTCGAGGACGTCTCCTTCGAGTACGACGCCGGGCGCCCGGTCCTGCACGGCGTCAGCTTCGCGGTCGCCGCCCGCGAGACGGTCGGCATCGTCGGCCCGACCGGGGCGGGCAAGTCGACCGTGGTGCAGATCCTCCTGCGCCTGCGGGAACCGGACAGCGGTCGCTACCTGGTCAACGGCGTGCCGGCGATGGAGTTCGACGCCGACGACTGGCACCGGGCCGTCTCCTACCTGCCGCAGGAGCCGCGCCTTCTGCACGCCTCCGTCGCCGACAACATCCGCTTCTTGCGGCCGATCTCCGACCGCGAGGTCGAGCGGGCGGCGCGCCTGGCCGGCATCCACGACGAGGTCGTCGCCTGGCCTGCGGGGTACGACACGGTGATCGGTCCCCGGGCCGACGCGATCTCGGGCGGGCAGCAGCAGCGGGTCTGCCTGGCGCGCGCCCTCGCCACCCGCCCGGCGGTGCTCGTGCTCGACGAGCCGACGAGCGCCCTGGACCCCCACACCGAGCGCACGATCCAGGGCTCGCTGGCGACGTTGAAGAGCGAGCTGACCCTGTTCGTAATCGCCCATCGCATGTCGACGCTCGATATCTGCGACCGGGTGATGGTGATCGTCGACGGCAGGCTGGAGGCGTTCGACACGGCGAGCGCGCTGCACGTCAACAGCAGCTACTTCCGCACCGCCTCCGGCCTCACCGCCCCGTCGGCGGTCATCCAGGACGGCGAGTAGCCCGTCTGTCGCTTGCACTCCCCGAAGCGCGTACCCGCTTGGGGGAACGTCAAACGGGGAGCCTCAGCTGCGCCAGGCGGAGAGGTCGAGGCCGGTGATGCCGGCGAGGCGCCTGACGTCGGCCGCGTAGGCGGTGCTGAGGCGCCTGTAGTCGGCGGCGGCGATGGTGGGGCCGAGCGTCCGGCGCTGGAACCAGCTCCGCAGGCGCTCCTCGGCCGCCCCGGGCAAGACTCGCGCCGTCGCCGTCGCGGCCGGTCCGAGCAGCCGCCTGGCGGCGCCGTGGGCGCGAGAGCGGGGGACCAGCGAGCGGTTCTCCCGTGCTTCGAGCTGCTCCCGGTCCTCGGTCAGGGGAGCCGGGTCGATCTCGAGGAAGGCGCTCACCCGTTCGAGCAGGCCGCGGGGGTCGCGCTGCAGGTCGTCGTGCAGCAGGATCAGGAGCTGGTCGTCGGGGAAGGCGTCGAGGAACGGTTCGAGCTGCTCGGCGTAGAAGCCGCGCCGCAGGTAGTGCCACCACCAGGCCCAGCCGAGCTCGATCCGTTTCTCTTCGGCATCGAGCGCGTCGGCGAAGGAGAACAGCTCGCGCCCGTGCTGGACGTGCTGGAGCCAGTTCGAGTAGGCGCGGTGGGCCGGATCGCGGAGGATGAAGACGATGCGGGCGGCGGGCGCCTCGGCGCGCAGCCGCGGGGCGGCGACCCGTGAGCGGTAGAGGTAGTCGCTGGAGGCCTCGCCGCGCAGCCGGCCGGCGCCCGCGCCGGCGAAGAGCGCCTCGTACTCGTCCCCGCCTTGCACCAGCTGGTCGAGCCAGCGGCGGTCGCCGGGGCCACTGAAGGCGAGGCGCTCGGATTCGCGCACGGCGTAGTGGCGGGGCTCCTTGTTCGGGGTGAGGAAGATATCCGGGTGGCGGTCCAGGTTGCGATACAGCCACGTCGTGCCGGCCCGGGGCGCTCCTGCGATGACGAACGATGGTGGCATGCCTCGAGCGACCGGTGGACCGCCGCCTTGCGGCATGATATCCGGGGACATGTGCCGGGTTCTCAATGGCCGACGCGCTCATGGGTGAGGCGGGACAGGCGAGCAGCACCGACGTCAGCGCCTTCTACGACGAGTTCGTCGAGCGCCAGACGCGGGTCGGCGTCAACCGCCGCCACGAGGCGATCGTCGCCTGGCTGCGCCGCTTCGGATTGCGCCCGGACGACCGCGTGCTGGAGCTCGGTTGCGGGGTCGGGACCGTCACCCAGCTCGTCTCCGCGCACCTGCCGCAGGGCTCCATCCTCGGCATCGACCTGAGCCCGCGCAGCATCGAGACCGCGCGGGAGCGGCTCGCTTCCTACGAGAACGTCCGCTTCCTCGCCGCCGACGTGGTCGCCGCCGACGTCGACGTCGGCGAGCGGTTCGACGTCGTCCTGCTCCCCGACGTGATCGAGCACATCCCGCTGGAGCTGCACGACGCGCTCTTCGCCCGGGTCGTCTCCTGGGTCAAGCCGGACGGCTACGTGCTGCTGCACTACCCCAACCCGCATCACCTCGAGTGGTGTCACGTCCACAACCCCGAGAACCTGCAGATCATCGACCAGCCGATCCACGCCGACGTGCTGCTGGCGAACGCCTACCGGCACGGCCTCTATCTCTCCTACTACGAGCGGTACTCGATCTGGATTCGCGAGGGCGACTACATCGTCGCGGTCCTCCGCCCCGGCGACGGGGTCGGCGAGTTCACGCGGCTGCCCCAGCCCCGGCCGTCGCTCTTCCGCCGCGCCAAGCGCCGCGCTAAGCGCGCCGCCCGCCGCCTGCGCGGGCGGGATCGGTGAGCGGCCGAGAGAGCCTGTCGATGACAGCTCGCAAGCCGGACCTGGTGCTGCTCAGCGGCCGCTTTCCCCACGGCGAGGCCGTGCTGGGCGGCGAGCTGGCGGCGATCGCCCCCCGCTTCCGGCGGGTGTTCGTCATTCCCTCTCACCCGGGGCGCCCGGGGGCGGAGACGACCGAGCTCCCGGAGAACGCCGCCGTCGCCGACCTCGGCTGGCAGCGGGGCTGGTCGCGCGCACAGAAGCAGGAGGCGCTGAGGACGCCGCAGGCGCTGCGGATCCTCGCCCGCACGCTGCGCCGCCCCTCCAACTGGCGCGCCTATGCCGGCGGCGCCCGCGCCTACCTCGACCTCCTCGCCGAGAACCTGCTCAAGGCGCGCAGCCTGGAGGCGTGGGTGGGGGAGAACGGGCTGCGCGAGGCGCTCTTCTACGACTTCTGGTTCGAGAACAGCACGCTGGCCCTGGCGGAGCTGCGCCGGCGCGGCGCGATCCGCTGCGCGGTCGCGCGCGCACACCGCTTCGACGCTTTCGACTTCGCCGAGGCGGGCCTGCGCCGCGTCCCCTTCCGCGAGTTCAAGGCCGCGCACCTCGACGCGATCTTCCCGATCGCCGAGGACAGCGCCCGCTACATGCGCGAGCGAGTCGGGCGCGACGCCGGCAAGGTGCGGCTGGCGCGGCTCGGCGTGCCCTTCCCGCCCTCCTATCCCGAGCGGCCCGACGACCCGCCCCTGGTCGTCTCCTGCTCGAGCCTGATCCCACGCAAGCAGGTGCACCTGATCCCGGCGGCGCTGGCGGCCTGCGAGCGGCCGCTGCGCTGGGTGCACTTCGGCGAGGGGCCCGAGCGCTCCCGGGTCGAGGCCGCCGCCGCCTCGCTCCCCGCGGCGGTGAGCTGGGAGCTGCCGGGGCGGGTGGAGAACGAGGTAGTGCGCGGCTTCTACGCCGAGCACGGGGTCTCGGCGTTCCTCTCGCTCAGCCTCTCCGAGGGCGTGCCGGTCTCGATGATGGAGGCGCAGAGCTTCGGCGTGCCGATCGTCTCGCTCGCGGTCGGCGGCGTGCCCGAGATCGTCGTCCCCGGCACGGGGATCCTGCTGCCGGCCGAGGCCGGCAGCACCGAGGTGGCAGTGGCGTTGGACGAGGCGATCGAGCCGGGGAGCTTCGACCGGGCGGAGGTCCGCGCCGCCTTCGCCGCCCGCTACGACGCGGCCGCCAACTACCGGGACTTCGCCGACGCGCTGGTCGAAGTATGGTCAGAGAATGTCGCCGGCGGGTGAGGCGGGGACCGCTCCGAAGGCCGGTGTGCCCGAGCCGCCCGTGACCGTGACGACCGTGCTCTACAACTCGGAGGCGTCGCTCGAGCGCTACGCGGCGGCGATCGCGCCCGCCGTCGAGCGCGGGCTCGTCCGCCTCGTCGCCGTCGACAACGCCAGCCCGGACGGGAGCGCGGAGCTGTTGAAGCGGCTGCTGCCCGGCGTCGAGCTGATCTCGAGCGCCGGCAATCTCGGCTTCGCCGGCGGCTGCAACCTGGCCTGGCCGCGGGTGGAGACCAGGTACTGGATGCTGCTCAACCCCGATGTCGAGGCCGACGCGGCCGGGATCGAGCGGCTGGTGGCGTGGATGGACGCGCACCCGAGGGTCGGGTTGGCGAGCCCCCGCCTGCGCGGCGCCGACGGCGAGGAGGAGGTCGTCGAGCGGGCGCAGGACAGCCCCGTGCGCTCGCTGGTCAGGGCGCTGCGCCTGCACGAGCTCCTGCCGCGGAGGCTGCGGTCGAGGTGGCTGCTGCCTCGCGAGCGCGAGCCGCGGGAGATCGTCGACGGCTGGATTCCGGGAGCGGCGCTGATCGCGCGCAGCGAGGCGGTCGCGGAGGTAGGACCGCTGGACGAGAGCCTGTTCATGTACGGGGAGGACCGCGAGTGGTGCTGGCGGATGGCGCGGGCGGGCTGGCAGATCGGCGTCTGCCGCGAGGTCGCGCTCGTCCACGGTCACGGGACCAGCGCCCGGGCGACCTGGGACGAGGGGGAGCGCGCCCGGCGCGAGCTCGCCGGGCAGCTCGGCGCCGCGCGAGCGATGCACGGACGCCTCTGGGCGCGTTCGTTCGCCCTGGTCGTCGGCCTGGTACAGCTCGCCAAGTCGGTCGGTCGCCCGGAGGCGGCGAAGGCCGCGCACCGGGCGCGCAGCCGCTTCTACTTCCGCTATGCCCTGCGCCAGGATCGCGGCGTGCGATGAAGACGGCCTTCGTCGTCCTCGCCCACGACCGCCCGGAGCTGCTGGGGCGGCTGCTGGCGGCGCTTCGCCACCCGGATGCCCGCTTCTACCTGCACGTCGACAGGCGCGTTGCGCTGCCGCCCTTCACCGCTGCGCTGGAAAGCGCCGGCGCCGGCGAGGCGAAGCTGCTGCCCCGTCACGCGACCGCCTGGGGAAGCCCCGAGCTGGTCGACGCGGCGCTGGCGGGACTCGTCCGCGGCGTCGCCGACGGCTGCGAGTACTTCATCCTGCTCAGCGGCCGCGACTTCCCGTTGCGGCCGGTCGAGGAGATCGTCGCCTTCTGCGCCGCGGCGGGCCCGCGCAGCTATCTGGAGCACCTTCCCTTGCCGGTCGCGCGCTGGCGCCTCGGCGGCCGCGACCGCACCGACTTCTACAGCTACACGGTGCGCGGCCGGCGCGAGACCTGCGTTCCCAGGGGCGAGGACACGAGCTTCCTCAACCGCAAAGGTCGCCTGCTGAACCAGGCGTTGAGGCTGCGTGGCATCTTCAAGCCGCCGCGTCGCTTCCCGTCCTACGCTCGCGCCTTCGGCGGCTCGCAGTGGTGGAACCTGAGCCGGCCGGCCGCCGAGCACGTCCTCGCCTTCCTCGATCGGCACCCCGACTACCGCCGCTACCACGAGCACACGCTCGCCCCCGACGAGCTCTTCTTCCAGAGCATCCTGCTCGGCACCGATTTCGCCGAGCGCCACGAGGTCGTCGACGACAGCCTGCGCTTCATGCGCTGGCCCGCCGATGCGAGCCACCCGCGCCTGCTCGGGATGGACGACCTGCCGGCGATGCTCGAGAGCGAGGCGCTCTTCGCGCGCAAGTTCGACCCGGCCGTCGACGACGCCGTGCTCGCGCGGCTGGCCGAGCGGGTGATGGCGTGAACGGACCGCGGAGCGAGGACTACCGCGCCCTGGTCTGCATCACGACCTGCGAGCGCCCCGGCTATCTGCGGCGCTACCTGCCGCACTTCGCCCGGTTCTGCGCCGGGGACCCGCGCTTTCCGCTGCTCGTCGCGCTCGACGGCGACGACGAGGAGACGCGCCGCTTCTGCGCGGAGTGGCGGGTGCCGCTGATCCACTCGCGCGAGCGCGAGGGGGTCGGGCTCTCGAAGAACCGCGTGCTCGAGCGCTTCCCCGACTTCGACTACTACTTCTTCGTCGAGGACGACGTCGAGCTGATCGACGGCGTCGTCTTCCCGGCTCACGTCGAGCTGGCGCAGGCGAGCGAGATCCACCACTTCTCGCTCTTCTCGGAGCGGCGGATCGGCGAGCCGGCGGGGGAATCGCGGATCGCGGGCCGGCGCGTCGCTCACTCCTTCGTCGGCAGCGCCCGGTTCAACTTCTTCACCGCCGAGGGGCTGCGCCAGGTCGGCGGCTGGCACCCGCGCTTCGCCGAGTACCGGCGCTGGGGGCACACCGAGCACAGCTACCGCTTCTACAACGCCGGCCTGGCGCCGGCGCCGTTCAACGTCGCGACCGAGCTCTCCTACGCCTGCATCTGGCACCTGCATCCCTCCGTCACGCCGCTCAGCCTGCCGGGCGACGAAGAGGAGATAGTCGCGCCCGAGCGCGAGCTGATCGACGAGAAGCTGCGCCACGTCCCCTTGCAGACCCTCTCGCCCTACGAGCTCAACGACGTGCCGTTCGGCGAGCTCGACCGCCTCGCGGCGACGCTCGACGCGGGTGAGCGCTACCCGCTGGTCGAGGCGGCCGAGCGGCGCCACTGCCGCTCCGACTACCAGCTCTGGCGCTGCCGCTGGGCCAAGGGCCGGGGCCGCCGCGCCGCCGCGCTGCTCGCCGCGGCCTGGCAGTGGCCCTCGAACCCGATGCTGAAGCGAACGGTGAGGATGGCGCTGAGACGTGAGTAGCGAGCCGCTGGTATCGGTCGTCCTGCCCTGCTACGACGCCGAGCGCTTCCTGGCGCAGGCGCTCGAATCGCTGCTCGGCCAGACCTACGGCAGGCTCGAGGTCCTCGCCATCGACGACGGCTCGAGCGACGGCACGCCGCGCATCCTGGCAGAGCTCGCCGCTCGCGACGAGCGGATCCGGGTATTGCGCAATCCCGAGAACCAGGGGGTGATTCGCACGCTCAACCGCGGCGTCGCAGAGGCGCGCGGCGAGCTCATCGCCCGCATGGACGCCGACGACGTGGCGGCGCCGACGCGGATCGAGCGCCAGGTCGCGGTGCTCGCCGCCCGGCCCGAGATCGACGTCGTCGGCACCGGCGTCGAGGTGGTCGACGGCGCGACCGGCCGTCGCCTCCGTCCCCGGCCGGTGCGCTGCCTCGAGCCCGGTGGGGCGCGCTTCGCCGGGCTCCTCGTCACGCCCGCGATGCACATGACGATCGCGGCGCGGGCCGAGGCGATGCGGGCTCACCCCTACGGCGGCACCCGGGAGAGCCTGCACACCGAGGACTACGAGATGCTCGCCCGCATGCTCGCCGACGGTGCCGGCATCTGCAACATCGACGAGCCGCTGGTGAGGGTGCGCGTCGACCCCGGCAGCGTCTCGGCACGGCACGAGGGGGTGCAGGTGGAGAACTTCGTCCGCTGCGCGGCGCGGCACCTCGAGCGGACGCTCGGCGTGCGGCCCGAGCCGGGGGCGCAGCGGGTCCTGGTCAACCGGATCGACGCGACGGTCGGAGCGGGCGATCTGCGCGAGGGGCTGCGCTGGCTCGACCGCATCGAACGGGAGTTCCTGCGGCGCGAGCCCGACGCGGTCGCCGATGTCCGCCGGGCCGCCGACCTGCAGCGGGCCGACATCCTCGTCCAGGCTGCGCTCAGGGGCAGGCCCGGCGTGCGCCTCGCGGCGGGGCCGCTGGCGCTGCGCTACGGCCATCGCCTGCTCTCGCCGCCGGCTCGTCGTTATCTGGTCGGCAAGCTGCGCTGAGGCCTACCGCTGCCAGGAGCGGCCGAGCCCTCGGCGGAGCCGGGCGCGGAGGAGGATGGCGCGGCGGCGCGGCGGGACCTTGGAGAAGAGCAGCAGCCGGGTCGTCGGCGAGAGCCTGGTCAGCTTCGCGAGCGTGTCGCCGTCGGGCCAGGGGCCGCCCTCGGCGAGGCCGTTGAGCAGCCCCCAGAGCTCGCGCTGGCGCTCGCTGAGCTGCTGCAGGTCTTCCTCGCCGGCCGCGTTGCGCCGCAGCGACGGCTTCAGCGCCGCGGCCGCCGCCGCGGCCGAGCCGTCGAGGGCGACGCCTTGGGCGGTCAGGGCCTCGCCGAGCTCGGCGACGAAGCGGGGCGGATCGTCGAGAGCGCTGTCGTAGCCGTGCACGAACGTCGGCACGTCGCGCAGGTTCCAGAGCGCCTGCGCGTTGTAGATCTCCCAGAGCGCCAGGCCGTGGCGCAGGGAGAAGCCGTTGCGGGCGGTCAGCGACTTCGCCACGGCAAGCGGGTGGCGGAACGACATGACGGCGACGGGCGCCGCGTCCCATGCCGCCAGCCAGAGCGGCAGCGTCAGGCAGGCTCGCGGGTCCTTCCACACCCAGCCCTCCTCCGGGTAGAGCGCGGCGAACTCCGCGCGCAGCCGGGGGACCATCGCCTGCGCCTTGGCGCGGCTCTCCCACCCGGGCGGCAGCGGCGGCGGCGCGAACCAGGTGCCGCCGTGCAGCTCGAGGGCCATCTCGTTGCGTTCGATCAGGCGCTGGTGCTCCCAGTTGCCCTCGGGGTTCCAGCGCCTCGGCGAGGTGAAGTCGCCGGTGTCGCCGAGCGAGCAGCCGAGCAGCCCGATCGCGCTGGTCACCGCCGAGGTGCCGCTGCGGTGCATGCCGATGACGACGACGTTCCTAGCCATCTCATTCGGGGGGTGGGTCAGCCGATCTCGCTCGCCCGTAAGGCAGTAAAGGTCTGCTGAGCGACGACACGGAGCTAATCGTCGAATGAGGGGTAATGCATGACCTGCGAAGCAATGTTTCCCTCGATGACGCGCTGGTCGAGATTGAAGTACTTGGTCCACAGCATCCAGATCAGTGCCCACTGATCCCCGGCTGGATCGGCATGGATAACCGGCAGACCCGTTCCTTCTACATCGTTGGCGTCGAAAACCGCCCCGTGATCTGTGGGAAGGTCGATCAGTTTTTTCTTCACCGACTCGGCGATCTCGTCGGCATCCTCAGGACTGCGATCTGGATTACTCGTAAGAGCCTCGCGCACCAGATCCTCGCTGCGCTCCAGAGCCGATCGCGCCTGCTGAACCATCACGGCGCTGACATCCGCGAGCAGCGACACGTGCACTGGATAGCTGTCGGGGTTTTTGGCCAGAGCCGCTTCGGCATGGTCAACCGCTGCGATCAGGTCCTTTGCCGAGTAAAGGCCGCCTCCTTCTGGCGCTTCAAATTGCGGGTCAACAGGTCCAAGATCGCTCGTCGGCCCCATCAGTATGTGATGTGCCCCCATTGCCAGCAGCGTGCCCGCGCTCTTGGCTTGGTTGGGGACGATGATTGTGAGCTCCCGGCACCGCGATTGGGCCTGTCGAACCAGCCGAATGGCCGACTCTCCGTCGCCACCCGGTGTGTCGAGCAAGAGGTGGAGATCCTGAGCTGGGTCGGCGGAAGCGATTACCTCCTCGAAGAGAGTGATAATCGCCGGAAAGATCGTGTCGACGAGGACTACGAAACGGCAATCGAAGCGCCTCTCGTACTCCTTGATGAGCTGTTGACGATGGTACCGCTCCGAATGCTGCGCGTGGAAAAGAGGGCTTTGCTTGGGACGAATTAGCGGCGTCGCGAGCCCGTCGGGAAGCTCATCGGTTTGCCCTTCCGGGTCTCCGCGCTGCTCTCCCTGATCTGCAGGGCGATCTCCACCTTCGCGGCCCACTCGCTCTCCTTGCCTTTGGACGGAGCGCTGACAGGCAGTGCTTTGCTGACAGGGCGACGCATGCTGACGGCTCCTTTCTAGCTGGTCGACATCTTAAGGCCCGAAGGCTTGCACAGGTCCCGGCGGCAGGGGGGCGTGGGCTGGCTGCCTAATCCCTGCATGACGATCTGCTTTCGGCCAGCTGCCGGTAGAGCGCGTCGTAGCGCGGGATCCCGACCTCGCGCAGCGAGAGGTTCGCGCGCGCGACCTCGGCGCAGCGCCGGCGCACATCGGGGTCGTCGCGCAGGGCGCGGACGGTGGCGACCGCGGCCTCGTAGCCGGGGGTCGAGAGGTCCTCGACGAGGGCGCCGACGCGGTTGTCGCGCAGCAGCGCGTCGACGTCGCCGATCCCGGCGGTGGAGACGACGGGCAGGCCGGCGGCCAGGTACTCGCCGATCTTGGTCGGCGAGGAGGCGATCTTCGAGAAGCAGGGCCGGACGAAGGAGACGCTGAGGTCGGCGGCGGCCAGCCAGCGGCCGATCTGCTCCGGCTCGGAGCGCAGGACGCGGTAGTCGTCGGCACCGATCCCGCGGCGCTCGAGCTCGACCAGGATCGGCTCCGGGTCGGCCTGGGTGACGATCAGGAAGAGCAGCTCGGGCTCCGCCCGCCGCGCGACGGCGATGCAGTCGGCCATCTCGGGCTCCAGGTACCAGCCGGTGAACTTGCCGACGTAGACCATCGTCGGGCGGTCGCCGAGCCCGAGCTCGGCGCGGGCGGCGTCGCGTTCGGGCGCGCGCTCCTCGATCCGCTCGACGTCGGCGCAGCAGGGGATGACGAAGGTGGCCTCCGGCCCGGCCTTCGCCTCGCTCAGGTGGGGGCGCACGGCCTCGGTCAGGGTGACGAGGCCGTCGGCGCGGCGCAACGCCGCCCGCTGCACCCACTCCGTCAGCCGGAAGGGGACGCCGCCGCGCTTCCAGTTGCCGGCGTCGACGTACTCCTCGGCCATCAGCCCGCGCAGGTCGAAGAGCAGCCGGAAGGAGGCGAACAGCGCGGCGATCAGCGCCATCGCCGCCGGCATGTGGTTGCGGGCGTGGATCGCTTCGAGGCGGTGGCGGCGCATAAGGCGGGCCGCGGCGAGCCCGCCGGCGATCACGTCGAAGGCGGTGGCGGGCAGCGAGGGCCGCTTGTGGTAGCGGCGGCGATGCCAGACGATGCCCTGGCGGTCGAGCTCCTCGGCGAATCGACGCGACTGCTCCGCGGTGAGACGTGGCTCGAAGGTCATCAGGTGAACCGTGTGCCCCCGTTCCGCCAGTCCCGCGAGGTAGGCGACGACCTGGCTGTGGACGAGCGGGTCCCCGAGCGAGAGGTAGCATAGGTACAGCACGCGCAGCGCCCGCCTGCCGGCGTCCGATTGGGATCTAGGGGAAGGTTGCACAGAGCGGATGTCTAGCAATGCGCAGCGGGTGATTGGGACCTCGGCCCAGGGAGCCTCGGATGCCGCCTTCCGCGTGCGCCTCGAGTTGCCGGGGCGCGGGCTCGCCGAGTGCGGCATCGCGCTGGAGCTGTTGCCGCTCTTCGCGGGCGACAGCGCGCAGCGCTTTCGCGCTGCGGGGGGGCTCGGCAAGGCGCACGTGCTCGCCGCCTCGCGCCGGCAGCTGAGGCGGGCGCTGCGCGAGGCGGGGGAGGGGGTTGCGACCGTCGTCGTCCAGCGCCAGGTCGACCTGGCGCCTTCGCTGTCGCTGGAGCGGGTGGCGGCACAGGGCCGCAGGCTCGTCTACGACGTCGACGACGCGGTCTGGCTGAGCGGGCGGCAGACCGGCGGTCACCCCCTGAGCGCCCTCAAGGGGGCGGCCCGCAAGGTGCGCTGGCTCGCCGAGCGGGCCGCGCACACGATCGCCGGCAACGAGATCCTCGCCGAATACCTCTCGGCTCACAGCGAGCGGGTCACGGTCGTGCCCTCGCTGGTCGATCCGGCCGCCTACGCGGTGCGGGCGCACGAGCAGGGCGAGGCGCTGACCCTGGGCTGGATCGGCTCGCCGACGACGGCGCCCTACCTGGCGCAGATCGCGCCCGTGCTCGCAGGGCTGGCGGAGCGGTCGAGCCGCCCGGTGCGCCTCGTCGTGGTCGGCGGCTCGGCGCCGGCGCTCGCCGGCGTGCGGGTCGAGGAGCGCGCCTGGAGCCCGCAGGCCGAGCGCGAGGCGCTGGCCGAGATGGACGTCGGCCTGATGCCGCTCGAGGACACGCCCTGGACGCGCGGCAAGTGCGCCTACAAGGCGCTGCAGTACATGGCCGCCGGCATCCCGCCGCTGGCCGACGACGTCGGGGTCTCGGCCGCCACGGTCGCCGGCGCCGGCTACGCGGTCAGCGGCGCCGAGGGCTGGCTCGAGGCGCTGCGGGCCCTCGCCGACGACGCCGGTCTGCGGACCCGCCTCGGCGAGGTCGGCCGCCGCCGGGTCGAGGAGGAGTTCTCGCCCGGGCGCTGGCTGCCGACGATCGCCGCGATCCTGCGGGGCGAGCAGTGAACCCGGACTACGAGCGCGTCTACCACTTCCACGTCCGCAAGACGGCGGGGACGAGCCTCAACGCGGCCTTCTGGGCGCTCGGCGGCCTCGACCTGCGGGCGGTGGCCGGCGACCAGGTCGTCGAAGGGAACGGCCTGCGCTTCGTGCGCGGCAACCGCGAGCTGATCGAGCGGGGCGAGTACTTCTTCGCCAACTCCCACCGGCCCGCCCACGAGCTGCGCCTGCCGCCGGCGACCTACACGATCACGATCCTGCGCGACCCGGTCGCGCGCGTGGTCTCCTACTACCGCTACCTGCTCTGGGCGCGCAGCAACCGCGGGGCGCGCGAGGCCGAGCCGTTCATCGACGACGTCGTCGCCGAGAGCGCCTTCCTCGACCGGCGAGTGTCGCTGCGCCGGCGCCGAGCCGGCTTCCGCGACTTCCTCGAGCGGGCACCGGTCGAGCGCCTGCTCACGCAGCTGCAGATGTTCTCCGCCCGGCTCGACCCCGCCGAGGCGGCGGAGAACGCGCTCGCCTGCTCGGCGACCTGCTTCACCGAGACCTACCCCGCGGACCTGAAGCGGGTGGCCGCCGACCTCCGGCTCGACCTGACCGAGAAGCGCGAGCGCAGCTTCGGCGAGAAGGTCGAGCTGAGCGACGACGAGCTCGCCCTGCTGCGCGAGCGCCTGGCCCCCGAGCACGCGATGATCGAGCGCGTCCGGGAAGGGCTCCCGGGGCAGACTAAATAATGATTACATCAGTTCTTACATTTGTTATTATCAATTCAAATGAAGATTCAATCTATATATCAAAGCCGGAGCTAACAGGTGGTCTTCGAGCTTCCGGCCATCGAAGCCGAGGAGGAGGAAGCGCTCGCGAAGATCGACGAGCTTCGTAGGCAGCTGCGCTACTACGTGGCGGAGCCTCGTCGCTGGGTCGGGTCGGTCCGGCGCATGCTGGCCGCGCGCGCCATCCAGGGCTCGAACAGCATCGAGGGCTACAACGTCTCCGTCGAGGACGCCGTGGCGGCGATCGAAGGGGACGAGCCTGCGGAGGCGCAGGCCGAGAGCTGGCAAGCCGTCACCGGCTACCGCCGGGCGATGACGTACGTCCTTCAGCTCGCGGCGGACGAGCACTTCGAGCTCAGCGCCCACCTCATCCGCAGCCTGCATTTCATGATGACCGAGTACGACCTCGAGGCCGGTCCCGGCCTATGGCGGCCCGGGCCGATCTGGGTCAGGAACGAGTCCACGGGCGATGTGGTCTACGAGGGGCCCGATGCGGAGCAGGTGCCCGGCCTCATCGACGAGCTGATCGAGCAGCTTGCGGACAGCCAGGACGCGCCGCCCATGGTGCGTGGCGCGATGGCGCACCTCTCGCTGGTCATGATCCACCCCTTCCGCGACGGCAACGGTCGCATGGCGCGTTGCCTGCAGACGCTTGTCCTCGCCCGCGAGAGGATCCTCGCCCCCGACTGGTGCAGCATCGAGGAGTATCTGGGCGCCAACACCTTGGCGTACTACGCGGCCCTGGCGCAGGTCGGCGAAGGCGCGTGGAATCCGCGCAACGACGCCCGGCCCTGGGTGCGGTTCTGCCTGCAGGCTCACTACATCCAGGCGATGAGCGTGCTCCGGCGGGTCCGGGAGTCCGAGAAGATCTGGGAAGAGCTGGAGGCGGTGCTCGCCGAGAAGCGAAGTCTCCCCGAGCGCGCGATCCGAGCGTTGTTCGACGCGACCCTGGGCATGCGGGTGCGGAACTCCTCCTACCGGTCCGTGCTCAAGCGCTTTGCAAGCGAGGAGGTCTCGAACCAGGTCGCGACCGGCGACCTGCGGGCGATGGTCGACGCCGGCCTGCTGGAGCAGCACGGCAAGAAGCGGGGCACGTACTACGTGGCTGCGCCGCCGCTTGTCGAGATCCGGGAGCGAGTCAGGCGGGACCGCAAGCCGATCGATGCCGGCTCGCTGTTCGCCGTTCCCGCCTCGGGTTAGACCAGCGCGTCGAGCCAGGTCTGGTCGTCGCGCTCGATCCTGGCGAGGATCTCCTCGGAGAGCTTGAGGTTGCGGCGCGCGATCGGGCGGGTTTGGGCTCTCCGCCGCATCTCGCCGAGGCGGCGGGCGATCGGTCCCAGCAGCGGCGCGTCGCTCGGCGGGATCGGCGGCAGGCCGATCGTGTCGCTGCGCGAGACCGGCGCGCGGAAGCCGGCGCCGTGGTGGTAGATCGCGTCGCCGTAGACGCCGAAGAAGAGCGGGTGCGGGTTGCGGCGGTTGCTGCGCAGGACCGGGGCCCAGGGGGTGCCGGTGAGCTCCAGCCGGCGCATCAGGTTGGCGCCGACGTCGGTCTTGGGCTCGCCGTTGGCGTCCTTCCACATGTAGCCCTTGCTCCAGTCGCCCGGCAGGTCCCGCCAAGTGGCGACGCTGGTGACGCAGAAGCATGGGTGCGGCTGCGGGTCGCCGCCGTTCTCCGCCCTCTGCACCGCCAGCAGCGGCGCCGCGCGCAGGCCGGCGTCGATCAGCGGGGCGGGGTCGGCGATCGGGAAGGCGTCGCCGTCGAGGAACATCAGCAGGTCGTCCGCGTCGGCCTCGGCGGCGATCTCGATTGCGAGGTGGTTGAGCTTGCCGGCGTGGGGGCCGCCCTGCTCGATCACCCGGTCGAAGTGCCGGCCGTAGGAGGGCGAGATCCCCTCCAGCGAGGTCCAGGTCCGGAAGGGGACCGGCAGGTGCCGGCGCAGTTCCCTGGCCTGAATCGGGATCCAGCGCGGCGAGCGGAAGTGCACTGTGGCGATGTGGAGCACCGTTCAGCCTCTTGGGCGCGACGCGCGCACCTTACTGCGCGCCCGGCCCGGTCGCCGGCAGCGGGCCGTCGCCGTAGAGCCGGTCGAGGCCGAACTCGGCGACGACCGCCAGGCAGCGCTCGACCGTCGGCCGCGGGATCTCGCTCGTCCAGGCGCCGAGCAGCTTCTCCCAGTCCCCCGAGCGGTGCGCCGCGGCTGCGGTTCCCCGCCAGTCCGTCGCCGAGGGCGCCCGGGCGAGGCCGGCGTCGGCCGCTTCGCGGGCGGGGCCGAGGGCGGGGGCGCAGAGCTCGTCGAGGCGCGCCAGCTCGGCGGCCGGGTCGCGCACCGCGTTCTCGTAGAAGGTCAGGGCGACGCCGGCGTCCTCGCCATGACCCAGCGGGACGACGTTTTCGAGGCACCACTCGGCGACCAGCCGGACCAGCGGCTCGGCGTCCTCGCGCCGGCGGTCGTAGAGCGGCAGCCAGGCGGCGGCGGACGAGCCCTCGGCCTGCTCGCGGCCGGCGGGCGTCGCCAGGTAGTCGCCGAGGCCGTAGAAGGCGTCCGCCCGCAGGCGCGAGAGCGAGGCCGCGAGCGGGTGGCGGACGACGTAGACGACGGGGACCTGCGGGCGGTTGGCGCGGAACCAGGGCAGCAGGTTGCCGGCGTGGACGTCCTTTATGACGCGACCGCGGGGCAGGCGGGCGACGCGGATCTGGTCGATGTAGGGACCGCGGACCCGGCCGCGGAGGACGCGCTCCGCGGCGCGCTCGAAGCCGGGTGGGCGCTGCCCCGGGTCGAGGAAGAGGCGGGCGTCCTCGCCGATCGTCCCCAAGCGCGGGTGGAACGGCTCGAAGAGGAGGCGGCTGCGGTGGCGGCGGGCGATCGCTTCCGCCAGCCAGGTGGTGCCGCTGCGGCCGCTGCCGAGCACGAGGACGGCGTGCGAGGGATCGCGGTTGCGCTCGACGAACAGCTCGTTGGGCAGCTGCCGCGCTCGCGCTGCGATCCCGGCGGGCATCAGCCTCGGGCTTTCAGCAGCCCGTAGCGGGGGTTGAGGCTGTGGGCGCGGTCGAAGGCGCGCAGCGCCGGGTCGATCCTGCCCCGCTCGGCTTCGAGGCGGGCGAGGACGAGCCAGGTGCGCCAGTTGGCGGCTTCCTTCCCGGTCGCCAGCTTCGCCGCGGCGGCCGCGGCGGCGAGCTTGCCCTGGCGCTCGAGCACCAGCGCCTCCTGCAGGCGGGGCAGGGCCGCGTCGGGTTCGGCGCCGGCGGCGTCGTGCGCCCGCGCGAGGGCGGCGGCGAGGTCGCCGCGGGCGGCGTCGACCCAGCTCTGGCGCATTGCGGTGGCGGCCTGCAGCGGCGACCAGATCGCGACGATCGCGACGATCGCCGCCGCGGCCACGGCGGCGCGCTGCGCCCAGATGCGGTTGCGGCGGCTGGTGCGGCGGCGCCGTCGTCGCTTCCCGCTGCGCGACTCGCGCAGCGAGTAGCCGCTGACCGCGACGGCGGCGAGCAGCATGAAGGCGGCGGGCAGCGCGCCCAGCTGCCAGACCCAGTCGAGGGCGGCGGCCATCGCGAAGCCGGTCGCGCCGGCCGTGGCGCCGGCGAGGACGATGCGCTCGCCGGGGGGCGCCCGCAGCGAGCGCACAGTGCCGATGCCGAGGACGGCGAAGACGAAGCCCGCGATCAACAGCAGGCCGGGGATGCCCAGCTCGGCGAGGTTTTCGAGGTAGAGCGAGTGCGCGGTGCGCACGTAGCCGTTGTAGCTGCCGTGCTTGATCCACCAGAATTCGAAGGCGCCCGGCCCGATGCCCTGCCAGGAGGCCGTCTTGCTCGCGTCCACGGCCGCCTGCCAGAACTGGTAGCGGCCGGCGCCATGGAAGTCGAGGATCGACGAGGGCCCGCTCGGTTCGTCTCCCGGTCCGTTGCCGCGGCCCTTGAACACCTCCCAGCGGTGCGAGATCTGGTGCGGGGCTCCGGCGGCGATCGCCACCGGCAGGGCGAGGGCGAGCACCACCGCCGTCGCGATCAGCGCCTCGCGGCGCTCGATCCCGAGCAGGCTCGGGCGGTCGGCGCGCCGCACGGCGAGGCTGACCATCGCCTGGACCAGGGCGACCCCGGCGCAGACCGCGATCGCGATCCAGAGCACCTCGGTCCCCTGCCCTTCGGCGCTCGCGGTCGGCAGTCCGCGAGCGAGGTCGCCGCGAGCGGCGACGGCGGCGGCGAGGACGGCGCCGCCCACGGTGCCGGCGGCGAGGGTGATCAGCTTCGGCAGCCGGTCGGGGGAGAGGACGAAGAAGGCGAGCAGGGCGGCGGCCGCGACCGCCGCCCCGGTGCCCGAGGTGGCGAGGTAGAGCGTCAGGCCGACGATCGGGATCGCCGCCGCGGCCAGCGCCTGGGTGGCGATCCTGCGCGGCCAGGCGGTCGCCGCGAGCAGCAGCGGCAGGGTCATCCCGGCCAGGGCGCCCATCGCGCTCGAGTAGCCGATCGGGTAGACGAGGCGGCGCTCGATTTCGATCCCCGGCAGCACCTTGCCCAGTTCGTTGGCCGGGAACCAGGCCGGGTGCAGACGGGAGAGGACGCCGAGGGCGGCGAGCAGCGCGAGGCCGAGGGTGACCCCGCCGAGGACGTGACGGGCGCCGCCGCGCCGCCGCGTCGCCGCCGAGATCCCCAGCGCCAGGATGCCCAGGTAGGTGACGACCCGGGCGAGCTCGGCGGCTGTGCGTTCGCTGCTCTGGGTCCAGCCCAGCGAGAGCGCGGTCCAGGCGGCGAAGCCGCCGAGCAGGAGGAGCACGGCGAGGCCGGCACGGGTGCGGCCCGGCACCGGCAGCGCCTCGACGGCGACGCCGAGCAGGAGGCTCCACCAGACGACGATGCCGACCTGGTCGCGCGGGATCGGGTCGTAGCCGCCGCTCTGCAGCCCCAGGTAGACGATGAGGATGGCGGCGAGCAGTCCGGTCGCGTATTTGCCCCAGTCGTCCCGCGGGCTCTCGCGGTGGCGATGCCACTCTCGCGCGCTCTGCCAGTGGCGCGGTGTATCCAGTGCCTCCATGTACAGTCTTTTCGCGGGAGGGGCCGCGGGTCCGCTCTCTTCCCAATCCGGCGTGTTTATGGGTTCGATGCGGAAAACTACGGCACTCACCCTGCTGGGGTTGGTCCTGGCGCTCCCCGCCGCCGCGCCGGCGGCAGTTGTCGTGGCGCCGCCCGGGCTGCCGGAGGCGGAACAGTACTTCGAGACCCAGCCGACCTCGACCGGCCCGAAGGCGCCCGACCTGACGAAGAAAGCGCGCGACGCGGTGCGCAACGGCACGCTCGACGAAGCGACCGAAGAAGCCCTGCGCCGTCGCGGCCCGACCGGCCTGGCGCTGGCCGAAGCCGTCGCCCAGACCGCGCCGCAGCAGGGCAGGCGCCCGCAGACGCCGTCGCTGGAAGCGCTCGGCGAGCAGGGGATGGGCGCCGTATTCCCGCTCCTGCTGGTGCTCGCGGCCGCGGCCGCGGCCGCCTTCGCGGTGGCCCGTCGCCGCACCCCCGCCCGGTGAGCCGCCGGGCGCTCACCGCGGTCCTCGCCCTGGTGGCGCTCGGCGCCTGCGCGGCGCCGGTCTCCGCCGCGCCGCACGGGCTGCAGCTCGGGCTGGCGGAAGAATCGTTTGCGAGCTCGAACCCGTCGGCGCGCGAAAGGTGGACGTCGCGGGCCCGCGACGCGGGCGCCGACCTCGCCCTGCTCGACGTCGTCTGGTCGGAAATCGCGCCGCGCAAGCTGCCCGCCGGCTTCGAACCGGCCAACCCGGCCGATCCCGCCTACAGGTGGACCGCTCTCGACGATGCCGTGCGCAGCGCGGTGGCGGCGGGAATGCAGCCCGTGCTCGAGATCGACTACGCCCCGGCCTGGGCCGAGGGCGTAGGTCGCCCGAGCGAAGCCGTGGCGCCGCCGGGGACCTGGCAGCCGCAGCCGCAGGCGCTGGGCGAGTTCGCCCGGGCGCTCGCCTCCCGCTACTCGGGCGACTACGTCGATCCGACCGACTCGGCGGCCGGGCCCCTGCCGCGCGTGCGCTACTTCCAGATCTGGGCCGAGCAGAACCTCTCCGTCCACCTCAACCCGCTCTGGCGCGGCCGGCGGCTGGTCGCTCCGGGCCACTACCGGGCGATGCTGAACGCGGCCTACGCGGCGATCCATGCGGCCGACCCCGGGGCGCGGGTGATCGTCGGCGGCCTCGCTCCCTATGGCGACGCGCGGCCGGGTGGGCAGCGCATCCCGCCGGTCTGGTTCTGGCGCTCGCTGCTCTGCCTGCGCGGGGCGCGGCTGCGCCCGGTCCGCTGCCCGCACCCCGCCCACTTCGACATCGCCGCCCACAACCCGATCGACGTCTTCGGGCCGACGGTGGGGGCGACCTCGCGGCTGGACGTCTCGGTGCCGGACATCGGCCGGCTGCAGAGGATCGTGCGCAAGGCGGTCGCGACGCGGCGCCTGCTGCCGGCGCGGGGCAAGCCGTTCTGGGCGACCGAGATCTGGTGGGACTCCAACCCGCCCGACCCGCTCGGCGTGCCGGTCGCCAAGCAGGCCGGCTACCTGACGCAGGCGCTCTTCGGGCTCTGGCGCCAGGGAGTGAGCGCCGTGGTCTGGTGGTACCTGCGCGACCAGGCCCCCGGCAGCGCCGGCTACGGCGCCACCCTGCAGAGCGGTCTGCTCTACCGCGACGGCCGGCCGAAGCCGGCCTACGCTGCCTTCCGCTTCCCCTTCGTCGCGCAGCGCCGCTCCGGTGGGCGCCTGCTGCTCTGGGGCCGGGCGCCGCGGGCGGGGCGGGTGACGATCGAGCGGCGCGCCCGGCGGGGCTGGGCGCCGATCGCGCACCCGGCGACGGGTGCCGACGGGGTGTTCGTCGCGCGCCTGCGCGGGTCGGCGGGAGCCCTCCGGCTTCGCGCCCGCCAGGGAACGGAGACGAGCCGCTCCTGGCGGCTGAGGCGCTGAATGTAAACACGGTGCTTTGCTAGTGTCCTCTGCACGGGAGAGGAGGCCGTGAACTTGGGGAACAAGCTGTTTGCAGGGCTGTTGGCAGGGGTCTGTGCGCTGGTCCTCGCCGCCCTCCTGCCGCCGGCCGCCGCCGTGGCCGGCGGCAACGGCTGCCCGAAAGGCCAGACCGGCACGCCCCCCTACTGCACGACACCGTCGAACAACTTCCAGCTGCAGACGGTCAAGCACGAAGGCACGAAAGCGAAAATCAGGATCAAGGTGCCGGGACCGGGCGTGGTCAAAGCCACCGGCAAATACCTAGTCCCGGCGGAAGCGAACCCGAAAGCGAAGGGCCGGTTCTGGATGACGCTGAAGCTGACCAGCGCCGGGGTCGCGATCCTGGACAAAAAACGCACGCTCAAGGTCAGGATCGCCTTCGTCTACACGCCGACCGAAGGCACCCCGCGCACGCGGCACAAGACGATCAGGTTCAAGCTCAAAAAATAGTTCGCCTCCGCTGTCCTGGCTGACCAGCCAGCCTGCCAGAATGCCAGTGCCTTGACCGCGAAGACCGCGAACGGACAGCCCGGCGAGCACCTCGACGTGCTGATCGTCGGCGCCGGTCTCTCCGGCATCGGCGCCGCCCACCACCTGCAGGAGGCCTTCCCCGGCCGCAGCTACGCGATCCTCGAGGCGCGCGCGGAGCTGGGGGGGACCTGGGACCTGTTCCGCTACCCGGGGGTCCGCTCGGACTCCGACATGCACACGCTCGGCTACCGCTTCCGCCCCTGGACCGACTCGAAGACGATCGCCGGCGGCCCCGCGATCCTCGAGTACGTGCGGGCGACCGCGCGCGAGGGTGGCATCGACCGCCGCATCCGCTTCGGCCGGCGGGTCGTGCGGGCCGAGTGGTCGAGCGAGGAGGCGCGCTGGACGGTCGAGGCCGAGCGCGACGACGGCGAGCGGGCGACGCTCACCTGCGACTACCTCTGGGTCTGCAGCGGCTACTACCGCTACGACGAAGGCTTCCGGCCGCGCTTCGCGGGCGAGGAGCGCTTCGGCGGCGAGATCGTCCATCCCCAGCACTGGCCCGCGGACCTCGAGTACGCGGGCAAGCGGGTCGTCGTGATCGGCAGCGGCGCGACGGCGGTGACGCTGGTGCCGGCGATGGCCGAGACGGCCGCCCAGGTGACGATGCTGCAGCGCTCGCCGACCTACATCGCCTCGCTGCCGGGCGAAGACCCTGTCGCCGGTCGCCTGCGGCGCTTCCGCTTCCTGCCGCCGCGCGCCGTCTACGCGATCGTGCGCTGGAAGAACATCGTCCTGCAGACGCTCACCTACCAGCTCAGCCGCCGCCGCCCGGAGCTGGTCAAGAAGCTGATCCGCCGCGGCGTCGAGCGGGCCCTGCCGCCCGGCTATGACGTCGACAGGCACTTCACGCCTCCCTACAACCCCTGGGACCAGCGCATGTGCCTGGTGCCGAACGGCGACCTCTTCGCGGCGATCCGCGCGGGCCGCGCCGCGGTCGTCACCGACACGATCGAGAGCTTCGGCGAGCGCGGCATCCGGCTCGGCTCGGGCGAGGAGCTGGAAGCGGACGTGATCGTCACCGCGACCGGGCTCAACCTGCTCTTCCTCGGCGGCATCGAGCTCGTCGTCGACGGCGAGCCGGTCGACCTGCCGGGGACGATGACCTACAAGGGGATGATGCTGAGCGGCGTCCCCAACTGCGCCTTCACCGTCGGCTACACCAACGCCTCCTGGACGCTGAAGGCCGACCTCACCTCCGAGTACGTCTGCCGCCTGCTCGCCCACATGGACGCGCACGGCTACGTCAAAAGCGTGCCTGAGATCACCGACCCGACCGTCGAGGAGCGGCCGCTGCTCGACTTCACCTCGGGCTACGTGCTGCGCTCGCTCGACCAGTTCCCCAAACAGGGCTCGAAGGAGCCCTGGAAGCTGCGCCAGAACTACGTCTTCGACCGGCGCGCAATCCGCCGCGACCCGATCGAGGACGGCGCGATGCAGTTCTCGGCGGCGCGGCGGGCGCAGCCGCCCAAGGTCGCCGCGTAGGGTCGGTCGGCAAACTTCTTCCCCGCTTGGGCGCGGGGCCACTCCGTGGTCAAGAGCAGGCGGGGCAGGTGCAGTCTTTGTCGTCTGTGAAATGACGAAGACGCTCCGGACGGGATACCGCGGGAAGGGCTGATTGTGCCCAGGGCCAATCGTTGGCGTTGTATCCCCGATAGAGGGCATGACCCAGCAGATCGGCGAGCTGTTGAGCCTGGTCAGCTTGGAGTTCACAAAGAACGGGATCTCGGCCAGGGCATAGAGCCGGCGTGGATCTTGCTTTGGGCGACCTTCAACGGCTCGAGCAACCTCCACCCAGGCTTGGAGGGTGCGCTCGTACTTGCTCTCGTCCGCAATGAGCACCCCGTTGTTGGGAAAGCCCTCTTTGCGCTTGGAACGAAGAACCTGATCGAACGCGTAGAGAAGCTCTCCGTATGTTGTCTTGGTGGGTGATTGCGAATGGTTTCGGTCCATCGCCACCGCGAAGCACTCGATCCCCGTCTTAACGCCGGTCTTGGCTTGCCTGTGCTCCCAGGTGTCCAGCTTCTTCAGGAGGTCGTGATACAGACCATGTCTCTTCTTTCGTTGGACATTGCGCCAGCCGCCTGCACCGGCTCTCATCGGACTTCCATGCAAACTCAAGATGTTCCGCGGCCTTCCGGCCGAGGAATTTATTCATGGTTCCGTTGATCTCGGCCGCAAGCGGTCGCACGGCATCCTCATGGACCGCTACGGCAGCCACAACGAAGACCTTGGCGCCAGGGTCTGTCAGCTCACCGCTCTCATCGGCGTAGAGGAGATACACGCCTGAGAAAGGTAATGCAGGGGAGCTGGAAATGAAAAGCAGCCGGGGGAATCCTTAAGGACTCCGCGGACCCGAGGGCCCTCCCGACCGCGATAAAAAATTTATAGCGACTCGCGACGCAAAACGCAAGACTTTTGCAAATCGCCAGGACGGAACTTACCCCTCCGCCTGAATCGATTCTACCCTGCCCCACAGACTGAAAACGGCCTCCCACGACGGCTGGGTGCCGGTACGTTGCGCACTACGGCAGCAGGGCGATCGCGCGGCCGGGGGCGCCGCTGGCGACGGCGATCTTCACCGGCAGGAAGACGAAGTCGGCGCCGCGCGGCGGCAGCCGGTCGAGGTTGGTCAGCATCTCGACGAAGAGCATCTCGCGGCTGAGGCCCTCCCTGTGGACCTCGATCCCCTCCTCGGCCGAGCCCATGCTGGGCGCGTCGATGCCGACCGTGGCGACGCCGCGCTCGTGCAGGAAGATCGCGACCTCGGGCCCGGGGGCGGGCCAGGCGGGGCGCGACTGCAGCATCACCGGCTCGTGCACGAACGCCTTGCCCGCCTCGCCGGCGACGTAGTGCTTCGACCAGCCGCTGTGGAGGAGGACGATCTCACCCGGCTGGAAGCGGCCGTGCTCCTCCTCCCAGGCCTCGAGGTGCTCGACCGCGATCGGCGGGCTGACGCCGGGGTCGGCCCTGCCGTCGAGGTGCCTGAGGTCGACGACCGCGGCCGGGCCGATCATCTTCGCCAGGTCGAGCTTCTCGGCGCTCGCCTCGCCCAGCGGCCCGGCGTCGGGGAGACCCGAGCCGGGCGGCGGGATGAAGTGCGAGGGCGCGTCGACGTGGGTGCCGGCGTGCTCGTCGAGGATCATGAAATGGGTCACGTAGGGGCCGAGCGAGCAGCAGCTCGCCCCGGTCGGCAGCTCTGATTCCTCGTACCAGCTCCAGTTCTTGTGAGCGAACGGCATGTGCTCGGGCCAGGTGCCCGGCAGGTGCTCGGAGAGGGTGACCGAGAGGTCGACCACTCGCTGCGGATCGGCGTCGATCGCCATCGCACCAGTAGTACCACGGAGGCGGTCAGGCGTGGCTATCGAGCCGCTCGGCCAGTCGCTTCATGCCGAGCTTACGGGCGGCGGCCGCGGCGGCTCGCCACTCGGTCTCGCGGTCGGGCGGCGGCTCGACGCCGGCGTCGCGCAGCGTCGCGATCTCCTTGAAGGCGCGCAGGTCGTCGGCCGCGTCGAGCAGGGTCGCGCGCAGCGCCGGGCGGCGCTCGCGGATCGCGTCGTCGAGGACCGCCTCGAGCGAGCCGTGGCGACGCAGCAGCTCGGCCGCCGTCTTCGGCCCCACCCCCTTGGCGCCGGGCAAACCGTCGGCGGGGTCGCCGCGCAGGGCGATGAAGTCGGGGACCAGCTCGGGCGGGATCCCGTAGCGCTCCTCGACCTCGGCCGGTCCGACCTCCTCGGCGCCTTTCGTCCCGGTCTTGACGTAGAGGACCGTGACCCGCTCGCTCGCGCACTGGTACATGTCGCGGTCGCCGGTGAGGAGCAGGGCGCGGCCGCCCGCCTCCGCCTCGCGCCTGGCGTAGGTGCCGAGCAGGTCGTCGGCCTCGAGGTCCTCGCTCGTCGCCACCGTCCAGCCGAAGGACTCGAAGAAGTCGCGGGCGAAGGCGAACTGTGGCGAGAGGTCGTCGGGCATCGCCGCCTCGCGCTCGGCGTGGTAGGCGGGGTAGAGCTCGGTTCGGTAGGAGGCCGCGTCGGGACCGAAGCAGAGGACGACGGCGCGCGGCCGGTGCGCTTCGACCTCGCGCAGGACGAGGTTCGCCGTGCCGAGCAGCGCGTTGACGGGCCTGCCGTCCGCCCCGACGATCGAGTCCGGCAGCGCGTAGAAGGCGCGGAAGAGCATCGAGGGCGCGTCGACGACGAGCAGCGGCACCCCCGCAGCCTACGCGCCGTCGCCGCAACCCCTACCTGCTGCCTGATCGCCAAACTATCCTCCCGTGGCGCGGTGAGATAGATGAGACGCCGAAACGCGAAGTCGAGAGATGGGGTCCGAGCAGTAGGTTCGGCACTGCTGGGCGCGCTGCGCCGGATCGACGAGCTAGTCAAAAGTTGGCCGGGCCTTGCCACGCTCGCGGCGCTCGCGCTCGCGGCAGGGGCTTGGCTACTTCCGCGTCTTGCCAGCGACCAGTCATTGCCCAGCTCGCTGATGCCTTCTGCGCATATGGCGCTCGTCGACACGGTCGTGAAGGACAATGTCGGTAGCTACCCCTCACATTCGCGGCTGGAAGTGATTCTGCACAACACAGGAGGGCGACTGGCGGTAGTCAATCGGGCTCAGGTCACAATCCTCAAGGTCCAGGCGCTGCCGCTGTGTTTCACCCAGGGGGACCTTCCCGTCAGCAATACCTACGGGGTCTTGCTTTCTGCCTCCGCGCAACCTGGAGATGTGGTTACGATCCCCCTCCACCAACAACTTCGTGCCGATGAAGCAGATCGCTTCGGGATCTCTCTGGGGGTAGAGAGCGGGGATGGAAAATCACTTCAGGGTGTGTATCTCTTTGAAATCGAAGTTTCGCTGCAAAGCGACGAGCCCGAAGGATCTCTGAACGTGGGCAGGGTGCTCGTTGCTCTTCCCGATGCATTGATCGCGCCTGTCTACTACTTGGCGGAAGGGTCAGCCGAGATGCTGAACCAGTACTACAACGCCGATGGCGAACCCGCCCGCGAAGCCTGGGCGGGGCCGATGCCATGTTGGCGCTCGAACGCCGCTGTTCTGCGACGCATACTCGCTGGCCCAGCGATTCGATCCCATGAGTTGGAGGAAGTTGAAGAGTCCATGGTGAATCCCACATTTGCGGCATTCGAAGGTCCCGTTGGCTGAAGCCTCAAGCTTCAGCCAACGGGACCACGGTGGGCTACCTCGACTACCGTGCGGCTCGCATGCCGGACGAAACCGCATACGGTTACGGTCTCGGCGATGGGTGAGGGAAGGCCACGCATAGAGCCGGGCGATCGGCGCCAGCTCGGCTGGGTCAACTCGGCGATCGCCAGGGTCGCCGGCCTCGCGACCCGCGGCCGCCCGCCGCGCATCTTCACCACGCTGGGGCGCCACCGCGGTCTCTTCCGGCGCTGGCTCTGGTTCGCCGGGGCGCTGATGCCGGGCGGCAAGTTGCCGCGGGCCGAGACCGAGCTGGTCATCCTGCGCGTCGCCCACAACGCCGGCAGCGCGTACGAGTGGGCTCAGCACGAGCGGATCGCCGTCCGCGCCGGGCTCGGCGAGACCGAGGTCGCCCGCGTCCGCGAGGGACCGGACGCCGAGGGCTGGTCGGAGCGGCAGGCGCTGCTGCTGCGCGCCGCCGACGAGATGCATGCCGACGGCCGGATCGGCGACGAGCTCTGGGGCCGGCTCAGCGCCCAGCTCGACGAGGTGCGGCTGATCGAGCTCTGCATGTTGATCGGCCACTACGAGATGCTGGCGATGACGCTCAACACGCTCCGGGTCGAGCCCGACTTCCCCTCGCGCCTATGAGGGTCGGAGTCCGCGACCTGCGCGGCAGGCGCTGCCTGATCACGGGCGCCGCCGGCGGCATCGGCCGGGCGACCGCGATCGCGGCGGCCGAGAAGGGCGCGGTGCTCTTCCTCACGGACATTCAGGCCGAGGCCCTTGAGTCGGTCGCGGCGGAGATCCGCGGCGCTGGCGGCGCGGTCGCCTACGCGAAGGCGTCCGACGTCGCCGACCACGAGGCGATCGTCGCGATGGCCGCCGAGGTCCACGAGGCGCACGGCAGCATGGACGTCGTCATGAACGTCGCCGGGGTCTCCACCTGGGGGACGATCGAGCGCCTGCGCTACAGCGACTGGCAGAAGATGGTCGACGTCGACCTGATGGGGCCGATCGGCGTGCTCGAGTGCTTCGTGCCGCCGATGATCGAGGCCGGCCGCGGCGGCCACGTCGTCAACGTCGCCTCGGCGGCGGGACTCTTCGGCTTTCCCTGGCACGCTGCCTACAGCGCCGCCAAGTTCGGCCTGCGCGGCGTCTCCGAGGTGTTGCGCACGGACCTGCGCCGCCACCGCATCGGTGTCAGCCTCGTCTGCCCCGGTGCGGTGCGAACGCCCCTGGTCGAGACGGTCGAGGTCCTCGGCGTCGACCGCGAGAGCCCGGCGATGCAAAGGCTGCTCGAGGGCTTCGACCGGCGCGCCGTCAGTGCCGAGCACGTCGCCGCCAAGATCCTCGCCGGCATCGAGCGCAACCGCTTCATGGTCTTCACCTCAGCCGACATCCACGCCCTCTACCTGGTCCAGCGCTACGCCCCACCTCTCTACCGGCTGGCGATGCGGGTTCTCGACCGCGAGCTGAACAAGGCCGCCGCATCCAGCTCCGAGGGCTGACTGCCCCACGGCGAGCGCTAACGGCGAGGGTGTTCCAGGCCGGCCGAGAAGCCTCGGCCCGTCACCGGCACGTCCGCACGGCCGGGAAGGTCGACGGTCAGGTTCCCCGTCCACTGGTTGCCGTGACGGGCGTTGCGGTGGAAGCTGCCATGACCGGCAAAGGGGGCGGGCGGCCTGACGGTCGCGGTGCGCAGGCGCCGGTCATAGCGCAGGGCGCCGGCGCCGGCCCAGGTCCAGATCGCCCGGTGGATCTCCATTTCGCCCCGGTGTTCCTCGACTTCAACGCTCACCCCGGTCCTGGCGCCCGGCCTTCTCTGAGTCGCGTCGAACTCGAGCCTGTACTTCTCAAGGCGGCGCTTATCCACATCGAGGCGAGCCCCCGGCAGGCTCTTGCCAGGGGGCCTTCCACTCCACTCGCTGCCGATGCAAAGGAACGTAGGTTCGAGTGGCGCGCTGGTGGCGCTGACTTCGGTGAATCCTTCCTCACCGTGAAACTCGATGGTCCCCTCGTAGCGCTCTGCCTTGACCCGCTTCCTGCTCCCCGGCTTGCAGTTTCGGCGAACGGTCTTCATTCGCCCGGTAGGCACCCGAGTCACCGAGATCCTGCCCAGCTTGCCGAGATCTGCGTCAATGGTCGTGCGCGTCACCGTGGCCGGTGCCGCGTAGGTGACCATCGCACGCTTACCGTGCACCAGGAAAAGGCCGATCTCCTCCTCCTCTTCTTCTTCTTCTTCTTCTTTCGGCACTCCCGCCAGAGCGAAGAGGACGTAGCCGTTGCTCGCCTTCAGCCGGAACCCGGTGATCGGCGGCAGACGACCTTCCTCGCCCTGGACGGCGCTCGGTAGCAGCAGGGTCAGCGCCAGCCCCAGCATGACCCCTACCACGCTCCGCGAGATTCGCGTCACTCAGCAATCCTACCGGCCAAATTGCTGAAACTCGCACAGCTCGGTGGCGCTGTCGATCCCTCAGGGTTGTCGCCGAGAGAGAAGCAGCTCGAGCTTGTCGAAGCTGTCCGTCCAGCCGTTCCGATGAAGCTCGCGGCGCGCCCCGGTCTTGAAGGGGTACTGCGTCAGGGCTACCTCGGCCGCACCATCGAGATCGCGAAACGACAGGGTGACCAGCGTCTCGACATCGTCCTCGTCGGGTTCCTCCCATGCGAACGAGAAGGTGAGACGGGCAGGCGGATCGACCTCGCGGAACGTCCCCACCAGGTAGAACGGATCGCCCTCCGGGGGCTGCATCTCGATCCTGTAGCTCTTCCCAGCACCGGGCTGGAACTCCAGGCTCGGGACGGTGAATCCCTCGGGACCCCACCATCTCGCCAACGCACTCGGGTCGCTGAAGGCGGCGAAGACAGCCGGAGCAGGTGCGGGGAGAACCCGCACCATCTCAAGCACGAGCTCGTCCGATCTCCCCTCCATCGCATGGGAGTGTATCCGCCCATGTTGGAATTACCAGGGGGACGACGAGCAGGGCAAGGTGTGAAGATGCGGTCATGGCCGACCCCGAGGACCAGCCGGTCTACGCGCTCAACCTCTTCGACGTCGCCGATCGCGACGAGTACCTGGCGTACTCGCGTCGCTCGGCGCAGGAGGTGGAGCGGCACGGCGGCCGCGTCATCGCCCTCGGCAAGTTTGCGGACATGATCCGGGGCGAGATCGAGCCGCGCCAGGTCCTGATCCTGGTCGAGTGGCGCAGCCGCGCCCACTTCGACTCCTACCGCGAGGACCCCGAGCTCGCCGACCTCCATCCCCACCGAGAAGCGGGCGCCGGCAACTACGTCTGGCATCTCTTCGACAAGCTCGAGGACCTGCGCCCGGTGCTCAAGCCCTGATCGCGAGCCTCAGTAGCCGCTGCCCTTCTTCATGCTCTTGCGCTCCTCAGGGTGGGCGGCGCCCTTCTTGTCGAGCGTCTCGCAGGCCTCGGCGATGTCTTCGGCGAGGCGGTCGACGTGGGCGCGGCTCATGGTCAGCTTGACCAGGGCCCGCATCACGGTCACGTCCTGCGCGTCGGGCGGCATCGTGTAGGCGGGCAGCATCCAGCCGCGCTCGGCCGAGAGCTGCCAGGAGACGTCGAACTCGTCGTACGGCCCTTCCTCGGCGAGCTTGAAGGCGACGAGCGGCAGCTGCTCGGCGTCGGCGCCGATCAGCTCGAAGCGGCCCATCGCTTCCAGCTTTTCGGCCAGCGCCCGAGCGTTCATCTGCATCGTCTCCATGATGTAGCCGTAGCCCTTGCGCCCGAGGCGGACGAGGTTGTAGTACTGGGCCAGCACCATCGCCGAGCCGGTTGAGAAGTTGAGGGTGAAGGTGGCGTCGGTTTTGCCGAGGTAGTTCTCGTAGAAGACGAGGTCCTCGGCGAGGTCGGAGCGCTCGCGGAAGACGAGCCAGCCGATGCCGGGGTAGACGAGCCCGAACTTGTGGCCCGAGACGTTGATCGAGCGCACCTGCTCGAGCCGGAAGTCCCAGGCGGAGTCTGGGTAGAGGAAGGGCCAGACGAAGCCGCCCGAGGCAGCGTCGATGTGCAGCGGCACGTCGAGGCCCTTCTCGCCCTTGAGGTCGAGCAGGAGCTTGTTTATGCCGACGATGTCGTCCCTGTGGCCGGTGAAGGTGGTGCCGAGGACGGCGGCGACGCCGATCGTGTTCTCGTCGACGTGGGGCTCGACGTCCTCGGGGCCGATCGTGTACTTGTCGGGCTGCAGCGGCACGATCCGCGGCTCGACGTCGAAGTAGCGGCAGAACTTCTCCCAGACCACGTGCACGTCGCCGCCGAAGACCAGGTTCGGCTTGTCGACCGGCTTCGACTCGGCTTCGCGGCGCTGCTTCCACTTCCACTTCAGCGACAGGGCGCCGAGCATGATCGCCTCCGAGGAGCCCTGGGTGCGGGCGCCGGTGGTCTCGCCGGGGGCGTTGAAGAGGTCGGCGAGCATGCGGATGCAGCGCTGCTCGATCTCGGCGGAGATCGGGTACTCGGCGTGGTCGATGAAGTTGCGGTACAGGTTCTCGGCGATGATCCGCTGCGCCTCCGGCTCCATCCAAGTGGTGACGAAGGTGGCGAGGTTTTTGAACGGCTCGCCCTCGAGCATCAGTTCCTCGCCGACCAGCCGCATCGCGTCGAGGGCGGGCATGCCGTCGACCGGGAACTCGTGCGCAGGGGCGTCCTCGATCAGGAAGCGGTTGCCGTAGAGGGCCTCGGCCTGCTCCGGGGTCATGCCTTTCTTGCTCATCTGGGCCTCGCTGTGCTCGGGGGCTGGGAGCGCGCGATTCGCGCGCCTCGATCCTAGTCCGGCAGCAGCTCGAAGCCCTCGCGAATGAAGTCGTCGTCGAGCGCGAGGGCCGTGCGGAGGCCGAGGCGGCGCATCAGCTCGAAGCTGACGTGGTCGACCAGGGAGGAGCGTCGCCGCAGCGCTCCCAGGTGGGCGACGACCGCCGCGTCGTGGAGGTCTGCGTCGACCCAGACGACGTCGAGCGCGGGAACCACATCCTCGAGCAGCGCCCGAACCGCGCGCGCGCCGAGGCGCCGGTGCGCCAGCGCCTCGGTCTCGACCAGCACGTAGTTGTGGGTGATCGCGTCGCGGTCGCGGAGCACCCGGGCCATGCTCTTGCGTACGCGCCCATGCTGCTCGGCGTCTCTGTCGAGGAAGGCGAGAAGGGTCGATGTGTCGAGGAAGGTCAACGAGCGGGGCGCTCGGCCAGGTAGGCGTCGTGGCGCTCGGCGAGATCGCTGACGCCGGAGGCCCCCGCGCCGGCGGCTCCAAGCGCCTTCTCCACGGCGGTGTCGTCGCCTTCTCGAGCCAGTAGCGGCTTCAACGCCTCACGGACGACGGCCGCCTTGGAGATCCCGCGTCGCCGCGCCTCCTGCGCGAGCGCGGCAGCTTGGTCCTCGGGCAGCTGAATGATGGTCCGGACCACGGAGGAATGATATCGCGTACCGCTTGACTGATGACAGTCTCGTCTTGAGCGGACCGGATGCCGGAGGCCACTCGCCGCACCGGTCCGGCGGGTACCGTTAGCGGCGCTGTGGACGAGCAGGCGCTGCACATCGAGGAGCTGGTCAAGCGCTACCCGACGGGGGTGGAGGCGCTGCGTGGCGTCTCGCTGCAGATCGCGCCGGGGGAGCTGTTCGGCCTGCTCGGGCCGAACGGCGCCGGCAAGTCGACGCTGATCCACTGCGCGACCGGGCTGGCGCAGCCGAGCGCCGGGGCGATCCGGGTCTTCGGCCACGACGCGATCAACGACTACGGGGCGGCGCGGCAGGCGGTCGGGCTGGCGCCGCAGGAGCTCAACCTCGACTGGTTCCTCACCGTCGAGGAGACGCTCGACTACCACGCCGGCTACTTCGGGATGCCGCGGCGCGAGCGCCGCGAGCGCACCCGCGAGCTGCTCGAGACCTTCTCGCTGACCGAGAAGCGCGACGAACGGACCCGCACGCTCTCGGGCGGGATGAAGCGGCGGCTGATCCTGGCGCGGGCGATGATGCACCGGCCGCGGCTGCTGATCCTCGACGAGCCGACCGCCGGCGTCGACGTCGAGCTGCGGCTCGAGCTCTGGCACTACGTGCAGCGGATCAACCAGGAGGGGACGACGATCCTGCTGACGACGCACTACCTGGAGGAGGCCGAGCAGCTCTGCGACCGGATCGCCTTCATCGCCGAAGGCGGCATCGTCGGCGAGGGGACGAGCGCCGAGCTGGCGGCGCGCTACGGCGTCGCCAACCTCGAGGACGCCTACCTGGCCCTGGTCGGCCGCAAAGAGCTCTCGCGCTCGCACATCGAGGTCGCGGCCACGTGAGCGCGGCGCAGATCCGCTTCGCGACGCTCTGGCGGCGCGAGGTCAACCGCTTCATGAAGATCAAGAAGCAGACGCTGGGCGCGCCGCTGCTCGAAACCTTCCTCTACATCATGGTCTTCGGCGCCGCCCTCGGCTCGCGGATCAAGCACCTGCACGGCATCGACTACATCCTCTTCGTCATCCCCGGCCTGATCATGATGGCCTTCTCGACCAACTCCTTCGCCAACAACTCCGCCTCGATCCTGCAGCAGAAGTTCCAGGGCGCGATCCAGGACCAGCTCTCCTCGCCGGCCTCGCCGGTCGAGCTGCTGCTCGCCTTCTCGCTCGGCGGCTTCATGCGCGGGCTGGCCGTGGCGACGCTGACCTACGTCGTCTCGGCAGTCCTCGTCGGCCTGCCCGTGGACCACCTGCTCGTGCTGGTCCCCTCGCTCTTCCTCGTCGGCTTCTTCTTCTCCCAGCTCGGCGTGCTCACCGGGGTCCGGGCCGAGCAGTTCGACGACGTCGCCTTCGTCCAGACCTTCGTCCTGCAGCCGCTGATCTTCCTTGGCGGCGTCTTCTACTCTGCGGCGCTGCTGCCGCAGCCGTTCGAGACGCTGACCCGCTTCGACCCGATCTACTACATGATCAACCTCGTCCGCTACGGCTTCGTCGGCTTCACCGAAGTCAGCATCGCCCTCTCGCTGCTGGCGCTCGCCGCCGCCACCGCGGCCATCTTCCTCGTCAACCTGCGCCTCTTCTCGAAGGGCTACAAGCTCCGCGCGTAGCACCCGTATCCTTGGAGGCGCATGAAGCGAGCTACGAGCGCGGTCGTGGCCTTGTCGGTGATTGCCGGTTTGCTGATCCTGGCGCCGGCTGCCTCGGCGTTCGTCTACTGGGCTGACGCGCAGAACAACACGATCGGGCGGGCCGGCAACGACGGGACCGGGGCCGACGACGCCTTCATCCACACCGGCGCGCTGCCCTTCGCCGTCGCCGTCGATGCCTCGCACGTCTACTGGGTCAACCAGAACGGCGGCTCGATCGGCCGCGCCAACATCGACGGCACGGGGGTCAACAACAGCTTCATAACCGGCGTCAAAGAACCGGACGGCGTCGCGGTCAACGGGTCGTATATCTACTGGGGGACGATCCCGGGGCCGATCGGCCGCGCCAACGTCGACGGCTCGGCGCCCAGCTACAAATTCATCACGGCGGCGTCTGAGCCCTGCGGGCTGGCGCTCGACGGCGGTCACGTCTACTGGGCCGACGACTCACTCTCAGCCGGGTACATCGGCCGCGCCGGCCTCGACGGCTCATTCCCGCAGCCCGAATACGTGAACCTCGGGGTGGCCTTTCCCTGCGGCGTGGCGGTCAACTCGGCCAACATCTACTGGGCCGACACCGGCTTCCTGGGCGGGGGCACGAAGATCGGCCGGGCCGACATCGCGACGGGCAAAAGCGTCGACCCGAACTTCATCGCCGGCGCCAACACTCCCTGCGGCGTCGCGCTCGACGGCTCCTCGCACCTCTACTGGGCCAACGGGGAAGCCGGCACGATCGGACGCGCCAACTCCGACGGCACGGCGGTCAGCCAGAGCTTCATCGCCACCGGCGGCAAACAGATCTGCGGCGTCGCGGTCGACTCCCTGTCCTCCCCTTCCAACCCCCCGGACACGACGCCGCCGCAGACGACGATCTCCAGCGGTCCCGGCAAGAAGCTCGCCACCGGCCTCGCCAAGTTCAGCTTCCGCTCCAGCGAGGGGGCGGGCGCGCACTTCGTCTGCAAGCTCGACCGGCGCAAGGCTGCGAGCTGCAAGTCGCCGAAGACCTACCGGCGCCTGAAGCGCGGCAAGCACGTCTTCCGCGTCTGGGCGATCGACGCGGCCGGCAACAAAGACCCGACGCCGGCCAAGCGCCGCTTCCGGGTGCCGGCCGGCGCGTAGCTGCGGACTGGCCGGGTGCAACGCATTTGCCGTGTATTTCACGGCAAATGCGTTGCACCCGGTGTCTTGGGGCTCACCATGAGTCGACGAAGCGGCGGCCGGGCTTGGCGGCCGGGGCGTTCGCGCGGGCGGCTGCCAGAGTCGAGGCGATCAGGCCGCGGGTCTCAGCCGGGTCGATCACGTCGTCGATCTCGAAGAGGGCGGCGGCGTTGAGCGCTTTCGCGTTGTCTTCGGCGGCGGCGGTCAGCTCGCGCACGCGGCGCTCGCGCTCGGCCTCGTCGGCTATCGCCTCCAGCTCCTTGCGCAGGGCGAGCCGCACCGCGCCCTCGAGGCCCATCGGGCCGAGGTGCGCCGAGGGCCAGGCGACCGTCAGCAGCGGCTCGTGCATGCTGCCTCCCGTCATCGCCTGGGCGCCGAGGCCGTAGCCGCGGCGCAGGATCACCGCCAGCAGCGGCACGCGCAGCGCCGCGCCGGCCAGCAGCAGGCGCGAGGTGTGGCGGACGAGACCGGTCGCCTCGGCCTCGGGCCCGACCATCATCCCCGGCGTGTCGACCAGGGAGAGGACGGGGAGGCCGAAGGCGTCGCAGAGCTGCAGGAAGCGCGCGGCCTTGTCGCCCGCCTCGCTGGTGATCGCACCCGCCATGTGGCGGGTGTCGTTGGCGATCACGCCGAGCGGGTGGCCCTCGACGCGGGCCAGCGCGGTGACCATCTCGGGCGCGAAGCGCTCGCGCAGGAAGGTGACCGAGCCGGCATCGGCGAGCGTCTCGACGATCGGGGCGACGGCGTAGGCGCGCCGCTGGCGTTCCGGCACGGCGTCGCGCAACGCCGCCTGGTCGGGCGCCTCGCCGGGCGGTGTCGCGCCCTGGAAGTAGGCGAGCAGGCGCTTGGCCAGCCGCGTCGCCTCGGCCTCGTCGACGGCGACCAGGTCGACGACGCCGTTGGCGGCCTGAACCTCGATCGGGCCGACCGCGTCGGGGTCGACCTTCCCCAGGCCGCCGCCCTCGATCATCGCCGGGCCGCCCATGCCGAGCGAGGAGCCCTCGGTGGCGACGATCAGATCGGCGCAGCCGGCGATCACGGCGTTGCCGGCGAAGCAGCGACCGGCGACGACGGCGATCCGCGGCACCAGCCCGGAGAGCTTCGCCCAGAGCGCGAAGGCGCGCGTGTCGAGGGCGGAGACGACCGGGTAGTCGGTGTCGCCCGGGCGTCCGCCGCCGCCCTCGGCGAAGAAGACGACCGGCAGCCGCAGGCGCTCAATCAGCTCGAAGAGGCGGTCCTTCTTGCGGTGCCCGAGGGCCCCCTGCGTGCCGGCCAGCACCGTGTAGTCGTAGGAGAGGACGGCGCAGGCGGCGGCCTCGCCGAAGAGCTCGCCGTTGACGCGGGCGGTGCCGGCGAGCATCCCGTCGGCGGGGGTGCGGGCGATCAGGTCGTCCAGCTCGCGCCGCCCGCGCTGGGCGGCGATCGCGAAGCGCCCGTACTCGACGAAGCTGCCGGGGTCGACCAGGTCGTCGAGGTTCTCCCGCGCCGTGCGCCCGCCCGTCGCGTGCCGGCGCTCCACCGCCTCGGGGCGCGCCTCGTCCTCTGTCAGCGCCCGACGACGCAGAACCTCGTCGAGGTCCGGGCGCTCGTCCTCCGGCGGCTGCGCCTCGCTCATCCGCGGCATGTTCCCAGCCGAACGCTTGCGATGCCCCTCTTCGTTGAAGGGTTGTGGGGGCTGTAGCGCCTAAAACCCTTCAACGAAGGAGGAGGAGGAGGAGGGGGGGGATTGCTTTTCCTCGCGCTCCTCCTCGTGGCTCACTTGTCGCCGCCCTCACCGTCGTCGCGCTCGGCGGACTCCTCCGGCTTCGGCTCGGGCGCGGTGTCCGCGACGAGCTTGGCGAGCGCCTTCAGCGAGTCTGCCGAGCCGCCGCCCGGCCTCATCTCCGCCTGCCTGTGATTCGGGGATGCCTTGCGCTTGCGGCCCTCCATTCCCGATCTTGTGACAGCCCGCCTGAGAGGTCGGCGCGGCGCTAGTGGAGTGTGGAGCGGGCCGTGGCGGGGGCGGGCGAACGCTGGTGTGTCATACACGTGCCGCGTGAGCGGGGGTGTCGGCTCCGGGGGTTTCTAGTCCTTCCCCTTTTTCACTTTCAGCTTTCTGCCTTTCAGCGAGCTGAACACCATAATGGCGGCACTCGTCTGGATCTTCTCGCCGTCGCCTTCGCCGTTACGTCGGCGCTTGTTCGATTCGATGCCAGCCTTTTCAAACCGCTGGAAGAAGTCGGCGGCCGCCTCCTCGACGTCTTTTCGACCCTTACCGTCGAGGATGTGACTGTTGCGACTCATGACCTCGTCGAGCTGGTCCGCGAGGAGCCCGGCTTGGATCGACTCCACCAGGTCCGTCTCGATTTCCTCCAGGATAGAGGCGGACAGTTTGGCCCTCACCGACTTCGGCCACAGTGCCGCGATCCACGACGGGACGTAGACTTTTGAGGTCGCCCGGTAGAAGTGCTCGACGGCGCCTCGCCTCGGCTCCGTCTTGACCATTTCGATGCACCCGAAGTCCTTGAGGACCTTGACGTGGTAGCTGACCTGGCTTAGGCCCTCGTCAAACTCCTTGGCGAGTTCCTTCGGGCTGGCCATGCGGTCGTTGAGGATCGTGAGGAGCTGCACGCGCAGCGGGTGCGACAGCGCCTTGGCGATGGTCGTCGCGACCTCTCGACTGGCCGTCTCGCGCTGTTTGGCGGCGCTGGGTCCGGTGCTCGGCGGCCCGGCCTTCGACGCGCTCGCCTTGGATCGCCCAGCCCCTTTCTTTGCGGCCATCGGTTCAGCTCCTTTCGTGATCCATATCTCTTGCGGTACTTGGGCAACCGCAGATTGGTATGGCGCTATCGATGGGCGGCAAGCTAGCGGAACTTTGCTCAAAACGAGCTGAGCAAAATGCGCTAGCCTCTCACATTGCTCAAAAAACCTTTAGCATTGAGGGGGTGAGGGGTGATGACGGTCAAGTCGTGTCCGATGGCGGTCCCGATGCTTTTGCTCTACAAGACGCGCTGAGCGCAGGGGAGCAGGGGCCTGGCCGCTGGTCAGCCCCTCGCCTCCCACTCGGCGGACTATCCTCGGTGGCGTGAAGTCGCCGCTGCTCGCAGAAGTCCGGGGTGGCTCGACTCCGCCCTCACCGCCGTCGGCCTCTACCTGACGTGGTGCTGGCGTCCCCCACCGGGAGCGGCGCGACGTGACGATCCACGCCCCGGCTACAAGCGCCGTAGTCTCGATTCCGACCCCCGCGATCTTGACCCCCTCGCCCGCTCGCGGGACCGGCAGCGCCAGCCTCGCCCTGACGACCGGCGCCTACGGCTGGCACCCAGCCGTCCTCGACTCAATGGCGAACTCGACCCCGACTTTCCGCAGTTCTGATCACTCGACCTCTGTTAGGGTCGCGGCACTAGCGTTTAGGAAATGGGGAGGTATCGAAGTGTCCAGTCCATCGCGAGCGAAGCGCGCCGCACTCGGCCTGATGATCGTCGTCGCTCTGGGGGTCGGGGGCTGTGGCGAAAGCGAAGGAAAGACGAAGCTGAGCAAGGACGAAAAGTACGGCATCGCTGAAGAAGTCATCGAAGAAGAAGGCTTCAGTCACTCGGCCGCACAGGAAGCGCGGGAAGCCGGGGAAGCCAACGGCCTCAGCCCACAGGAAACCGCCGAGATGGGTGCCGTTGCGAAGCACATGGGCGGCAAGTAGTCGAGAGATGCATATCCGGTTCGCCCCAGCTCTATCTTTGTGCGCTCGTTGGTCTTTTGACCCCCGAAAGCGTGGGTAGAAAGAGCAATCGACTGAAGATCGGGCCTCAGCCTCGCGTGTCGCCGCTTGGAACGGAGGGGTCTCCCAGGCGAAGCCCGGCGTGCCCTGGAGCGGACCGGATACGAACCAGCGACCAAAACCCTTCAACGAAGAGGGGGGGGGTGCCCCCTGCCTGGTACTAGCGTCGACCGAAGAGAAGCATCCCGCCTCCGATTGCGAGGATCGCGCAGAGCGCGACGTTGACCACGCGGGTGGTCTCGTCGCTCGTCTGGATCGCGACGAAGGCAGAGCCGAGAGCGGCCAGGAAACAGACGACGACCGTCAGCCGTCGATGACCCAAGGTCCCGACCCGCTCTGGAGACTGGATAGACGAAGAAGGACCGGAAGCGTCCTCGATCAAGCCTTCGTCACCGAACAGTTCAGCGCGGCGCTGTCGCAGGCCAAGCCGAACCGCGTCCCGTTGGAACCAGAGGATCGCAACCACGATGATGAGGCCGACCCCGAATCCCACGAGCACCGCTGCGAGATTGCTCATCGTCTGCTCCTACGGGCCGATCAGCTCGATCCGGTACCCGTCGGGGTCGCGCAGGAAGCAGATCCGGTGGCCCTCGGTGCGGCCGCCGGGGCGGTAGGGGGGCTTTTCCGGCTCGAGGCCCTCGGCGGCGAGGGCCTCCAGGGTCGCGTCGAGGTCGTCGACGAGGAGCGCGATGTGGTTGTAGCCGGTGCCGAGGTCGTAGGAGTCGACGCCGTGGTTGTAGGTCAGCTCGAGGCGCGGGTCCTCGCCCGGCAGGGCCATGAAGACGTTGATCGCCTCCTCGCCGATCGGCATCCGGCGCACCTCCTCGAAGCCGAGCTTCTCGTAGAAGGCGACCGAGCGGTCGATGTCGCCGATTCGGTAGCAGGTGTGCAGAAAGCTCGCCATTTGCGGGGAAGGCTACCCGCCTCCCTACAATTTGCGATCGAATGGCGCGTCGGACGCGACGGCGGCGACGCAGGTCGCATACCTCTAAGTGGAAGAAGCTGATGGTCCCGCTCGGGGTCCTGGCTGCCGCTGCCGCGATCGCCGGCGGCGTCGCCGCCAGCTGGGCGGTCAGCGTCTACGAGTCGGCGCCGCCGCTGTCGAGCCTCAAACCGGTGCAGAAGGGCCGCTCCTCGGCGATCTACGCCGCCGACGGCAGCCTGATCGGCTTCATCCACTCGAGGAACATCCGCCAGCCCGTGCCCGAAAGCGCGATGCCGCAGACGCTGCGCGACGCCACGGTCGCGATCGAGGACAGGAACTTCTTCCACCACGGGGCGCTCGACTACGCCGGGATCGCCCGCGCGGTCTGGAAAGACATCCTCGCCGGCGGCAAGCCGGTCCAGGGCGCTTCGACGATCACCCAGCAGCTGGTCCGCAACCTCTACATCCAGAACCCCGAAGACACGCTCAAACGCAAGCTCAAAGAAGCGCACCTCGCGGTGGAAGAGGAGGAAGCCCACAGCAAGGACTGGATCCTCACCGCCTACCTCAACACGGCCCCCTACGGCACGGTCGAAGGCGAGACCGCGGTCGGCGTCGAAGCCGCGGCGCAGACCTACTACGGCAAGCCGGCCAAAGAGCTGGGGCTGAAGGAATCGGCGCTGATCGCGGGCCTGCCGCAGGCGCCCTCCGAATACAACCCCTTCCTCGACCCCCACGCCGCGCTGGGGCGGCGCAACGAGGTGCTCGCCGCGATGCACGACCAGGGCTACATCGACGGGGCCGAATACCGGGAAGCGCTCCACAGCGGCCTCGGGCTCAGCCCCGGCCACAAGTACCGGACGATCCACGACCCCTTCCTCTTCGACCTCGTCCAGCAGGAGCTGATCCACAAGTACGGGATCAACACGGTCCGCTACGGCGGCCTCAAGGCCTACACGACGATCGACCCCAAGCTGCAGGAAGAGGCGCAGGAAGCGGTCGACTCCTGCGGCGTCTGCTACCCGGAAGGCGGCCCGGCGGCGGGCCTCGCCTCGATCGACCCGTCCAACGGCGAGATCGTCGCCCTCGCCTCGACCGAAGGCTCCGCCAGCGAAAGCGAATTCAACTACGCCTGGCAGGCGCACCGCCAGCCCGGCTCCTCGTTCAAGACCTACGTGCTGACGACGGCGATCAAGCAGGGCATCGACCCCTACACGACCTACTACGACGGCACCTCGCCGAAGACGCTGAAGATCCCCGGCGGCGGGCCCGATTGGGTCGTCAACAACGCCGAGCCGGGCGGGGGAACGATGTCGCTCGCCGAAGCGACCTGGGCGTCGGTGAACGTGATCTTCGCCCAGCTCGACCTCGACGTCGGCCCCGGAGAAGTGAGCAAGACGGCGCACGAGATGGGGATCGAAGCGCCGCTCGAATCGGTGCCGGCGGAGGCGATCGGCGGCCTCGCCGTCGGCGTCACGCCGCTGGAACAGGCCGACGGCTACGCGACGCTGGCGAGCGGCGGCATCCACCACGACCCGACCGCGATCGGCCGGGTCGAATTCCCCAACGGCAAAGTCGACGAACCGGACCCCGCCTCGGGCGAACGGGTGCTGACCGAGGGCCAGGCCTACGAAGTGACGAAACTGCTCGAGGGCGTGATCACGCACGGCACCGGCACCGGCTACACCTACATGGGCTGCCCGGCCGAGGCGGGCAAGACCGGCACCTCGGAGGAACTCTCCGACGCCTGGTTCGTCGGCTACACGCCGCTCTACTCGACCGCGGTCTGGGTCGGCCACCCGCAGTCGCGCGAATCGACCGGCTACGGCGGCCCGACCGCGGGCCCGATCTGGCGCTCCTTCATGGAAGCGGCCGCGGCCGGCAACTGCCCGGAATTCCCCGAACCGGCGAGCCTGCCCGAACTCTCCGGCCTGCACGGCGGCCACACGACCTCGGGGGCCAGCGCCCACCACCCGGGCGAATCCGAAGAAGAAGAAGAAAGCGAAAAGCCCTCGAAGAAGGGCAAGGGGGGCGGCAAGGAAGCGGCTTCCGAACCCGAATCGGCGCCGGAATCGCACCAGGCGCCGGTGCCCGAACGAACGCCCTCGCCGCCGCCCGCGGTCGGGGGCGGCATCGCCAGCCCGCACTGATCTGGCGTGGTCCGGAGCGGCCTCTCAGATCGCGAGGCGCGCCGCCGGCTCGAGCAGCACGGCCCGAACGCGATCGAGCGCCGCCGCGGGCCGAGCCGGCTGCGCGACCTGGGGCGCCAGTTCACCCACCCGCTGGCGCTGCTGCTCTGGCTGGCCGCGGCGCTGGCGGCGGCGACCGGCATCGCCGCCCTCGCGATCGCGATCGTGGCGGTGATCGTCCTCAACGCCCTCTTCGCCTTCGGCCAGGAGCTGCAGGCAGAGCGGGCGACCGAGGCGCTGCGTGAGCTGCTGCCGCCGCGGGCGCGGGTGCGGCGCGGCGGCCGGGTCGTCGAGATCGAGGCGACGGCGCTCGTGCCCGGCGACCTGCTGCTGATCGAGGAGGGCGACCGGCTCTCGGCCGACGCGCGCCTGATCGAGGGCGACCTCGAGATCGACACCTCGCCGCTGACCGGCGAGTCCCAGCCGGTGGCGCGCAGCGCCGAGCGCACGGCGGCCGCCGCCTCGCCGCTGGAGGCCGAGAACCTGGTCTTCTCGGGGACGCTCTGCACCGCCGGCGAGGCGGAGGCGGTCGTCTACGCGACCGGGATGAGCACCCAGCTGGGGCGGATCGCCGCCCTCTCACAGCGGGTGCGGACCGAAGCCAGCCCGCTGCAGGCGCAGGTCAACCGCGTCGCCCTGCTGATCGCCGCCGTCGCGATCGCCGCCGGCGTCCTCTTCTTCGCGATCGGCACCACTGCGGCCGGGCTCTCGCTGGCCGACTCGGCGACCTTCGCGATCGGCCTGCTGGTCGCCAACGTGCCCGAGGGCCTGCTGCCGACGATCACCCTGGCGCTCGCCGTCGGCGTGCGGCGCATGGCCCGGCGGCGGGCGCTGGTCAAGCGGCTGACCGCGGTCGAGACGCTGGGCTCGACCGACGTGATCTGCACCGACAAGACCGGCACGTTGACCGAGGGGCGGATGAGCGTCAGGGCGCTGTGGGCGGACGGGGTCGAGCTGGTGCCCGGCGGCGACGGCGCCGTGACGAGCGGCGAGCCCTTCTCGGCCCTGCTGCGCACCGCGCTGCGCTGCAACAACGCGACCGCCCGCCGCGACGGGGACGGCTGGCGGCGCGGCGGCGACCCGAGCGAGAGCGCCCTGCTCGTCGCCGCCGGCGAGCTCGGCGAGGACGTCGAGTCCGCCCAGGAGGAGCGCGACGCAGTGCGCCGGGCGCTCTTCCACTTCGACCCGCGCCTGAAGCGGATGACGACGCTCGACGAGGAGCCCGGCGGGCGGCTCTGGCTCCACACGAAGGGGGCGCCGCTCGAGCTGCTCGAGCGCTGTGCCTCGGTCCGCAGCAGCGGCGGCGACCGGCCGCTGACGGCAGCCGACCGGGAGGCGATCGCGACCGCCTTCGAGGGCTACGCGCGGCGCGGCATGCGGGTCTTCGGCTTCGCCGAGCGGCGGGCCGAGGCGGCGGACGGCGAGCGCGAGCTGGCCGAGGCCGACCTCAGCTTCGTCGGCCTGATCGCGCTCGCGGACCCGCTGCGAGCGGAGGTGCCGGCCTCGGTCGCCCGCTGCCGCCGCGCCGGCGTGCGCATCGTCGTCGTCACCGGCGACCACGGCCTGACCGCCGCCGCCGTCGCGCGCGAGGCCGGCATCGTCGGCGAGGGCGCGACCGTCGTCAGCGGCGCCGAGATCGAGGCGATGCCCGAGTCCGACCTCGACCGGTTCCTGAGCGCCACGGAGGAGCTGATCGTCGCCCGCAGCAATCCCGAGACCAAGCTCCACCTCGTCGACGCGCTGGAGGCGCAGGGCCACACGGTGGCGATGACCGGCGACGGCGTCAACGACGCGCCGGCCCTGCGGCGCGCCGACATCGGCGTGGCGATGGGCGAGTCGGGGACCGACGTGGCGCGCGAGGCGGCGACGATGGTGCTCACCGACGACGACTTCTCCTCGATCGTCGCCGCGATCGAGGAGGGGCGCGTCGTCTACGAGAACATCCGCAAGTTCATCACCTACATCTTCGCCCACACGACCCCGGAGGTCGTCCCCTTCCTGATCTTCGCCCTCTCCGGTGGCGCGGTGCCGCTGCCGCTGACGGCGCTGCAGATCCTCGCCATCGACCTTGGCACCGAGACGCTGCCGGCGCTGGCGCTCGGCACCGAGCCGGCGGAGCCGGGCCTGATCGACCGGCCGCCGCGGCCGCGCAGCGAGAACATCGTCAGCCGCGCGATGCTGACTCGCGCCTGGCTCTGGCTCGGGCTGCTCGAGGCGGCCCTCGTCAGCGCCGGCTTCTTCGCCGTGCTGCTCGGCGCCGGCTGGTCGCCGGGCGACCCGACCGGCAGTGGCAGCGCCCTGCACGGCGACTACCTGGCGGCGACGACGATGACCTTCGCCGGGATCACGGCCTGCCAGGTCGGCACCGCGTTCGCCGCCCGCACCAGCCACGCCTCCCTGCGCCAGATCGGCGTCCTCTCCAACCCGCTGCTGATCGGCGGCATCGCCTTCGAGCTCGCCTTTGCCGCGGCTCTCGTCTACGTCCCGGCCCTGCAGTCGATCTTCGGCACGGCCGCCCTCTCGCCGGGGCAGCTGGCGCTGCTGCTGCCGTTCCCGTTCCTCGTCTGGGGCTCGGACGAGCTGCGGCGTCGGCGGCTGCGGCGCCGCTCGCCGGCTCTGCGAGGATGAGCCGGTGGCGGTCATCGAGACCGAGGGGCTGACCAAGTTCTACGGCGCCGAGCGCGGCATCGAGGACGTCACGGTGGCGGTGGAGGCGGGCGAGGTCTTCGCCTTCCTCGGCCCCAACGGGGCGGGCAAGACGACGACGATCCGCACCCTGCTCGACCTGCTGCACCCGAGCGCCGGCAGCGCCCGCATCTTCGGCCTCGACAGCCGCCGCGACAGCGTCGCGATCCGCGCCCGGCTCGGCAACCTGCCGGGCGACTTCGGCTACGGCAAGCGCAGCACCGGCCGCGAAGCCGTCGCCCTGCTGGCGAAGCTGCGCGGCCTCGACGGGCTCGGCCGGGCCGAGCAGCTGGCGCGCCGCTTCCGCGCCGACCTCGAGCGGCCGCTGGGCCAGCTCTCGCGCGGCAACCGCCAGAAGGTCGGCCTGATCACGGCCCTCTTCCACTCGCCCGAGCTGCTCATCCTCGACGAGCCGACCAGCGGCCTCGACCCGCTGATGCAGGAGGAGTTCCTCGCTCTCGTGCGCGAGGAGCGCGAGCGCGGCTGCGCCGTCTTCCTCTCCTCGCACGAGCTCGACGAGGTCGAGCGCGTCTGCGACCGGGTCGGCATCATCCGCGAGGGCAGGCTGGCAGCGGTCGAGCGCGTGCAGGACCTGTTGGCGAAGACGGTCGAGCGGCGCCGGGTCGAGGTCGAGTTCGCCGACCCGGTCGAGCTCGAGCGGGTGCGGGCGCTGCCCGGCGTCGTCGCCGCCGAGTTCGCGCGGCCGACCCTGGAGGAGGTCTTCCTCACCTACTACCGCGGCGAGGGGGAGGGGGAGAGCGAGGGGTGAGCGCCCTGGTCCTCGCCAAGCTGCACGAGCGGCGCCGCTCGCTGCTCTCCTGGGGGTTGCCGATCGGCCTCTGGTCGGCCTTCGTCGTCGCCATCTACCCCTCGGTCGAAGACGCGCTCGCGAAGGCGGTCGCCTCCTACCCGGAAGCGCTCAAGCAGGCCTTCGGCCTCGCCGAGCTGAACTCCGTCGAGCAGTACCTGAACGCCGAGATGCTGAGCCTGATCGTGCCGCTCGCGGTCGGCTACCTGGCGGTGCGCTCGGTCGCCGCCGGTCTCTCCGGCGCCGCCGAAAGCGGCCGCCTCGACGTACTGCTCTCGGCGCCCGTCTCGCGCCGCCGGCTGGTCGCCGCCGACTTCGTCGCGACCGCGGTCGAGCTGGCGGCCGTGCTCGTCGTCAGCGTCCTGATCACGATGCTGGGCAGCATCCTCGCCGGCTCCGGCCTCTCCTTCGGCCTCGCCCTGGCCGGCTTCGCCAACGTCTGGCCGCTGGCGCTGCTCTTCGCCGCGCTCGGCATCGTCGTCACCGGGCGCTCGCTGCACACCGCCGCCGTCACCGGCTCGGTCGCCGGTGTGCTGGTCGCGATGTACGTCGCCGACCTCGTCGGCCGGCTCGACACCAGCCTCGACTGGGTCCGCTACGGCTCGGTCTTCCGCTACTACGGGCGGGCGATCGAAGGCGGCATCGACCCCGTCGCCTTCCTCGGCGTCACCGCGGTCGCGGTGGCCCTCGCCGCGCTCGGCGCCGTCCTCTTCGACCGCCGCGATCTCGCCGCCTGATGGTTCGCGGCAGCGTTCGCATCGGCCATCTCGCCGGCATCCCGATCGGCGTGCAGCCGCTCTGGCTCGTGATCGTCGCGCTGATCACCTGGTCGCTGGGGGCCTCCTACTACCCGGACGCGGTGTCGGGGATCGCCGCGGTCCCCGCCTACGCGCTCGGCCTGCTCAGCGCCCTGCTGCTCTTCGCCAGCATCCTCCTGCACGAGCTCGGGCACGCCGTCGTCGCCCGCCGCCACGGCGTGACGATCGAGGAGATCGACCTCTGGCTGCTCGGCGGGGTGGCGCGGATGAAGGGCAACCCGGAGGCGGCCGGCGACGAGCTGCGCTTCGCCCTGGCCGGGCCGGCGGTGACGCTGGCGATCGCCGCCTGCTTCGGCCTGCTCGCCGTGGCCCTGCCGTCCTCGGCGCCGGCGGCGTTGCGGGCGGTCGTCGACTACCAGGTCTACGTCAACGTGGCGATCCTCGCCTTCAACCTGCTGCCCGCCTTCCCGCTCGACGGCGGCCGCGTCGCGCGGGCGCTGATCTGGGGCCGCATCGGGGACCTCGACCGGGCGACGGCGATCGCGGCCCGGATCGGGCGCGGCTTCGGCTACGGGATGATCGGCCTCGGCGTCTTCGCCACGGTCAGCGGCGCGGTCGGCGGCCTCTGGCTGGCGCTGATCGGGTTCTTCGTCATCGCCGCCGCCAAAGCCGAAGAGGGCGGGCTGCGGGTGCGCGAGGCGTTCAGCGGCCGCGAGGCGGGGCGGCTGATGTCCTACCCGGCGGTCGCGATCCCGCTCGAGGCCAGCGTCGAGGAGGCGGTGGAGGGTTTCTTCGTCCCCTACCGCTACACGGCCTTCCCGGTGATCGATGGCGAGCGGCCGGTGGGGCTCATCGACCTGGACGCGGTCGAGCGCGTGCCCGAGGATCGGCGCCGAGCCACCAGCGTCGCGCAGGTGGCGACGATCGACCCCGAGTTGATCGTCGGCGAGCACGAGGACGTCGCGGCGCTGATCGAGCGGCCGGCCTTCCAGCGGCTCGGGCGGGCCGTGGTCCGCACCGACGCCGGCGGCATCGGCGTGCTCTCGATCACCGACGTGCGGCGCGTGCTGCGGGCGCTGAAGCTCGCCTCCGGCTCATCGAGCTAGGCGTCTTTGCGGGGGATCACCGCGTCCCGCACCTCGCGCACGTCGCGGCCGATCGCGTCGAGCCGTTCGAGCACGGCGCGTTCGAAGGACTCGCTGTCGCCCAGGCGCCCGGCCGCCCGCAGCAGCTCGGTCATGTCGGCGCCGAGGGCGTCGGCGATCCGCTCGATCACCTCGTCTCCCGGCGGGCCCTGGCCGCCCAGCTCGACGCGGGAGAGATTCGATGCAGACATTGGTATTCGCGAGGCGAGCTGCTCGAGCGTGTAGCCGCGCTCCCTGCGCAGCTTACGCAGCAAGGCGCCAAGGGCCAACGCGCGGCCGGCCTCCCGCTGTCCCCTAGGACTGGCCATGGTCCAGCGGTTAGTTCGAGCATAAACACGCGGTCCCCTTGCCGCTTCCCGCAAAGCAGTAGATAGCCCGTTAATCGGTTAACTTGAACTGGCCTGGCCAGACGAGAAACCGTTGTCAGCCTCGACTGGTCAGGCATAGCGAAGCGGCTCAATAGGCCGCCCCCTTTCTTCCCTGGCGCATGGCGGTGGTTTGCCTGGGAATTGATTCAGTTGCTACTCAATCGCGTCTTGTTTCGTGCGCTCGGACGCCCAAGGATCGGGCCGTGCCGCGCATCAGTGCCTTCTACGGCATTTCCATCTGGATGTATTACGACGAGGGACAGCATTCCGGCCGTCTGCATCTCCACGCTCGTTACGGTGAGTCCGAGGCGTCGATCGATATCGAAACCCTTGGCGTGATGTCCGGCGAGCTCCCCGGCCGCGCCCTCCGAATGGTCCGTGAGTGGGCGGCGAGGCATCGGGTTGCTCTGAAGTGGAACTGGCGGCTGGCACGGGCTAAACAGCCGCTTGCGAGCATCGAGCCCCTTAAATGAGGCCCTACCATCCTGGGTATGCGAAGCACTCCGTTGCTGATAGAGGCCACTCCCGGCGACGACCACCGCGTCCGGGTTCGGTTCGAGGATGGCCTGATCGCCGAGGTCGACTTGTCATACCTCCTCGACTACGGCGGGGTCTTTGAGCCTCTGCGTGACGAGCAGTACTTTCGGCAGCTTCGCGCCGATGCTGAGGCGGGCACCATCGTTTGGCCAAATCAGGCGGATATCGCCCCTGAGACGCTCTACGCCCACGCCAAGCGATCAGCGGTCGACGCCGCCTGACCTAACGCTCGAGCAGCAGCGGTGAGAAGCTAGCGGCGTGGCGAAGCCCAAGCTCGTGCAGATTCCGAGCCACCCGATCGAGCGCTTTCGCGACCTCGTCGACGATCGGTTTCCGCAGATCGAGGCGGTGGCCGAGGAGGCGCGGGAGCGGTTCGCCGGGCGGGCGATCTGGCACGTCAGCTCGACCGCCCGCGGCGGCGGCGTGGCCGAGATCCTGCACTCGATGCTGCCCTACGTGCGCGGCGTCGGCGTCGACACCCGCTGGGCGGTGCTGCGCGAGGAACCCGCCTTCTTCGCCGTCACCAAGCGCCTGCACAACGCGCTGCACGAGGACCCCGGCGACGGCGGGCCGCTGGGGGAGGAGGAGCGGGCGGTCTACGAGACGGCGCTGCGGGCCAGCGCCGCGCAGCTCGCCGAGCTGATCCAGGGCGGCGACGTCGTCTACCTGCACGATCCGCAGACCGCCGGCCTCGTTCCGGCGATGCGGGAGCTGGGGGCGAAGGTCGTCTGGCGCTGCCACGTCGGCGTCGACCGTCCCGGCGAGCTGGCGCACCGGGGGTGGGACTTCATCCGCCCCTACGTGCGCGCGGCCGACGCACTCGTCTTCTCGCGCGGCGCCTACGTCTGGGACGGGCTCGACCGCGGCAAGGTCTGGCTGATGCCGCCGTCGATCGACCCGTTCGCGCCGAAGAACCAGGACCTCGACGCGGACACGGTGGCGGCGATCCTCGGCGCGATCGGCCTCGGCAACGAGGCTCCCGCGCAGGCGCCGACCTTCGAACGCGGCGACTGCACGCCGGGGCGGGTCGAGCGCCGCGGCGAGCTGCACCAGGAGGGGCCGGTGCCGGCGGCGGCCAAGCTGGTCGCCCAGGTCTCGCGCTGGGACCGGCTCAAGGACCCGCGCGGCCTGCTCGCCTGCTTCGCCGAGCATCTGGGCGACCCCGACGTCCACCTCGCTCTGGTCGGGCCGGCGAGCGCCGCGGTCGCCGACGACCCCGAGGGCGCCGTCGTCTACGGCGACGTCAGCGAGAGCCGGCGGCGCCTCCCCGACGACGTCCGTCGCCGCGTCCACCTGGTCAGCCTGCCGATGTACGACCTCGACGAGAACGCGGCGATGGTCAACGCGATCCAGCGCCGCGCCGACGCGATCGTGCAGAAGAGCATCGCCGAGGGCTTCGGCCTCACGGTCGCGGAGGCGATGTGGAAGGCGAAGCCGGTGATCGCCAGCCGCGTCGGCGGCATCCAGGACCAGATCGTCGACGGCGTCAGCGGCATCCTCGTCGACGACCCGACCGACCTGCCGGCCTTCGGCAGGGCGATCGCCGGCGTGCTCGACGACCCGGACCGCGCCGAGCGCCTCGGCCGGGGGGCGAGGGAGCGGGTCAGGGACCGCTTCCTCGCGGTCGGTCGCCTGACCGAATACGTCGAGCTGGTCGGCAGCCTCGTCGACGACGAAGCCTGAGCCCCGCAGCGCTCAGGGACGCGGCACGACGAGGACGGGGCAGGGCGCCCTGTGGATCAGCTGCGTCGAGACCGAGCCGAGCAGGACGCGCATCGCCGGGCCGTAGCCGCGCGAGCCGGCGACGAGCAGGTCGACGCCGTCCTCGCAGGCCTCGGCCAGGGTCGCGGCGGGCGGGCCGTCGAGGCGGCGGCCCTGCGCGGCGAGCTTGCCGTCGACCGAGTCGACCGCCTCGGCGACGATCCGGTCGGGGTTGGGCGGGTCGATCGGCGCGTAGCCGGGGATCCCCGGGATCGCGACCGGCGGGGCGACGACCGTGAGGACCTCGATCGCCGCGTCGCTGCGGGCGGCGATCGCTTCCGCGTGGCGCAGCGCCAGCTTCGCTTCCGGCGTGCCGTCGTAGGCGACGGCGATGCGGCGGAACGGCTCGTGCCGGGCGCTCGCGTAGCCGCGCGGGGCGACGACGACGGGGCACTCGGCGCCGTGCAGGAGGTTGTCGGCGACGCTGCCGATCAGCGCCCGGCCGAGCGCGCCGCGGTGGGGCGAGCCGACGACGATCAGCTCGATGTCCTCGGCTTCGGCGATGTCGCTGATCACCCAGGCGGCCGAGCCGCCGCCGAAGGCGCGCGTCTCGACCTCGAGGTCGTCGAGGCGGCCGCGGGCCTCGGCGAGCAGGGGCTCGGCCTCGGCGGTCGCGTCGGCCGCGAGCTCGGTGAAGCTGATCGGCAGCGGCCCGTAGGGGATCGCGGCGACGACGAGCACCCGGGCGTCGGCCGCCGCCGCCATCGTCCGCGTCAGCTCGACGGCGTCCCAGCCGCCCTCGCGGCCGTCGACGCCGACCACGAAGCGCGGCCGACCGGCGTCGTCTGCGCGCTCGGGTGCCACCGCTGCGGCAATCTAGGCATGGCCGGGGCGATGGACATCGGTGGAAAGCCGAACACATCTCGGGGAATACCCGGATGCCCCCGTCCGCCGATCGCTGGACAATGCAGGCGATGCCCTCACGCGCCGGAGCTGCTGCGGCGAATCGCTTCGAAGATCGCCGCGACGCCGGGCGTCGCCTGGCCGAGGAGCTGATGCCCCTGGCCGGCGAGCAGCCCGTGGTCGTCGCGCTGCCGCGGGGCGGGGTCCCGGTCGGCCGCGAGGTCGCCGACGCGCTCGGCGCCCCGCTCGAGATCCTCGCCGTGCGCAAGCTCGGCGCCCCCCACAACCCGGAGTACGGGATCGGCGCGATCGCCGAGGACGGCACGCGCGTCTTCGACCCCGAGGCCCTCGCCGTGCTCGGCATCGACGGCGGCGTCCTAGACGCGATCGTCGCCCGCGAGTCGGCCGAGCTGGAGCGCCGGGTCGAGGCCTACCGGGGCGGCCGCCCGCCCCTCTCGCTCGCCGGCCGCACCGCGATCGTCGTCGACGACGGCGTCGCCACCGGCGTCACCGACACCGCGGCGCTGCGCGCGATCCGCCGGCAGGGGCCGCGGCGCCTGGTCCTCGCCGTCCCCGTCTGCGCGCCCGACTCCGCCGCCCGCCTGCGCGAGGAGGCCGACGAGGTCGTCTGCCTGCTCGAGCCGCCGCTGCTCTACGGCGTCGGCCAGTGGTACCGCGACTTCGCCCAGGTGAGCGACGAGCAGGTCATCGCCGCGCTCGCCGCGGTCGGAGAGGCCGCGGCCTGAGCCCGCCGAGGAGGAAGACGAGGGCGACGAGCATCGCGACCTGCAGGGCCATGCCCAGCGGCGAGCGCAGCGCGTCGAGCGCCAGGCCGCCGAGGTTGCGCTCGGCGATGCCGGCGACGCTGACGTAGATCGAGTAGGAGACGAGCCGCCCGGAGAAGAAGGCCGCGGTCAGCGGCAGCAGCGGCACGGTCATCAGGCCGGCGGCGACGAAGAGCTGCCCGGAGGGGACGGGCGAGAGCGCGAAGAGCCCGAGGCCGGCGAGAGAGCGCCGCCGGTTGCGGCGCAAGGCCGCTTCGGCCTGGCCGATGCGGGCGAGGCGGGCGGCCGAGAAGCGGGGCCGGAGCGTGCGCGTGCCGCGGGCGAGGAGGTAGCGGCCGGAGGCGGCGGCGAGGGCGCCGCCGAGGACGAGGGACACGGCCGGCAGGTCGAAGTCGAGGCTGAAGAAGACCAGCACCGCCCAGGTCGGCGGGCCGAAGGCGGGCAGCAGGTTGACGGCGAAGACGACTCCGACCGCGATGGCGAGCTGGGCGAGCGGCGACACGCCGTCACGGTATGGGACCTGTGGGAAAACACGCAGGCGATCGGCGGTTTGCTGCGGATGGAGCGGCCGCGCGAGGGGCCTACGGTCGAGGCATGGCAGGCGACGGCCACAGTCGCGAGGTGCAGCATGTTCTCGTCGTCGGCGGCGGGATCGCCGGCGTCGAGACGGTCCTCGCGCTCGCAGACCTCGGCGACGAGCGCCTCGCGGTGACGCTCTGCGACCCGCGCCGCGAGTTCGTCTTCCGGCCGTTCGCCGTCGGCGAGCCCTACGGAGCCGCCCGCGTCTTCCGCTACGACCTGCCGAACCTGGCCGCGCGCGCCGGGGCCGAGTTCCGCGGCGAGGGGATCGTCGCGGTCGAGACCGCGCGGCGGACGGCGGTGACGCGCGACGGCGACCGGCTCCCCTACGACTACCTCGTCATCACCGGCGGCGTGCGGATGCTCTGGGCTGTGGCCGGGGCGGTCACCTTCTGGGGCGTCGCCGACGAGGGACAGGTGGGCGAAGTGGTCGGCCGGCTGCGCGCCGGCGAGCTGCGGCGGCTCGTCTTCACGATGCCGGGCGGGCGCAGCTGGGCCCTGCCGCTCTACGAGCTGGCGCTGCTCGGCGCGACGCAGCTCGAGACGGCGGGGTCGGAGCGGACGAAGATCACCGTCGTCACTCCCGAGGACGCGCCGCTGGAGCTGTTCGGCCTGCGCGCCGCCGAGCAGATGGGCGCCCTGCTGAGCGAGCGCGGAATCGGGCTGGTCACCGGCACCCACCCCGTGCGCTTCGACAACGGGCGGCTGCGCGTGGCGCCGGGCGAGGAGATCGAGGCCGACGCGGTGGTCAGCCTGCCGCGCCTCGAGGGCCGGCGCTTCGGCGGCATCCCCCACGACGCGGACGGCTTCGTCGGCGTCGACGAGCACGGGCGGGTGATCGGCCTGGACCGCGTCTTCGCCGCCGGCGACGTGACGAGCTTCCCGATCAAGCAGGGCGGCATCGCGACCCAGCAGGCCGACGCGGTCGCCGAAGCGATCGCCGCCGACGCCGGGGCGCCCGTCGATCCGCAGCCCTTCGACCCGGTGATGCGCGGCGTGCTCTGGACCGGTCACGAGCCCCGTTACCTCTACGGCCGGCCGACCGGCGGCCACGGCGACCCGTCGCGGCTGAGCAGCGAGCCCGACGAGTCGGCGCCCGGCGACAAGGTCGCGGGACGCTACTTCTCGCCCTTCGTCGCGGCGCTGGTCGAGGAGGCCGAAGACGACCCTCCGGACCGGAGGCGCCGTCGCCTGCCGCTGACCCACTCGGCATAGGCGGCGCCGGGCGGGTCATGATTGGCTCGTGACCGACCCCCTCGTGCGGCGCGTTCGCGCCGCGCGCCGCGACGACGAGCTTGCCGTGCTCGAGGGCTTCCACGCCCTCAAGCACGCGCTGCGCTTCGGCGCCGAGGTCGAGGAGGCGGTCGCCGCCCGCCCCGAGGAGCTCGATCGCCTGGCGGAGGAGCTGGCTCCCGACCTGGCCGGCTCGCTCGCCGGCCGCGCGCGCCGGGTCGACGCCGAGGTCATCGCCGCGATGGTCCCGCACGCGCCGCACACCGGCGTGGTCGCGATCGCCCGCCGCCCCCGGGTCGACGTCGCCGCGTCGCTCGCCGACCCGCGTCCGGCGCCGGCGGTGCTGCTCGAGGACCCGCGCACGATGGGCAACATGGGCGCCTGCGTGCGGGTGGCCGCCGCCGCCGACGCGGCCGCCGTGCTGACCACGGGCGCCAACGACCCCTGGCACCCGGAGGCGCTGCGCGGCGCCGCGGGCCTCCACTTCGCCCTGCCCGTGGCCCGCGTCGAGGCGCTGCCCGGCGGCGACCGGCCGCTGGTCGCGATCGACCCGGAGGGCGAGGTCGCCGCTCCTGGCGAGCTCTCGCCGCGCTCGGTCCTCGCCTTCGGCACGGAGCGCTACGGGCTCAGCGAGGAGCTGCTCGGGCGCGCCGACGCCCGCCTCGCGATCCCGATGCGGGAGGGCGTCTCGAGCCTCAACCTGGCGACGGCCGTCGCCGCCGTCCTCTTCGCGATGGCGAAAAATACGGATGCGACGGGCAGGGACAGCGCATAGCGTGCGGAAGATGAGTGGGGCGGCGCCGTGCCGCCGAAGCACGCACACGACTGAAAGGACGTCGCCTTGTTCCTCGCCGACATAAACCTGGGCGAAGCGCTGCTGCTGGCCCTCGAGATCTTCTTCTTCGTCGTCTGGATCTGGATCCTGATCACGATCCTCACCGACCTCTTCCGCGATCACGAGATGTCGGGCTGGGGCAAGGCGGCCTGGGTGCTGTTCCTCGTCTTCGTCCCCTTCATCACGGCGCTGATCTACCTGATCGCGCGCGGCGAGGGGATGCGCGACCGGGCGATCAGGGCGCAGGCCGACGCCAAGCAGCACATGGACGCCTACATCCGCGAACAGGCCCACGCGTCTCCCGCGGATGAACTGCACAAGCTGAACGAGCTGAAGGAAAAGGGCGCGATCTCCGCCGAGGAGTTCGAGAGGGCGAAGGCGAAACTGCTCGGTTAGGAGGGGTGGGGCCACCTTGCCCAATACGCGTGGCGGGAGCTGCGCTTGAGCAGGAGGGACCCCTGATGGCCCGAGGAGCTTCGAAGGGACGCCGGGGGCCCTCTCCAAAACACTCAAGCGAGGCTCCTGCCGAGCGTTTTGGGGAGGGCTCCCGGCGTCCCCTGCGCCGATGCGTCGGGGCGTCTGTCAGGAATCCTCCAAATTGCGTATTTCTGCAACGGAAGTTGCACGTTATTAGCAACTCCTAACATTTCGGCGGCGATTTCGTTAGCCTGCGCCGCCGATGCGCGTTCCCCCTCGCGGCAACTCATGGCGCTTGCTGCTGCCCGCGGCGCTGCTCCTCGCTCTGCTCTGCCTCGTCGCCTCGGCGCCGGCCAAGAGCCTCGAAGAAAAGCTGCACGCAACCCAGGGCAAGCTGAGTCACGTGCGCGCGAGTCAGGGCGCGCTGGCGACGACGATCGCCGAACAGAACCACGCGATCGACTCGATGATCGGCGAAGTCTCGGCCCTGCGCCAGCAGCAGGCCGCGGTGGAGGCGGAACTGGAAGCGAAGCAGGCGGAGCTCGACCGCGCCACCGCCAAGCTCGCCGCCGACAAGCGCCGGCTGGCGATCGTCCGCGCCCGGCTGCAACGGGCGCTGTCGGTGCTGCGCGACCGCCTGGTCGCGATCTACGAGTCCGGCAGCCCCGACATGGTCGACGTCGTCCTCGACTCGGCCAGCTGGTCGGAAGTCAGCACCCGCGCCAGCTATCTGGCGCAGGTGCAGGAATACGACGACTCGGTCGCCGAACGGGTCAAATCGCTGCGCGACCAGGCGCGGGCCGCCGTGCGCCGGATGGTCGGCGTCCGTCGCCAGATCAAGGCCGCGCGCGACGCGATCGCGGTCAAGGAGCGCGAAGTGGCCGCTGCCAAGCAGGGGGCGGAGGCGCGCTTCGCCGAGCTCAAGGCGGCCCAGGCGGCGCGGCGGCGGGCGCTCGAATCGCTCGAGTCGCGCGAACAGGCGCTAAGCGACAACCTCGCCGCGATCTCCGAACAGATCGCCGGCGCGAACGGCGAACCGGTGCAGGTCGAAGGCGCGCCGGCGCCGCTGACGCCGGGTGAGAGCGCCCACTACATCTCCGAAAGCCAGGCGAGCGTGCCGAGCGCCGCGCCGTCGGCGGTCGCCGCCGCGATCGAAGCGGCCAACTCGATTGCCACCACTCCCTACATCTGGGGCGGCGGCCACGGCTCGTTCTCGTCCTCCGGCTACGACTGCTCGGGCGCGGTCAGCTTCGCCCTGCACGGCGGCGGCTTCCTCTCCAGCCCGCTCGACTCGACCGGCCTCGAGACCTGGGGCGTGCCCGGCCCCGGCCACTGGATCACCGTCTACGCCAACGCCGGCCACGCCTGGATGATCATCGCCGGCCTCGCCTTCGACACGGTAGGCGGTCCCGGCCCGCGCTGGCACTCCTCGCCGGTCGACTCGACCGCCGGCTTCGTAGCCCGCCACCCAGCCGGCTACTAACCCGTACCGCCCGCCGACGGGACGATTTCCGTCGATATACGTCGGTTTTAGGCCCGTCGGCGGGCAGTTCAGGCCATCGTCTTCGCCCACGTCGCCGCGTTGCCGCGGCTGACGTGCATCACGCCCTCGAAGCCTTCGCGCTGCAGGATCGAGGCGGCGAGGCCGCTGCGCTTGCCCGCCTTGCAGATCGTCGCCACCGGACGGTCGCGGGGAACCTCGTCGAGGCGGCCGAGCAGCTCGCCGTAGGGGATGTGCAGCGAGCCGGGGATGTGGCCGGACTCGTACTCGCTCGCGTTGCGCACGTCGAGGACCTGCGGTCCCTCGCCCGAGTCGACCTGCCGCGCCAGCTCGTCGAGGTCGATCGCCTCGATCCGCGCCACCGGCCGGTCCTCGGCCCGCCAGGCGGTCATCCCCCCGCCGAGGAAGCCGCGCACGCGCAGGCCGACCGCGGCGAGCAGCTCCGCCGCCTCGAGCTCGTTGCCGTCGGAGGCGGCGACGACGAGCAGCTCGGCGTCGACCGGCACGACCTGGGCGACCTTGGTGGCGAAGCCGGTGTCGTAGGCGGAGGCGCTGATCGCGCCGGGGATGTGGGCCTCGTCGAACTGCTCGTTGGTGCGCGAGTCGATCGCCAGCGCGCCCTCGGCGATGGCGGCCTCGAAGCCGTGCGGCGTCAGCCGCGTCGGGGCGCTGATCGATTCGACCAGCGGGCCGCGGTTGAGCGCGACGATGTGCTCGATGTTGGGCGGTTTGGCGCCGATCGTCGCCAGCGAGTCCTCGACGAAGGCCGCCTCGTCGGTGAGCTCGAGCGCCCGGTTGTGGCGGCGCTCGAAGCCGATCGTCGAGGAGGTCTTCAGGTCGATCCCCGAGCTGCCGCAGAGCGAGCCGCCGAGGTGGCCGGGCCAGACCTCGGTCTCCTCGGGCAGCGCCAGCAGCCGCTCGTGCAGCGAGCGGAAGATCTCGGCGGCGCCCTCGCGCGGCTCGATCGCCAGGTCGGGACGGGCGACGTCGCCGACGAAGAGCGAGTCGCCGGTCAGCACCGCCCAGGGGTCTGAGCCGCGCGCCGCGTCGCGCAGCAGGAAGGAGGTGTGCTCGGGCCGGTGGCCGGGCGTGTGGATCGCCTCGATGCTCGTCCCCTCGCCCAGCCGCAGCTGCCAGCCGTCGGCGAACGACTCGTGCGGGTACTCGGCGGCGGCGAGCTCGTGGACGTGGATCGTCGCCCCCGTGGCGCGGGCCAGCCGGCCGTGCCCGGAGACGTGGTCGGCGTGGTTGTGGGTCTCGAGCACGTGCTCGATCCGCACGCCGTGCAGGCGGGCGAGGTGCAGGTAGGGGTCGATGTCCCACTGCGGGTCGATCACCGCGGCGGCGCCCGAGTCGGTGTCGCCGACCAGATAGGAGGCGCAACCGAGGTCCTCGTGGATGATCTGGCGGAAGAGCATTGATCGGTCTTTTTCGGAACGGGGTACCGTTCCGCACACCAGGTTAGCGGCGAGGGAAGGAGAGGCATGGCAACCGAGGCGAACACGGACCTCGAGCGCGAGCTGAACGTCCTGCTGGACGTCGAGCGCTTCGAGCCGCCGGCGGAGTTCCGCGAGCGGGCGCTGTGGAGCGACCCTGCCGTCTACGAGGAAGCGGCGGCCGACCCGCAGGCCTGGTGGCTGCGCCAGGCGCGCGAGCTGCTCGACTGGGTCGAGGAGCCGAGCGAGGGCCTCGACGAGTCAGACCCGCCCTTCTTCAAGTGGTTCGCCGACGGCAGGCTGAACGCCTCGGCCAACTGCCTCGACCGCCACGTCGAAGCCGGGCGGGGCGAGCGCGTCGCCTACCACTGGCGCGGCGAGGAGGGCGAGGAGCGCGACATCACCTACGCCGAGCTGCTGGCCGACACCCAGCGCTTCGCCAACGCCCTGCGCGAGCACGGCATCGGCAAGGGCGACGTGGTCGGCATCTACCTGCCGATGATCCCCCAGGTCGCCGTGGCGATGCTCGCCTGCGCCCGGATCGGCGCGATCCACAACGTCGTCTTCGGCGGCTTCTCGGCCGAGGCGGTGCGCGAGCGGATGGAGTTCTCGCACGCGAAGGCGCTGGTCACCGTCGACGGGGCGCGGCGCAAGGGCAAGACGGCGCCGGTCAAGTCGCAGGTCGACGAGACGATCGGCGGGGTCGGCTCGATCGAGACGATCTTCGTCGTTCGCCACACCGGCGTCGAGTGCGAGATGGCCGCGGGCCGCGACGTCTGGTTCGAGGAGGCCTGCGCGGCGGCGGCGCCGGAGTGCGCGCCGGAGCCGATGGGCGCCGAGGACCCGCTCTTCATCCTCTACACCTCGGGTTCGACGGCGAAGCCGAAGGGCATCCTGCACACGACGGGCGGCTACCTGACCGGCGTCGCCTACACGCACCGCTACGTCTTCGACCTGAAGCCGGAGGAGGACGTCTACTGGTGCGCCGCCGACGTCGGCTGGATCACCGGCCACTCCTACATCGTCTACGGGCCGCTCGCCAACGGCGCCACCAGCGTCATGTTCGAGGGCGCCCCCGACTACCCCGACAAGGACGTCTGGTGGGAGATCGTCGAGCGCTACGGCGTCACCATCCTCTACACGGCGCCGACCGCGATCCGCGCCTGCATGAAGTGGGGGGCGGAGTACCCGGGGCGGCGCGATCTCTCCTCGCTGCGCCTGCTGGGCAGCGTCGGCGAGCCGATCAACCCGAAGGCGTGGCTCTGGTACCACAAGGTGATCGGCGGCGAACGCTGCCCGATCGTCGACACCTGGTGGCAGACCGAGACCGGCCACATCATGATCACGCCGCTGCCGGGGATCACGGCGACGAAGCCGGGCTCGGCGACGACGCCGCTGCCGGGGGTCGAGGCGGCGGTCTTCGACGACGACGGCAAGCCGGTCTCCGAGCAGGAGGGGCTGCTCGTCCTGCTGCGTCCCTGGCCGGGGATGCTGCGCACCCTCTACCGCGAGCGCGAGCGCTTCGTCGAGACCTACTTCGAGCGCTTCGGCAAGGAGACCTACCTGGTCGGCGACGCCGCGCGCCAGGACGAGGACGGCTACCTCTGGGTGCTGGGCCGGATCGACGACGTGATCACCGTCTCCGGCCACCGCCTCTCGACCGCCGAGGTCGAGTCGGCGATCGTCTCCCACCCGAAGGTCGCCGAGGCGGCCGTGATCGGCCAGTCCGACGTCGACACCGGCCAGGCGATCTGCGCCTTCGTCACCCTCGAGGGCGACCACGAGGGCGACGAGGCGATGGTCGCCGAGCTGCGCGAGCACGTCGCCGGCCGGATCGGCAAGCTGGCGCGACCGAAGCGCGTGATCTGGTCCGGCGACCTGCCCAAGACCCGCTCGGGCAAGATCATGCGCCGCCTCCTGCGCGACATCGCCGAGGGCCGCGCCCTGGGCGACGTGACGACCCTGCGCGACCCCGACGTGATGAAGGAGCTCGAGGCGAAGATCGCCGCCGAGGCCGACGACTGACGCCGCCGGTCGCTGTCGGGATATTCGAACCGACGGTGGCCATCCGTGCCTACTTCGACGCGGCGGTGGATGCGCTTATCGGTAGACGCGCTTTCGTCGACGGTCTTGCTTCAAGCGCTTCGCCCTGCCTAGGAACTCGAGAAGTAGGGAGAGTCTGGGGTAGTCAGGGCCAGGATTCCCCGCACAAGAATCTGGCGCACTGTCGGGTTCTAATGGTGCGCTGGTTCTCGTACAGGGTTCGCAGGGTGAGTTCCCTGTCCTCATTCTCTTCTCGTCATCCAGAACCGTGCTGATCGCGTAGCCAAAGAGAACTGTCAGCAGGAAGATGCTGGTTGTCGTCGTGAGGACTTCGAGGACCTGCGCGAAGCCTTTCGCTTCGAATGCGCCAGTTCCAAGCGACACGGCGGTAGCCCAGCTGATGTAGAGAAAGTCCCACGGTCCGTTTGGGCCTTCGTTGCCCGACTTTGGCAAGAAATCAGATCCAGCAAAGCTGTGGTACAGGATCGCGAAAATGAGGACGACCTGAATCGCGTAGAAGAGAATTGTGACCACGTTCCGAGCTCGGACCTGCTGGCGTTGATGGAGGATCGTGCCCAGACCGGTGACGTAGATTTCGAAGAGGCGTAGACCGGCGAGGACACCCACAACCACTTTCCACCCCGGCTCACTGGGGTCGATCAGCCAGAGGAGGATCAACAGCGCCGTCCAGCCCAGCACCCAGTTGGCGCGTCGTCTGTTCCACTCCGATTCTTGCTCCCCGCGTGGGGATAGCGGCTCGCGCTTGTCGATCAGCCACCAAAACGGGCAGAAGGTGAGCAGGAACCACACCAACCCATATATCTTTTTCTCGAGCGGCCAGTTGAATGCCAGCAGGTCTCTTTCTTCGGGTAGAAATGGGCGTAGGTCGGTCTTGCGCGGCTCTGGCACGGCGCGAGCTTCCCACTTGATGCGAATCAAGTCAAGAAGGCTGATTAAACGATACGACGAGTAGTTGAGGTCAGACCAGCTCGACCGGGCTGCCGTGGTAGCCGACGCGGGCGAGGAGGCGGTCATTGCCGCCGGGCCAGACGGTCAGCTCGAGGTTGGCGCGGTCGTCGTTGGGCTCCATGCGCAGCCAGGCGAGGGGGGCGTTGGCGGTCGCGCGCTCGCCGGCCTCGCGGATGCCGTCGAAGAGCGCCGCGCGCTCCGCGTCGCTCAGGTACTGGCTGACGATCGAGTGGTAGATCACCGTCGCCTGCCCGGGGGCGGGCTCGGCCAGCATCCGCTCGGCCCAGGTCGCGGCCGGTTCGCGGTCCAGCGAGGCCGGGACTTCCCGTGCCACCTCCAGGGCAGCTCGCATGCGGGCGATGCGGTCGGTCTGGTCGGGCCAGATGTAGGTGAGAAGGGTGAGCTCGCCCGCGGGCGTGGTCGGGTCGATCGGCGTCGCATCGCAGCCGGTGCGGCTTGTGACCTCGACCGCGGTGGGGAGGGCCGGCGGTGCGTTGCCCTCGAGCCCGAAGACGAGCTTCACCGGCGACTCCGGTGGGCCCCAGGCGAATCCGTCGGCCTCGTAGCGGAAGCGGTCCCAGCGGAGGTTGAGTCCGGAGCTCGCCCCGACCTCCAGAAGCCGCAGGGGCAGGCCGGTCTCGCCGGCGACCGTGAGGAAGCCAAACAGCAATCCGGCGCTGCGTCCGACCTCGTTCGTCTGCACCGGCTGCTCGATCGAGTCGCGCAGCTCGTCCGAGTTGCGGCGCAGTGCGTCGCGCAGCCGCTCCCACGCCGCCGGCACGTGGCCGTTCTCGTACGCCTCGCCGAGCGCCGGCTCACGTCCTGTCAGCACCAGCCGGTTGACCGCGCCGAGCAGGCGCAGGCCGAGGACCGAGAAGCGCGGGTCGTCCTCGTGTCCGCGCAGGATCTCCCAGGTCGGCCCGCCCGCCTCGACGTCCTCGACGGCTCGTTCCAGCAGGCCCGCGTAGAAGGGAGACCCGATCATCCGGCAAGCGTCCGCCTGCCACTGCAGCTGGGCCGCGATCGCCTCCGACGCCTCTGTCACTCCCAGATCCTAGGCCCCTTCCCGCTGACTTCGTCTTTATTCGGCTATAGGACGAACAACGACAAAGTCAGCGGGAAGGTGGTTTGCTAAGCTAATTACCAAGGCTAATCATTATGCGTCAAATGACCGAAACCGCCGACGCCGCACTCACCGAGCTGGCCGCCCGGCTGCGGATGGCGGTCGTACGGACCTCGCGCCGCTTGCGGCAGGAGGCGGCGGGCAGCGGCGCCGAGTTGACGCCGACCGCGGCCTCGGCGCTGGCCACGGTCGAGCGGCACGGGCCGCTGACGCCTAGCGAGCTGGCCGAGATCGAGCGGATCAAGCGGCCGACCGCGACCCGCATCCTGCGCGTGCTGGAGGAGGCCGGCCTGGTCGACCGCTCGCCCGACCCCGAGGACGGGCGCAGCGCCCTGCTCAGCGTCAACGCCGTCGGACGCGAGCGCCTGCGTCGCCTGCGCGGGCGCAAGAACGCCTACCTGGCGCGCCGCATGCGCGACCTGCCCGCCGAGGACCTGCGCACGCTCGAGCGCGCTGCGGCGATCCTCGAGCGGATGCTGGAGGAGGACCTATGAGCGCCGGCCTGCGGCGCAGCTTCGACTCGCTTGCGGTCCCCAACTACCGGCGCTACTTCGCCGGCCAGCTCGTCTCCATCTCCGGCAACTGGATGCAGATGGTCGCCGAGGTCTGGCTGGTCCTCTCGCTCACCGGCAGCGGCCTCGCGGTGGGGATGACGACCGCGCTGCAGTTCCTGCCGATCCTGCTCTTCGGCGCCTGGGGCGGGGTGCTCGCCGATCGCTTCCCCAAGCGCGGCCTGCTGATGGTCACGCAGACGCTGATGGCCCTGCCGGCGCTCGCCCTCCTCGCCGTCACCGCCGGCGGCGTGGTCGCTCCCTGGATGATCTTCGCCCTCGTCTTCGTCCGCGGCACGGTCAACGCCGTCGACAACCCGACCCGGCAGAGCTTCGCGATCGAGATGGTCGGCGCCGACCGGGTCGTCAACGCGGTCAGCCTCAACAGCGTCCTGATCCACTCGGCCCGCCTGATCGGGCCGACGATCGCCGGCCTGCTGATCGTCGCCTTCGGGGTCGAGCCCTGCTTCGCCCTCAACGCGCTCAGCTTCGCGGCGATGATCCTCGCCCTCTGGCGCATGGACCCGGCGCAGCTGCGCACGCCGCCCCGCGCCGTGCGCGAGCCGGGCGCCGTCCGCGCCGGCCTGCGCTACGTGCGCCGCACGCCCGAGCTCGCCGTGCCGCTCGGCCTGATGGCCCTGGTCGGCACGCTCGGCCTCAACTTCCAGGTGACGCTGCCGCTGCTCGCCCGCTTCAGCTTCGACGGCGGTCCGACCGCCTACGCGGCGCTGGTCTCGGCGATGGGAGCGGGCTCGGTCGCCGGCGCCCTGCTCACCGGCGCCCACGGTCGCACCGACGCCCGCCTGATCGCCGGCGCCGCGCTCGCCTTCGGCCTCGTCGCCGCGCTGGCGGCGCTGATGCCGAGCCTGGCGCTGGAGATCCCCGTCCTCGCCCTGCTCGGCGCCTCCGCCGTCACCTTCGCCGCCGCAATCAACTCCTCGCTGCAGCTCTCGGTCGAGCCGCAGATGCGCGGCCGCGTGATGGCGCTCTACTCGGTCGTCTTCCTCGGCTCGACGCCGATCGGCGGCCCGCTCGTCGGCTGGCTCTCGCAGGCCTACGACCCGCGGCTGGCGCTGTTGCTCGCCGCCTCGGCCGGCCTGGCGGCGGCGGGGGCCGGGCACGTCGCGCTCGGTCGGCGCCCCCGCTAACCGATCCCGAGGCGCCGCGCGCGCTCCGCCGCCCGCGTCACGACCTCCTCGCTGCCCGGAACCTCCCCGCCGCGCATCAGCACCCGGCCGGCGACCACGGTCGTGTCGACGACCGAGCCGCTCGCCGCGTAGACGAGATCCGCGTGGAGGTCGCCGATGCTCAGCTCCGGCGCGTCCGCCCGCAGCAGCAGGAAGTCCGCCGGCTTCCCCACGGCGGGTGCAACGTGTTTGACGCCCATATCGCGCCCTTTGCGTTGCACCCGGGAGAGGAGGGGGGAGGCAGCGCCGGTGGCGACCGACCAGGCCTCGCGGGCGGGGATCGCGGTCGCGTCGCCGCTGAGATGGCGCTGGGCGAGGGCGAAGACCTTGAGGTCGGCGAGCAGGTCGAGCGAGTCGTTGGAGCCGGGGCCGTCGGTCCCCAGCCCGAGGCGAACGCCCGCCGCGCGCGCGGCCCGGTAGTCGAGGACGCCGCCGACGGCGAGCTTCATGTTGGCCACCGGGTTGGCGACGACGGTGCAGCCGCGCTCGGCGATCAGCTCGAGCTCCGCCGCGTCGAGCCAGACGCCGTGGGCGAGGACGGTGCGCTCGCCGAGCAGGCCGAGCCGATCGAGGTAGGCCGCCGGCCGCGCCCCGTGAAGGTCGAGGCAGTCGCTCACCTCCTGCTCGGTCTCGGAGAGGTGGATGTGGATTGGCACGCCGCGCGCCGCCGCCGTCTCGGCAATCCAGCGCAGCAGCCCTTCGCTGACCATGTAGATCGAGTGCGGGGCGAGGGAGGCGTGCACCCGCGGCCCGGCCGCGGCCAGCTCGTCGAGGCTCGCCAGCGCGGTCTCCTTCATCTCCTCGGTGCCGCCCTCGACGTCGAAGAGCGGGGCGCCGATCGTCGCCCGCAGCCCCGCCTCCTCGACCGCGCGGGCGGTCGCCCCCGGGTGCCAGTACATGTCCCAGAAGCAGGCGCAGCCGTTGCGGACCATCTCCAGGCAGGCGAGGCGGGCGCCCCAGTAGACGTCCGCGGCCTCGAGCCTGGCCTCGACCGGCCAGATCGCCTCGCGCAGCCAGCGCATCAGCGGCAGGTCGCCGCCGTAGCCGCGGAAGAGCGTCATCGCGGCGTGCGTGTGGCCGTTGACCGGCGCCGCGACCAGGAATCCGCCGCGCGCGTCGATCGTCTCGTCGCCCGGCTCGGGCTCGACGTCGGGGCCGAGGGCGACGATCGTGCCGCCCTCGCAGCGCAGGCCGACGCGGGCGCCGTCGAGGACGGCGCCGGTCACGGCCAGCGGCGCCTCGGGCTCAGCCACGCGCCAGCTCCGGCAGCACCGCGTCGAGGGCGTCGCGCAGGCGGGCGACGTTGGCGGGGCGCCGGCGCTCGACCTCGTCGAGGCTGAGTTCCTCGCTGCCGATGCCGTTGGCGAGGTTGTCGACGACGCAGACGGCGGCGTAGGCGAGGCCGAGCTCGCCGGCGACGACGCACTCCGAGGCGATCGTCATGCCGACGAGGTCGGCGTGGGCGGCGATCAGCCGCACCTCGGCCGGGGTCTCGAAGCGCGGCCCGATCGCCTGCCAGTAGACGCCGCCGTCGTGGAGGTCGGGCGCGTCCGCCTCCCTCCAGGCGGCGATCGTCCGCCGCCGCCACTCGCGGTCGAAGCCGGGGGCGCGGTGCGCGCTCGTGTCCTCGAGCGCCGTCAGCCCCAGGTGCAGGGCGATGAAGTCGTCGGGAGAGACGAGGCTGCCGACCCCGAGCTCGGGGCGCAGCGAGCCGACCGAGGCGACCGCCAGCACCCGGTCGCAGCCCTGCCCGGCGAGCGCCCGCATGTTCGCCACGTGGTCGATGTCATGGGGGAGGACGTAGGCGCCGCCGCCGTCGTGACGCTGGAGGACGACGGCGCCGTGCCCGGCCGCCGTCGCCGCGACGTCCTCGCCCTCGGGGCCGAGCCCGTTGCTCCCCAGCACCACCGCCAAGCGTCCCATCGCCGCGATCCTATGCGGACGTGCCGTCCCCCTGGTGCCTTTTTGTGCCCCTGACGACCGGCACGTCCGGCTCGGGGGCGTAGCGGCGCACGTACTCGCCCTCGGGGTCGAAGCGGTGGGCCTGGCGGAGCAGGTTGAAGCGGCGGTTCGGCCGCGTGTCGTTGCCGGTTCCGGCGATCCACTGCCAGTTGCCGGCGTTGTTGGCGATCTCCCCGTCGCTGAGCAGGTCCCAGAAGTGGCGCGCGCCCCAGCGCCAGTCGATCCGGAGGTCCTTGACCAGGAAGGAGGCGGCGATCATCCGGGCGCGGTTGTGCATGCGTCCCTCGCGCAGCAGCTGGCGCATCGCCGCGTCGACGATCGGCAGCCCGGTCCGCCCTCGCCGCCAGGCGTCGAAGGCGCGCTGCGAGCGCGACCAGCGCTTCCCCCGCGGCCGGTAGTCGCGCCGGGGCAGGTCCGGGAAGGCGGCCAGCACCTGGTGGTGGAAGTCGCGCCAGCAGAGCTGGCGCGCGAACGCCTCTCCCTCCGGCCGCGAACACGCCTCGGCCAGCAGCTCGAGCGGAGAGACGCAGCCGAAGCGCAGGTAGGGGCTGAGGCCCGAGGTCGCGTCCGCGGCGAGGTTGTCGCGACGCTCCTCGTAGCCGGCGATCCCGTCTCGCAGGAAGGCCCGCATCAGCCGGCGTCCTTCGCTCTCGCCGCCCGTCGCGCGATCGGGCGAGGGTGAACCTCGCAGCAGCGAGCGCGCTGCGGGAAGGCGGCCGACCGGCAGGTCGGGTGGGGTTCGCAACCGGCGTGGTCGCGGCGCTGGGGCTCGCAACGGCGCCTCCTCCCACGCGTGGAAGTACGGAGTGAAGACCTTGTAGTGATCGCCGCCCGCCGGCGTCACCGCTCCCGGCGCGACGATCGTGGTTCCCGGATGGGCGTGGAAGGCGATCCGCTCCTCGGCGCAGGCCCGCGCCAGGCGCTCCTCGCGCCGGCGCGCGTAGGCGCTCCAGTCGCCGCTGACGTGCAGCTCGGCGGCGCCGCACTGGCGGGCCACGGCGACCGCCTCGCGCACGGGATCGCCGCGCCGCAGGTAGAGGCGGGCGCCGGCCCGCCGCAGCGAGGCGTCGAGGTCGCGCAGCGCTTCGAGCATGAAGGCGACCCGGTTCGGCGCCGCGAAGCGCGAACCGAGCAGGGCGTCGTCGAGGACGAAGAGCGGCACCGTGCGCTCGGCCCGCGCCGCCGCCGCCAGGGCCGGGTTGTCGCGCACCCGAAGGTCACGGTTGAAGAGGACGACGGCGGCGCTCACGTCCCCTATGGTGATGGGATGCAGGAACGACCGTCCGGTCGTGACGAGAGCGAGACCGAACGCCTCGACCGCAACCTCGGCGAGCTGCTGCAGGAGCTGCGCGTGGCTCTGCCCGGCGTCCAGGTGCTCTTCGCCTTCCTGCTCGCCGTCCCCTTCCAGCGGAACTTCACCGAGATCGACGGCTTCGAGAAGGGCGTCTACTTCGCGACCCTGCTCTGCACCGGGCTCTCGGCGGTCTTCCTCATCGCGCCCTCCTCCTACCACCGGATGACCTTCCGCCTGCAGCAGAAGCGCGAGCTGATCCGGCTCGCCAACCGCTTCACGATCGTCGGCCTGACCTTCCTGGCGCTGGCGATGACCGGCGCCATCGTGCTGATCACCGACGTGCTCTTCGACAGCGCCCTCGCCACGGCGGTCGCGGGAGCCCTCTCCGCCGCCACCTTCGCCGTGGTCTGGTACGTGATCCCGCTGCGGCGGCGGCTCAGTCTGTCGGGTAACGCACGGACTTGAAGCGGTCGCCCCAGAGCCCGATCATCTCGTCGGCGAGCTCGCCGGTGAGCGGCATCTCGTCGCACTGGTCGAAGAGCATTTCGAGGTCGCCCTCCCAGACGAAGATCTTGAGGTCGAGCGAGACGGCCAGTTCGTCGCTGACGCCCTCGCCGATCAGGGCGTAGGCCTCACGTAGCATCGCCACGTTGGTCCGTTTGTCGGCGGCGAAGATCGCCAGCGCCTCGTCGCCCGCCTGCGCGACGCGCTGCCGGTGCTCCTCCTTGCGCTCGACGTAGTCGCCGATAGTCGCGTCTTCGGTCAGCGCCTCGACCAGGCCGGCGACCCGCTCGCCGAAGCGCTCGCGTATCTCGCCGCTCTCGATCTCGCTCTTCTCGACCACGTCGTGGAGCAGCGCCGCGGCGAGCACGTCGTCGCCGTAGCCGTGCTCGAGCAGCACGTCGGCGACGGCGAGGGGATGCTCGATGTAGGGACGGCCGTCGCTGCCGCGTCGCAGCTGTCCCGCGTGCGCCTTGCGGGCCATCTCCAGCGCTTGCTTGACCGCGTCCGAGCGTTCGGCCGCGGCCTCGATCCCTGGCGTCGAAGACATCCCAGGCGCAGCGTAGCGCCCCCCGAACATTCGTCCACTTACTGGCACTCAGCTTGCAACGACTGCCCGCACCGGCAGCTCGTACTCGGCCCGCTCGACCGCCAGCTCGATCCCGTCGGGATCGCCGCCGTGGTCCTGCCAGCGCGCCTTCGCCTCGAGGCCCAGCTCGTCGAGCCGGGCGTCGGAGTGCATCGGGTCGTGATGGAAGAGCAGCGTGCGCTCCGCCCCGGCGCGCCGGGCGAACGAGAGCGCGTGGGAGAGCGAGGAGTGACCCCAGCCGACGTGGTGGGGGTACTCGTCGTCGGCGTACTGGCCGTCGTGGATCAGCAGCGATGCCTCATGGGCCAGGCCGAGGCCCGAGATCCACTCGTCCTCGAGCGTCTCCAGGTCGGCGCCGAGGCCCGGCTCGTGGTCCGGGATGTAGGCGAGCGAGGAGCCGGCGTCGTCGATCCGGTAGCCGAGCGTCGGGCCGCGATGGGCGACCGAGGCGGCGCGGATCCGCGCCGACCCGATCTCCCACTCCGTCTGCGGGCAGTGGCGGAAGGAGACGTCGCAGGGCAGCTCGCGGACCTCGACCGGCGAGAGCGGCGCCGAGATGTAGCGGGCGATGCGGTCGCGCAGCGCGGCCTCGGGCGAGGCCGGCCCCCAGATCACGATCTCCGTCTGGGGGCAGAAGGCGGGAGCGAAGAAGACGAGGCCCTGGATGTGGTCGAGGTGCAGGTGCGTGAGCAGGATGTGCAGCCGCGCCGGCTCAGCGGTCAGCGCCAGGCCGAGGCCGCGGATGCCGGTGCCGGCGTCGAGGGCCAGCATCGAGCCGTCGGAGAGGGTGATGCCGACGCACGACGTGTTGCCGCCGTAGCGGATCGTCTCCGGCCCCGGGGAGGGGACCGAGCCGCGGGTTCCCCAGAGCTTGACCTTCATCTCAGGCGCCCGTCCCGTTGCTGGAGACGGGCCAGAAGACGGCGATCGCGCCCTGCGAGCCGTGGGCCGTGAGGATCGGGAAGGCCGAGGCCTCGACGCGATGGCGGACGCCGTCGGCGGAGCTGATCTCGAAGTTGGCGTGGGCGGGGCGGCCGTTGCGCACGGCGACGACCAGGGGCAGCTCGTCGTAGGGGATCGGCTCGCCGCTCTCGTCGAAGGGGCCGAAGAGCGAGCCCCACTCGTCGGCGCCGACGCTTCCCAGCTCCTCGAAGCGCTTGCCGAGCAGGATTCCGGCGGCCTCGTTGTAGAAGACGAGGACGCCGCCCTCGTCGACCAGGAAGGCCGGGGTCGAGAGCGCAGACATCAAGTTGCGAGCCAGGATCAGCTCAAGCGGCTTCTGCGTCACGTTCGAATCTTAGAGATAGTTGGATTCAGCACAGGCAGGGCCCGACCTGAGGCACCGCGCCGAAGCGAGACGGATACCTTCGAACCCTGGCGTCACCAACTACGTGACATCCATCACCTTGGCCGGACGCAAGCAAGGCGCCGACCTCGCCGCGACCGGCTCGGCCGCGGCGCTCTGTCGGACTGAGGCGCTCCTAGAGTTTGCCGATCTTGAAGATTTTCGTGCCGCAGTCCGGGCACACGCCCTGGATCGCGGGGCGACCGTTTTTCATCGTCACCTGCTTGGCGTCCTTGATCTCGACCTTCTTACGCTCCTTGACGCAGTAACCCTCGGGCATCTGAGTCTCCTTTCACCGGGCTTGCCGGCAGAGCTCGCGCTCATGCGCGAGATCGAATTCGGGCGAATTTAACGTAGGTGGGGGACGGCCAGGCCAAGATCGTGCGAATTCGCACGATCTACTGCTTGGTCGAGTATTCGCCACTGCCGCCGGGAGCCCGGCTGCCGCTGCCCTTCGTGCCCTTCCCGGAGGCGCGTTCGAGGGCTTCGACTTTCGCCTGCAGCTGCCTGACCTGGATTTCGAGCGCCGTCGTGCCCGTGCCCGTGGGCGAGCGCGTTTCCAGTTCGGCGATCTTCGTCTCCAGGGCGCTCTCGACCGCCTGCAGCTCGCTCTTGCTCACCTGGTCGTTCTGGGCTTCGAGGGCGAGGTAGATCGCGGTGCCGGCGCCGCCGACGGCGATCGCGACCAGCACGAGGAAGATCCTCGTGCGCACGCCGAGTTGGCGCTCGACCTCTCCGATCCACGCTCGCAGCCCGTCCAACGACATCGCGACTAAGTTAATCCACTACCCTGCGGCGCGCACTTCCCGACCCCGCTCGCAAGGAGAGAACCCGAAATGCCCGAGGCAGTAATCGTCGACACCGTCCGCACGCCGATCGGCCGTGCCTTCAAGGGCTCGCTGGCCCAGCTTCGCCCCGAGGAGACGACGGCGTACGTCGTCGACAAGCTGTTGGAGCGCAACCCGGAGGTCGACCCGGCCTCGGTCGAAGACCTCTTCTGCGGCTGCGGCATGCCGCAGGGCCTGCAGGCTTTCAACGTCGGCCGCATCGTCTCGCTGCTCTCCGAAAAGCTGCCGCAGGAGGTCAACGGGGTCACCGTCTCGCGCTACTGCTCCTCCAGCCTCGATGCGATCCGCCATGCCGGCAACGCGATCAAGGCCGGCGAGGGCGACGTCTACATCGCCGCCGGGGTCGAGTGGGTGAGCCGCTACAACGAGCGCACCGAGCCGGCCGGCGCCGACGACCGCAACCCGAACCTGATCGGCGAGAACGGCCAGCCCAACGCCTACATCGACATGGGCGTGACCGCCGTCAACGTCGCCGAGCGCTACGAGGTGAGCCGCGCCGACATGGACAAGTTCGCCCAGCGCTCGCAGGAACTGGCGGTCCGCTCGCAGGGGGACGGCTTCTTCGACCGCGAAATCGTCCCGGTCACCCTGCCCGACGGGACCGAGGTCGCCAAGGACGACGGCCCGCGCGCCTCCTCGACGCTGGAGAAGCTCGCCGAGCTGCCCGAGGCCTTCGGCGGCGGCGGCGTCACCGCCGGCAACTCCTGCCCGCTCAACGACGGCGCCGCCGCGGTGCTGCTGATGAGCGACAGCAAGGCAAAGGAGCTGGGCCTGACGCCACGCGCCCGCATCGTCACCGCCGCCACCTTCGGCAACGAGCCCGAGTACATGGGCGTCGCCCCGATCGGCGCGATCAAGAGGGTGCTGGAGCGGGCCGGGATGACGATCGACGACGTCGACACGGTCGAGCTCAACGAGGCCTTCGCCGCCCAGGTGATCCCGATCATGGACGAGTGCGACATCCCGCTCGAGAAGCTGAACACGCACGGCGGCGCGATCGCCCTCGGTCACCCCTTCGGCATGACCGGCGCCCGCATCATGGGCACCCTGCTCAACGTGATGGAGACCGACGACCACCAGGTCGGGATCGAGACCATGTGCGTGGCCGGCGGCCAAGGCAAGGCCATGATCGTCGAACGCGTCTGACCCCCCCGCCGACGGGCCGATTTCCGTCGCTATGCGTCGGTTTTAGGCCCGTCGGCGGTAGTTTGCGGGTGTGGAGACGGTTACGTACGAGAGCGAGGGTCGGGTAGCTCGCATCACCCTGAACCGGCCGGAGCGGGGGAATGGGATCACGGCGCGGATGCCGGCGGAGATCGCTGCTTGCGTGGGGCGGGCGAATCTCGATCCGGCTGTGCACGTCATAGCTCTTGCCGGGAACGGAAGCGGGTTCTGTGGGGGATATGACCTGGTCGCCTCGGCGGAGGGGGAGATGGGCGAGCTCGGCGGGGTGGAGGCGCCGGCGGGCTCGCCGGTCGACCCGGCGACGATCGCCGCCAACCACGCGCCGGAGTCGAACTGGGACCCGGTCACCGACTTCCAGTTCATGTGGCGCAACGTGCGCGGCTTCATGAGCCTCTTCCACTCCGAGAAGCCGGTGCTCTGCAAGGTCCACGGCTACTGCGTCGCCGGCGGCACCGACATGGCGCTCTGCTCCGACCTTCTGGTGGTCGCCGCCGACGCCAAGATCGGCTACCCGCCGGCGCGCG
>JBLMYD010000011.1:0-3943 GCA_050258095.1 Chloroflexota bacterium
ACGGCGTCGACCTCGTAGTAGCCGGAGCCGGTGATGCAGAAGGCACCCGAGAGCGCCCGCTGGCCGACCCGCTTCCGCACCCCGTCGGCCTCGCCGGTGAGCATCGACTCGTCGAGGGTCAGCCCGCGGCTCTCGGTCACCTCGCCGTCGGCGACGAGCTGGTCGCCGGGCTCGACCCGGACCCAGTCGCCCGGGACGACCTCGTCCGCGCGGAGCTCCACCAGCTCGCCGTCCCGGACCACCCTGGCCCGGGGCGCGACCAGGAGGGCGAGGCTCTCCAGGGTCTCCTTCGCCTTGATCTCCTGCCGGATCCCGATGTAGCTGTTGATCACCGCGATGAAGCCGAAGAGCGCGTCGGCGAAGAGGCCGAGCGAAAGCATGACGACGAAGAAGACGCCGATGATCAGGTTGAAGAGGGTGAAGACGTTGCCCGCGACGATGCTCGCCACCGAACGACTGGTCCGGTCCTCGAGCGGGCCGAGCTGGCGCAGGCGCTTCGCCGCCTCCTGCTCCGAGAGCCCGCCTGGGTGACGCTGGTCGGTCACCGTCCCATTGTTAGCGAAGCGACCCCGTCTTGACCCGGTGTCATGTGGGGTCCCAGAACCATCGCTCGAAGGGGCGCACGGCTCCCCGCCGCAGGCGCCGGCGGCCGAAGTAGGCGAGCTCCTCCTCGAAGATGAAACGGGTCGCTCCCCGGCTTCGCCTGCGGAGCGCCCTCGCATCAGGCGGCGCTGCGCTGCGCGCCGCGACGCCCGGCAGCCCCGCCTCCCATGCCCGCAGCCCGATCGGCTGGCAGCGGCGCTGGGGCACGATCCGGCGGCGGCTGTCGTAGGGGTAGGTCCTGGGCAGTCCGGCGTCGCGGCAGCCGGCGTCCGTGACCACGTTCAGGTAGCGGTCCTCGGGCACGGTCGTCCGCACCAGGACCGGGGCGGATTCGGGCCGCAGGTCCTCAGGGCCGTAGGGCTGCCTCTCCAGCAGCCGATAGACGTTGGCGCGCGCCACCGCAACGGTCCGGCAGAGGTAGACGACGGGAAACGACTCAGGCGGATTCCAGCGGCCGCCGCGCTGGGCCGCATGGCGCCCGTCGAGCGGGTCCCGCCAGTCGGGGTCCGCCACCCGCAGGTAGGGCCCGCCCCGCCGGATCGTCCTCATGCCCCGCTACACCGGTCGCGCCTCATAAGGACGGGTCACTCCTGACGGAGCGCCCTCGCCTGACCCTCGCATCAGGCCCAGTCGAACGAGCGCCGAATCAGCGTCTGGAGCTCGTCCTGGCGGTCGCCTTCGATCATCTCGAGCATCGAGAGGCCGCCGTACGCATCGGCCGGGCGCCGGGCGATGCCCGGGATGCGCTCCGGCTTCAGCCGGTGATGGAGCAGGTCGCAGATCGCGGCGACGGTCGCCACCTTCGCCATCCGGCTCGACGGCACCCCGCGCTCGCGCCATTGCCCGACCGCCTGGCGGCTGACGCCGAAGAGCCGACCCAGCTCGGTCTCCGAGAGCTCCAGGGTCTCGGCGATCGGGTCGAGCAGGGTGGGGGTGAGGACGGGACTCATCGTGATCCCATCCTAGCGCAAGCAATCCGCAAGCTGTGGGCGGCAGGCGGAGACTCCACCCCGGAACGGGTGAGGAATCACTAGGGTTGCCGCCAATGGGTTTGAAGCTCGGACTGAACCTCGGCTACTGGGGGATCGGCCCCCAGGGCGACGAGGCGACCGAGATCGTGCTCGCCGCCGAGCGCGCCGGATTCGACTCCGTCTGGTCGGCCGAGTCCTATGGATCCGACGCCGTCAGCGTGCTGGCCTACCTGGCGGCGAAGACGGAGACGATTCAGCTCGGCGCCGCGATCCTCCAGGTCCCGGCTCGCCAGCCGGCCGCCGCCGCGATGGCCGGGGTGACGATCGACGCGCTCTCCGGCGGCCGCTTCATCTTCGGCTTCGGTCCCTCCGGGCCGCAGGTCTCCGAGGGCTGGTACGGCGTCCCCTACGAGAAGCCGTGGGGCCGCACCCGCGAGTACGTAGAGATCGTCAGGCAGATCGTCGCGCGGGAGGGTCGCCTGGAGTACGAGGGCAAGCACTTCAAGCTGCCGCTGAGCGAGGGCGAGGGCGTCACCGGCCAGGGCAAGGCCCTGAAGCTCAACGTCCACCCGATTCGGAACGAGATCCCCGTCTACCTCGGGGCGATCGGCAGGAAGTCGGTCGAGCTCGCGGCCGAGATCGCCGAAGGCTGGATCCCCATCTTCTTCTCGGTCGAGGCCTGGCAGGAGGCCTGGGGCGAGCACATCGAGGCCGGCCTGTCCAAGGGCGGCCGGACCCGCGAGGACTTCCAGGTCTCCCCATCGGTCCAGGTGGCGATCGACGGCGACCTGGACGCGGCCCGCGGCCTGGTCAAGGCCGGCCTGCTGCTCTACCTCGGGGGCATGGGCTCGAAGAAGACGAACTTCTACGCCGACCTGACCCGGCGCTTCGGCTTCGCCGAGGTCGCGGACGAAGTCCAGTCGCTCTACCTCGACGGCAAGCGGGAGCAGGCATACGCCGCCATCCCCGACGAGCTCGTCGACGCAACCGCGATGATCGGCACCGAGGACGAGATCGCGGAGCGCGTCAAGCGCTTCTCCGACGCCGGCGTCGATCGGATGATCGTCTCGCCGATGCACGGCAACGCCGAGGAGAACACCCGCACGCTCGAGAGGCTCGCCGAGATGGTCGGCGCCGGCTCTCCGGCCTGAGGCATGGGGAACTCGGAGGAGAAGCTCGAGGTCGAGGAGGCGATCATCCGCCTCAACGACGCGCTCAAGCTCCAGTACCGCGCGGCGCACCAGTACATGCTGAGCCCGGGCAGCCTCTTCGGCTTCGAGTTCCAGGCGCTCGGCGATCGCCTCTGGGAGTACGCGCGCGCCGAGCTTGCAGACGGCCGCAAGCTGGTGGAGGAGATCGTCGCGCTGGGCGGCGAGCCGACGACCGAGGTTGCGCCGCTTCAGTGGACAGGCGAGCCCGACGGCGCGGTGGCCTGGCTGGTCGAGTCGGAGTCCGAGGCCGTGGAGACGCTCCAGGCCGCGATCGAGCCGACCGGGCGCGAGGGCCGCTCAGAGGCGCTGGAGCACATGCTCGAGCACGTGATCATGCGCAAGCAGGACCAGATCGACTTCCTGGTGCGAGCCAGGCGTCGCAGCTGACATTGCCCGTGTCGCAGGCCGACGTCGACGTGGTCATCGATCAGTTCGAGGCGGTCAATGAGCGCGACTTCGGGCGCGCGATGGATCACTACGCCGAGGACGTGGTACTGGTCGTGCCCCAGGTGGAGAATCTCCAGAACCCGGGGATCTACGAGGGCAAGCAGGCGGTGGGGGAGTGGTTCGGCGACTGGTTTCGCACATTCGACCGCGACTATCGCTTCGAGATCAAGGAGGCTCGCGAGCTCGGCGGTGTGGTCTTCCTGTTCGCCACGCACGGTGGGCGCGGCCGGCTGAGCGGAGCGCCGGTGAGCGGCGAAAACGCCTACCTCTACCGCGTCCGCGACAGGAGGATCAGCCGGGTCGGGTTCTTCGCGACACGAGACGATGCCCTCGAGGCAGCCAGCCTGCCGGAGTGGTCGGAGGCCGAAACCGACTAGATTGCCGCGTCTCCATCCCCGCTGGGAGTGGGCCCGCTGGGAGTGAGCCATCCGGATGAAGATCGGAGTTCCAAAGGAGACCGCAGAGGGAGAGCGCCGCGTGGCGCTCGTTCCCGATGTGGTCAAGGCGCTGGTCGCGAAGAAGATCGAGGTCGCGATCGAGCCGGGCGCGGGTGAGGGCGCCTCGCATCCAGACTCGGAGTACACCGACGCCGGGGCCAAGGTCGGCGACGACGTCTGGGGCGCCGACGTCGTCCTCAAGGTGACACCGCCGACCGAGGAGGAGGTCGGCCGCCTCAAGCAGGGACAGGTCCTGATCGGCTTCCTGCAGCCG
>JBLMYD010000012.1:0-4828 GCA_050258095.1 Chloroflexota bacterium
GCTGTTGTCCGTCGGACCCCCTCCCCCGACCCCCTCAAGCGCAGCCGCTCCGCCGGGACTCCCCCCGAGGCCCTCCACAACCACCGTCGCGCAAGTCCTCAGCCGTCAGCTCGATCGGTGGGTATGGGCGGAGCACGAGGAGGTGCTTACGGAGTGGCGTCGCCGCGACGGCCTGCGCGGCCGTGAGCTCTCGTGGGACGGAGGGTCAGGCGTCGCCGACGGAATCGACGACCGTGGCAACCTCGTCGTCGCCGTCGACGGGGGCGGCACCGTCAGCCTCGGCTCCGGCGAGGTCCAGATCCGCCTCTGACTCGACCTTCGCCTTCCCGTCCCGCGCGGGGGCGCCCTTCTTCGGCGCCCGCTTCTTGCTCGGGCGCTTGCGCCGCTTGCCTTTGGGGAAGTTGCGCAGCATCTCGCGCGCGATCGCCGACGGCTTGCGCGCCATCCGCATGCGCGCGCCGCGCAGCACCTCTTCGCCCTCCGGCGTGTGCGAGACGGAGGCGGCAAGCAGCGCCACGGCTAGTCGCCGGTCCTGTTTGCGCGCCGCATGGACGAGGCGGCGCGCGTTGCGCCCGTGGGCGCGGCCCGAGGAGTTGACCAGCAGGCCGAGCAGGCGCTTGGTCTCCGGCCAGCGCTGCACGGCGTACTCTTCGTGCAGCTCGCGCGTGTAGGAGGCGAGGCGCCAGACCCAGGCCTGCGCCTGGTCGCGGCGGCCGATCCGCTTGTCGACCAGCGCCTGCAGCAGCGTCCGCGTCCCCGCCCGCCTGTCGTCGCGGCTCCAGGTGCCGACGATCTCGATCGCGTCGTCGAACGCCTCCGCGTCGCCGAGGTCGGCGATCTCGCTCAGCGCCTTCAGCTTCAGCTGCGAGCTGCGGTTGCGCTGCACGCAAGTCAGTAGGAAGCGGCGCTTCAGCTCCTGCGAGCCCGAGCCCTGCAGGATCGCCCGCGCCCGGCGCCATCCCTGCGGGTTGACGCGGGCACCCGCCAGCGCCGCCCAGGCATGCTGCTCGGCGTGGTCGAGGTTCTCGACCGCGATCCGCCACAGCTCGCGTTCGAGCACGTGCGTGCGCCGCTCCGCCTTGTCGGAGACCGGGACGATCCGCCGCTCGACCCGGATCCGCCGCCCGCGGGCGCGCCGCACCGGGCCGATCACGATCGCGCCGCCGCGGTAGACGTCGCGGTCGAGCAGGCTGTGCAGGGTGACGATCGCCTCGTCGTGCGTCGTCGCCGGGTGGACGAAGTCGATCACCAGGCCGGCCTCCTTGCCGGGCGCGCGGCGGGTGACGCGGCCGACGCGCTGCTGGTAGATGCGGCGCGAGGCGGTCGGCGCCAGGTGCATGCAGAGCGTCGCCCGCGGCGAGTTCCAGCCCTCGGCGAGCAGCATCGCGTTGCAGAGCACGTCGACCTCGCCGCGCTCGAAGGCGGCGAGGATCTCGGCCAGTTCGCGCTTCGGCGTCTCGCCGGAGACCGCGCGCGCGGCGACGCCGGCGTTCTGCAGCGCCCGCGCCACGTTCTTCGCGTGCTGCACGCCGGCCGTGTAGAGGACGCCGGCCATGCCGTCGAAGCGCGTCTTGTAGAGGTCGGCGATCGCGACGTTGAAGGGCTCCTGGTCGAGCAGCGCGGCCAGCTCCTCCTGATCGAAGTCCTGGTCGACCTCGCCTTTGCGCAGCGGCACCTTGGCGATCGTCCGCACCCCCGGCCCGGGCGGGATCCGCATGCAGCGCAGCGGTGAGATCACGCCGCGCCGGGCGGCCTGGATCAGGTCGAAGCGCGAGGTCTGGGTCGGAAAGAGGTCGGCGACATGGCGGGCGATCAGCGCCCCGGTCGCGGTCATGCCGATGAAGACGGGGCCGGTCCAGGAGCGGATGCAGGCGCTGGTTTTCTCGCCCAGCGCGGTGTGCGCCTCGTCGCAGATGACGATCGAGTAGGCGTCCGAGATGCGTTTGTAGTTGCGCACGAACCACTGGTAGGTCTCGACGGTGACCGGGCCGTCGGGGTCGTCGCGGCCGTCGAGCAGCGGCGGGCGCAGCCGCTCCTTGTAGCCGCGCGCGGAGATCTCGCCGATGAACTGGTCGACGAGGTTGCGGCGATGGGTGAGGATGAGGACGCCGCCCGTGCGCGAGGCGTCGATGAAGCCGACCGCGGCTACGGTCTTGCCGGCACCGGTCGCGTGCTCGAACCAGAAGCGCCGCTCGGCGCCGGGGTCCTCGGGGGCCTCCTCGATCGCCTCGTCCTCTTCGCCGGTGACGGGCGCCTCCTCCTCCCAGTCCTGCGGCTCCTCGTCGGGGGCGAGCACCTCCTCGTCGAGCGTCGCGCCGGCGCCGTCGGGCGAGGCGCCGTCTTCGCGAGCGCCGTTCGTCGCCGCGACCTGCTGCTCGGCCATCAGCTCGGTCAGCGTGCCCGAGAGCGCGTCGACCTGGTGGGGATTCAGCTCGGCGCCGTCGCGCAGCGTCGGCGGCTCCTCGGCGAGCAGTCGCTCCAGCCCGAGCAGCAGCGAGAAGTCGCGGCGCCACTCGATCGAGAGGTCCTCGGCGCCTCCGTCGAGCTCCTTCAGCGCCAGGTCGAGCGCTCGCCGCCGGGCGGTGCCGGGGGCCAGCGCCTCGGGGCCCTCGCCGTCGAGCAGGAAGGGCTCGCGGACGAACTCGGACGCCCGCTCGATGTCGGCACTCGATGGAACTGCCGCCGACGCGGCAACTTCGCTGGTCTTGGCCATGAAGGCTTTCGGGTTTCGTCCCCAACCGCGACGGAGTCGTGGGCGGGGGCATTGGGACGAGGATGCCGGGGGCTCGCTTCTGTCCCTCGGCGCTCTCAACGGTCCGCACCCCTTATGCGAACCGAACGTACGTATTGTAATCAAGGAAGTGGCGAAAGAGGGACGAAAGCCGGTAATCGCGCTGGCGCTGGCGGTTCTCGCGCTCGGCGGCTGCGGCGGGGCGGCAGGAGGCGACTACGGCGGGCCGCACCCCGACTACGCGCGGGCGCTGGCCGGATCGCCGGCGCCGCTGGCAGCGCTGCACCGCCAGGCCAACCGGCTGCTCGGCGGTGGGACCGACGCCTACGAAGCGCGGATCGCGGCGCTGCGCGGCTACCCCGTCGTCGTCAACGTCTGGGCCTCGTGGTGCGGGCCGTGCCGCTATGAGTTCCCGATGCTGCAGAAGCTCTCCGCGGCCTACGGCAAACGGGTCGCCTTCCTCGGCGTCGACAGCCAGGACTCCGACGACGCGGCGAGCACCTTCCTCGGCGAGGATCCGGTGCCGTATCCGAGCTACACCGACCCCAACCAGGACATCAAACGCTCGATCGGCGCCACGCTCGGCCTGCCGGACACCGCCTTCTACGACCGGCGCGGCAAGCTCGTCTACCTCAAGCAGGGGCCCTACACCGACCACGCCGAGCTGGGCGCCGACGTGCGTCGCTACGCGCTCGGCGAAGGCGGATAATCCCTCCGATGGATGCAGCTCTCGTCATCGCCCTCGCCGGTGTCGCCCTCCTGGTCGGCGAGCTGCTGCTCTCGACCGGCGGCGTGCTCGCCGCCCTCGGCGCCAGCGGTCTCGTCGCCGCCGGAGTACTGGCGCTGACCTCGGACAGCAGCGCCGCCGACGTGGTCGGGCCGGCGCTGATCGCGCTCGGCGTCCTCTCCCTCGTCGCCTTCTACTTCGTCACCCGCAAGGTGCTCGAGGCGCACCGCAACGAGCCGGTGCGGACCGGCAGCGAGGAGCTGGTCGGGGCGATCGCCGAGGCGCGCTCCAACCTCGACCCCGAGGGTCAGGTCTGGGCCGGGGGCACGGTGTGGGGCGCCCGAGTCGCCGACGGAACGGGTCGCGTCCGGCTTGGGGATAGAGTCGTCGTCGACGCGGTCGAGGGGCTGACCCTGGTGGTCCGTCCCGCGACCCCACCCACCGGCAACGCCGAGGAAGGAGCAAGCTGAATGGCAGTCGCGCTCGGAGTCCTGGTCATCATCGCGTTCTTCACCGCGATCGTCCTCGGCGCCTCGGTGCGGGTGCTGCGCGAGTACGAGCGCGGCGTGATCTTCCGCCTCGGCCGACTGATCGCCCAGAAGGGCCCGGGGCTGATCCTGCTGATCCCGATGGTCGACCGCATGGTCAAGGTCGACCTGCGAACGGTGACGCTGAACATCCCACCGCAGGAGGTGATCACCCGCGACAACGTGCCGGCCGGGGTGAACGCCGTCGCCTACTTCCGCGTCGTCGACGCGCGCATGGCGGTGGTCGAGGTCGAGAACTTCCTGCTCGCGACGTCGCAGATCGCGCAGACGGCGCTGCGCTCGGTGCTCGGCAAGGCCGAGTTCGACCAGCTGCTCTCCGAGCGCGAGCGGCTCAACGAGGAGCTGCAGAAGATCATCGACGAGTCGACCGAGCCCTGGGGCGTGAAGGTGACCGCGGTCGAGATCAAGGACGTCGAGATTCCCGAACAGATGCAGCGGGCGATCGCGCGCCAGGCCGAGGCCGAGCGTGAGCGCCGGGCCAAGATCATCAACTCCGAGGGCGAGTTCCAGGCGGCGCAGAAGCTCACCGACGCCGCCGACATCATCAGCACCAACCCCGCCTCGCTGCAGCTCCGCTACCTGCAGACGCTGCTTGAAATCGGCACCAACCAGAGCACCACCGTCGTGTTCCCGCTGCCGATGGACCTGCTCGAGGCCTTCATGGGCGGCAGCCAGGGAGGCGCTGCGCCGACGCCGACGCGACCTCGTCCGGCGGCGCCATCGCCCCCGGAGCCCTCGTCGAGTCCGGACGCCGACGACCTGCCGCCGTCGCGGGCCTGAGACCCTGAGCTCGCCCGAGATCCGCATCGACCAGCTCACGGG
>JBLMYD010000013.1:0-16195 GCA_050258095.1 Chloroflexota bacterium
GACGGACCGTGGCCCGCCCGCAGTGCCCCCCCTCCCCCACGACAGGACCTGCGCGCCGAACCGGCCGGTCCCGGACCCGCCGCCCAGAGGAAGGTGAGGACCGCGGCGGGGAGGAGGAAGATCGCTGGTGGCTCGCTGTAGAGCGCACCCGTCGAGTGAATGAATGGGGGGTAGATGGCTACGCCCAAAGCTCCGAGCAGCCCGGCGGGACGGCAGTTGATGCGCCGACCTAGGAGATAGACCACGATGATCGCCGCGAGGCCGAGCAGCATCTCGACGATCCGAGCGGTGCCTTCACGTGCGCCTCCGGTTGCGTAAAAGCTCGCGGCATAGAGCAAGGGGGCCCCCGGGGACCAGTCGCTGGCGTCGTGGAATTCGGGGCCGCCGTAGGTGCCTTCGGTGTAGAGGGCCTTGGCGAGGCCGTAGTACGCATGCGCGTCGTCTCCCGGCGTGGGCAGTGGTTCTATGACCCGGTAGGCGCGCAGGGCGAAGCCGACGAGCAGGATCGCGCCGAGCAGGATCAGGGTCGTGCGCCCGTGGCGCTCGGGCAGGCCGCGCGCCCATTTGCCGATCGCGGTCACAGTGGCGGCAGGCTACTCCCGCGCACCCTGGCAACGGACCAGGTCAGCCCGAGCCCGGCGAGGGCGGCCAGCTCGGGGACGAGGACGAGCGTCCTGCGCGGCGAGGCGATGAAGGCCATCTGGACCAGGGTGAAGGCGACGAAGACGGTCGCCAGCAGCGCCGCCTCGAAGCGCCTGCGCATCAGCCCGACGGCGAGTCCGACCGCAGCGGCGAGCAGGAGCAGGAGCTGCATCGCGCGCCAGGGCGGGAAGCGCATCACGCCGCGGGCGGCGCCGGTCCAGGCGAGCCAGACCTTGCCGGCGAGGAAGCCGCCGAGGCGCAGCGGTTCGTGCGTCAGCGCCTGCCAGTAGGCGTCGATCGCCATCCCGCGCAGGGCGGTGTCGGCATTCTCGCCGGGGTGTTCGCGGGCGGCGAGCAGCGCCGCCGCCTGACCGCGATAGATCGGGCCGGGCCGGGGCCCGAGCTCGCGCCCGATCCAGGGGTGTTCGGCGAGGAAGACCGGCGTGAAGCGCTCGGGGTTCGGTCCGGCGGGGACGTAGCTGCCCTCGTAGAGGACCTGGCCGCCGCCGGTCGAGATCGGCACGAGGCGGTCGAGGACGACGAGGTTGCGGATCGTCCAGGGCAGGATGACGAGGCAGGCGCAGCCGAGGGCCAGCGCCGGGCCGAGCAGCGATCCGCGGTCCAGGCGCCCGGCGGCGCGACGCAGGCAAACCGCGCCGAGCGCCGGCAGCAGCGGGACCAGCACCGCGTACTCCGGACGCAGCATCGCCAGCGCGCCGAGCAGCAGACCGGTCCCCACCCAGGGCCAGGGCCGCCGCCCGTCGACGGCGCGCAGGAAGGCGAGCAGCGCGCCCGCGAGCAGCGCGGTCCCCAGCGGCTCGGTCATCAGCATCCCGCCGTACTCGAGGATCGCCGGGTAGATCGCGACCGGCGCCGCAGCGATCAGCCCCGCGGTCGGCCCGCCGAGGCGCCGGCCGAGGAGGAAGGCGAAGGGGACGGCGAGCGAGCCGAGCAGGGCGAGGACGATCCGCGCCGCCCGTTCGTCGTCGGCGCCGCGGACTTCGTAGATGCCCGCCGTCAGCAGCGGCAGGCCGGGGGAGTAGTTGGAGGCTGGCTGCAGGTGCCGGTATCCCGGCCCTTCCCCCTGCGTGAATCCCTCCCCCTCGAAGAGCGCGCGCGAGATGCGCGCGTAGGCGCGGGCGTCATCCACCGGATGGTTCGGCGCCCGGATCGCGTAGTCGAGGCGCAAGCCCAGCCCGAGGACGAAGATCGCGACGAGGGCGAGGGCTCGGCCCCGGCCCCCGCAGGCGCTTTCGAGGCGCTTCGCCACGGCGGCAGTGTATGTGCGCTCTGCACGCGAGCACGGCCGCCGACTCCGCTACGCTGCCGCGACCTATGCGCGTTCTCATCCTTGGGGGCGACGGCTACCTGGGCTGGCCGACGGCCCTTCGCTTCTCGGCCCGCGGACACGAGGTCGCGGTCGTCGACAACTTCTCCCGCCGCCGCTGGCACCGCGAACACGGCACCGGCTCGCTGACGCCGATCCGCGAGCTCGACGAGCGGATCGAGGCCTGGCGCGAGGTCTCCGGCGAGCAGATCCGCCGCTACGTCGGTGCGGTCGAGGACGGCGACTTCCTCGACGAGGTGGTCGCCGAGACCCGCCCCGAGGCGGTCGTCCATTACGGCGAGCAGCCCTCGGCGCCCTACTCGATGATGTCGCGCGAGCGGGCGGTCGAGACCCAGCACACGAACGTGATCGGCACCCTCAACCTGCTCTTCTCGCTGCGTGACCACGTTCCCGAGTGCCACCTGGTCAAGCTCGGCACGATGGGCGAGTACGGCCAGCCCGACATCGACATCGAGGAGGGCTACATCGAGATCGAGCACAAGGGACGCAAGGACACGCTGCCCTTCCCCAAGCTGCCAGGCTCGCTCTACCACTGCTCGAAGGTCCACGACTCGACCAACCTGCACTTCGCCTGCCGCACCTGGGGCCTGCGGGCGACTGACCTCAACCAGGGCGTCGTCTACGGGATCGAGACCGCGGAGACCGCCCGCGACGAGCGCCTGATCACCCGCTTCGACTACGACGAGATCTTCGGTACGGTGCTCAACCGCTTTTGCGTCCAGGCCGTGATCGGCCACCCGCTCACGGTCTACGGCAGCGGCGGCCAAACCCGCGGCTTCCTCAACATCCGCGACACGTTGCAGTGTGTCGAGCTGGCAGTCGAGAACCCTGCCGAGGCGGGTGAGTTCCGCGTCTTCAACCAGTTCACCGAGCAGTTCTCGGTGCTGGAGTTGGCGAAGCTGGTCAAGCACGCCGGCGAGCATCTCGGCTACGCCGTCGAGGTCCAGCACTGTGACAACCCGCGGGTCGAGAAGGAAGAGCACTACTACAACGCGATCCACACCAAGCTGCTCGATCTCGGCCTCGAGCCGACGCTGCTGCGCGAGGAGCTGATCGAGTCGATGATCCACGCGATCGAGCGCTACAAGGAGCACGTCATCGCCAGCTCGATCGACCCCCATACGCGCTGGAACCCCGGCACGCCCGTGCAGCTCTGAGCTGAGGTTTCTGGCGCGCGGGTCCTGTCGTCGGGGTGGGGGTGTCCGGCTTCGCGCTGGGTTTTTCGCCTGGAGAGTCTTCGGTTTGCTTGGGGGAGCGCCCGGGCGAAAAACAGGACGCCGCGCTGCGCCGGACACCCCCATCCCGACGCCACCCGCGCGAGAGACGTCTTGTCTGGCTGGCTGAGCAGCACGCTGCGGCAGGAGCCCAAGCTGAGCTTTTCGAGCTGCGCAGCCATGCGGGGAGCTGCGCTGACATCTCTCGCGCGGGTGGCGTCCGGCTGAACCGCTCCTCGCGCGGGTGGCGCGGCGGCAGGGGGTCCCCCATAGCGCAGGGCGCGCCAGCGCCCGAGCACATGGGGGAAGTCCGCCGCGACAGGACCCGCGCGCCGAGAACCCCCGACGACGGGACCCGCGCGCCAATCACCCCAAGGCGTTTCCCCTGCATGGTGAGCACGAGGTCGCTGGTAGCATCGCCCTCACGATGAGAGCGGCGGACGCGCTGATGGAGAGCCTCAAAGCCGAGGGCGTGAAACACGTCTTCGGCATCCCCGGCGGGGCCAACCTGCCGACCTACGACGCGCTGGTCGATGCCGACTTCCGCCACATCCAGGTTCGCCACGAGCAGGGGGGAGGTCACGCGGCCGAGGGCTATGCCAAGGCCTCGGGCAAAGTCGGGGTCGCCTTCGCCACCTCGGGGCCGGGGGCGACCAACCTCGTCACGGCGATCGCCGACGCGATGCTCGACTCGGTGCCGACCGTCTTCGTCACCGGTCAGGTGCGCACCGAGCTGATCGGCACCGACGGCTTCCAGGAGGCCGACATCCTCGGCGCGACGCTGCCCTTCGTCAAGCACTCCTTCGCCGTCACCGACCCGCGCCAGATCCCCGAGTACGTGCACGAGGCCTTCCACGTCGCCGCGACCGGCCGCCCGGGCCCGGTGCTGCTCGACATCCCGCAGGACCTCTCGCGCGCCGAGGTCGATTACGCGCCGCGCACCGAGCCGGTCGAGCTGGCCGGTTACAAACCGCCGAGCGCGCCCAACGTAAAGCAGGTGCGGATCGCCGCCAAGGCGATAGCCAACGCCCGCAAGCCGATCCTCTACACCGGCGGCGGCGTGGTCAACGCCAACGCCTCCGAGGAGCTGCGCGAGCTGGCCGCCTGCGACCGCTTCCCGGTCACCTCGACGGTGATGGGCCTCGGCGCCTACCCGGCCTCGGGCGAGCAGTGGCTGGGGATGCTCGGCATGCACGGCACCCGCGCCGCCAACTACGCGATGGACGAGGCCGACCTGATCGTCGCGATCGGCGCCCGCTTCGACGACCGCATCACCGGCAAGCTCTCGGAGTTCGCTCCGCACGCCAAGTTCATCCACATCGACGTCGACCCCGCCGAGATCTCGAAGAACGTCCCCGCCCACATCCCGATCGTCGGCGACGCCAAGCTGGTGCTGCCGGCGCTGATCCGCGAGTACCGCGCCCTGCAGACCGATGGCTCGCGCCTCGACGCCTGGTGGAAGCAGATCAGGGCCTGGCAGGACGAGTACCCGCTCGGATACGAGCCCGGCAAGGACGGCGAGATCAAGCCGCAGTTCATGATCGAGGCGCTGCACCGGGCGACGAAAGGGGACGCGATCGTCACCTCCGACGTCGGCCAGCACCAGATGTGGACGGCGCAGTACTACGGCTTCGACAGGCCCCGCCGCTGGATCAACTCCGGCGGCTTGGGGACGATGGGTTTCGGCCTGCCGGCGGCGATCGGCGCCAAGGTCGCCTGCCCCGACGAGCAGGTCGTCTGCGTCGCCGGCGACGGCAGCCTGATCATGAACTGCCAGGAGCTGGCGACCTGCGTCTCTCAGGACGTCCCGGTCAAGGTCTTCCTGATGAACAACGGCTACATGGGCATGGTGCGCCAGTGGCAGGAGCTCTTCTGGGACCGCCGCTACAGCTCGGTCGAGATGGGCCCGAGCCCCGACTGGGTGAAGCTGGCCGAGGCCTTCGGCGCAACCGGGATGCGCTGCGAGGACTCGGCCGACCTCGAGGAGATGATGGGCAAGGCGCTGGCGGCCGACGGGCCCGTCCTGGTCGACGTCCGCGTCTCGCCCGAGGAGAACTGCTTCCCGATGATCCCCGCCGGCGCCGCGGCCAGGGACATGGTGGGCTGATGGAGGCGGGCACGCCACAGGTGGTCAAGCTCGAGGATCTGCGCGTCCCGGGCCAGCTCAGCGGCCGCAAGCACATCCTCTCGATCCTGGTCGAGAACAAGCCGGGCGTGCTGGCGCGCGTCGCCGGCCTCTTCTCGCGCCGCGGCTTCAACATCGACACGCTGGCGGTCGGCCCGACCGACGACCCGAGCATCTCGCGGATCACGCTCACCCTCGACGGCGCCGTGCACCCGATCGACCAGGTGACCAAGCAGCTGCACAAGCTGGTCAACGTGCTGAAGATCCGCGACATGGAGCCGGAGGAGACGGTCGCCCGCGAGATGGCGATGTTCAAAGTCTCGGCGGCGGTCGAGAACCGCTCCGAGATCATGCAGTTCGCCGAAGTCTTCCGGGCGAAGATCGTCGACGTCTCGCGCCGCTCGCTGACGATCGAGGTCACCGGCTCGGCCGACAAGATCGAGGCCTTCGAGCGGATGATCCGCCCGCACGGCCTGATCGAGATGGTACGGACGGGCGAGATCGCGATTGCTCGCGGCGCCGACTGAGCGACTGCGGCCGGCGGTCGAGCGGGCCCTGGGCCGCGGTCGCCGCACGCTCGTCAGCGTCACCGTCCCGGTCGCGGGCATCGACCCGAGCGCGGCGATCTTCGCCTCGCGGCTGGCCTCGGATCGCTGGTTCTGCTGGGAGCAGCCGGACCGCGGGTTCGCCCTGGCGGCGCTGGGCGTCGCCCGGGAAGCAACCTCGCGGGGCGCCGACCGCTTCCGCGACGTCGCCGAGGAATGCCTCGCGGTCGAGACGATCGCCGACGAGCCGGCCGGTTTGCCGGCCGGAGCGGGCGCCGTCTGGGTCGGCGGCTTCGCCTTCGACTCCGAGGGCGGCGGATCGCCGCCCTGGTCCTCGCTGGCCCCGGCATCGCTCGCTTTACCCGAGCTCTCGCTCTGCCGCAGCGGCGGGGAGACCTTCCTCACCGTCAACGCGGTCGTCCGCCCCGGCGACGCCCCCGATGAGGTCGCGGCCCGGATGGAGGCGCGGGTCGCCGGCCTGCGTCAGGAGCCGCTGCCGCTGCTCGACCCGCACCCGACCGGTCGGGTCGAGATCGAGAGCGTGCGCGCGCCGGACGAGTTCGAGCGGACGATCGCGACGGCGACCGGCCGGATCGAGGCGGGCCAGCTCGCGAAGATCGTCCTCGCCCGCGAGGTGGTGGTCACGGCCGCCGGCGCCCACGACCCGGCGGCTCTCTTCGGCGCGATCCGCGAGCAGTTCTCCTCCTGCTTCTGCTTCTGCTGCGGCACGCCCGAGGCCGCCTTCCTCGGTGCCAGCCCCGAGCTGCTCGTCCGCCGCGCGGGGGCGAGCGTCTCGACGGTCGCCCTGGCCGGCTCGACCCGCCGCAGCTCCGATCCCGCCGTCGACGACCACCTCGGCGAGCAGCTCCTGCGCAGCGACAAGGACCGCCGCGAGCACGCGATCGTCGCCGAGCGGATCGCGCAGGCGCTCCGTCCGCACGCGGTCTGGGTGGAGGCGGCGGCGGAGCCGGAGCTCGTCAGGGTCGCCAACATCCAGCACCTGGCGACGCCGGTCGTCGCCCAGCTGGCCGAGCCGCGCTCGGCGGTCGAGCTGGCCGGGATGCTGCACCCGACGCCCGCGGTCGGCGGCGAGCCCTGGCCGGCGGCCGGGGCGGCGATCGCCGAGCTGGAGCAGATGGACCGCGGCTGGTACGCCGGTCCGGTCGGCTGGATGGACGCGGCCGAAGACGGCGAATTCTGCGTCGCCCTGCGCAGCGCCCTGCTGCGCGACCGCGAGGCCCGTCTCTACGCGGGCGTGGGCGTCGTCGCCGGCTCCGATCCCGCTGCCGAGCTGGCGGAGACCGAGATAAAGCTGGACGCGCTGCTGCCGCTGCTGTCCGAATGACCGGCAGGCGCGACCGGCCAGGGACGTTCATCGCGAGTACGAGGGCGAGCAACGGGACGATGGATCTGCAGGTGCGAGAGGTATGGTCGCGTCGGCCAGTGCTACGTTGGCGTCATGCGCTATCTCCTGCGGAGCACGCTTTTCGGGGTTGCGGTTCTCCTTCTCGTCGCCGCTCCCGCCTCGGCGGTCAGCCCTGGAGAAAACGGCCGCATCTATTTCCACTCGTGCGGTAACCCATGCACGAACTACGACATCTACTCGGTGGCGCCGGGCGGGGGCGATCTGGTGAACCTGACCGAAGCGCTGACTGCGCCGGAAGGCTATCCAGACGACGCCTTCGAACCCACTGTCTCGGGGGACGGCAGGCTGATTGCGTTCAGCGTAGACACGCAGGCGCACGCGGAGATTTGGGTGGTCAACGCGGACGGCACGGGCGCCCACCAGCTGACTCACGACGAACTCCTCGACCAGGCGCCGGCACTCTCGCCCGACGGCTCGCGAATCGTCTGGAACCAGTGGTCGCCTTACCCGACCTATGCAGACCGTGACCTGTGGAACATGGGCTCGGACGGCTTGAACCAGCAGCTCTTCTACGACGGCCCCGGCGAGGAGCGCGCGTCCCAGTTCACGCCGGACGGTCAGACGCTGGTGATGGCGTCGGAGACCGGCGACTACGACATCCGCAAGATCCCCGCGGCGCTGATGGAATCGCCGCTTACGACGTCCACCGGCGTCGCCGACGAAGACGAACAGCTCGCCTACGAGCCGACCGTGTCCCCGGACGGTCGGCGTGTCGCCTACATGCAGGTTCCGACGGCGACCCCGCTTGCGCCCTTCGACATCTACGGTGTCAGCATCGAAGGCGGCACGCCCGAACCGCTTTTCGACTCCGCCGCCAGCGAGCGGGACCCGACCTACTCGCCCGATGGCACAAAGATGGCCTTCAGCGTCGACGGCGTGGCGATGGTCGGCAACGCCGACGGCAGCGGTGAGCCGCAGCCGTTGGACGTGGGGGGCGCGCTTTCGCCGGGGGGCTTCGAATGGGCGGTCAAGCCGCCGCCGCAAGCCGAGCCTACGACCGGCGGCCGGGCGCCGAATACGCGCATCGGGAAGCATCCGAAGAAGCGCAGCGCGAAGCGGCGCGTGAGGTTTACGTTCTTCGCCAGCCAACGCGGCTCCCATTTCGAATGCAAGCTCGACAAGCGACGCTTCAGGTCGTGCAAGTCGCCCTTCCGCGGCAAGGTGAAGCCCGGTCGACATGTGTTCCGCGTGCGAGCCGTCAATCGGGCGGGCGTCGCCGATCCGACTCCGGCGGTCTTTCGCTGGCGAGTACTGCGGAGCTAGCTCAAGGCGTCGGCGACGGCGGCATCCAGCCGCCGGTGGATCTCGACGTTCGATTGGCGCGGAACCTTCGCCTCGATCAGACCGTTTGCGGTCAGGGCGTCCGGAAGCTCGGCAAGCGAGTCGATTTGCCGGTGGGGGAGATTGAAGAGGTCCGCCGCCTTGGCGATGTCGACTCCCCGCGGCGTGCCCAGCAGCGCTTCGAACTCGGTTGCCGGGAGCGCTTCTGCCTGGGGCAGGAAGCCGAAGATGCCGCCGCCGTCGTTGTCGATGACGACGATGCGGACCGGGGTGGAGACGTCGCGCAGCGCGGCCAGGCCGCCGAGGTCGTGCAGGAGGCCGAGGTCGCCGGTGACGATCGTGGTCGGCCGGCCGCCGGCGTGGGCAGCGCCGATGCCGGACGAGACGAGCCCGTCGATGCCGTTGGCGCCGCGGTTGCAGAGGAAGAGCGCGTCGGTTTCGGATGGCGGCAGGAACGCCTCCTGATCGCGGATCGGCATGCTCGACGCCGTGTAGACGAGGTCGCCGTCGCGGTGGGCGCGGCCGAGCGCCAGGTGGAGCGCGGGCTCGGACAGCTCGCCGCCGGCGAGGGCCGCCTCGATCGCCTCGCGCGCAGCGCGCTCGGCGTCGAGCCAGCGCTGCGGCGCCGATCGCCCTGCGCCCTCCAGCCGGGCTGCCCAGCCGGCGGCCAGCTCGGTCGGGTCCGCTCGCAGGATGGCGGCGGCGCGGTTCGTCGGCTCGTTCCAGCCGCACGAGGGGTCGACGACGATCTGGTCGGCGCCGGACTCGGCGAGCCAGGTCCGCAGCGGCTTGCTGGTCGGCATCTCCCCGATGCGCAGGACGAGGTCCGGCTTGACCGACTCGCGGAAGCCCTCGTCGCGCAGCAGCAGGTCGTAGGTCGAGATCACGCGCGAGCGGTCGTGGGGCCCGCAGCGAACCTGGGAGCTCGGCTCGGCCAGGATCGGGAAGCCGGAGGCGAGCGCGAGGTGGGCGAGGGGTTCGCGCAGCTCGGGGTCGAGTTGGCGCCCGGCGACGATCGCCCCCGAGCTCGCATCGCCGATATGGGCGGCCATCTCGTCGAGGAGGAAGGCGGACGGCTCCATGTCGACCCTGGTCACCGCCGTCAGCGGGCGGTCGTCCCTGCCCTCGCGGGCGAGCGGGTCGGTGGCGGTGACCGCCCCCTCGTCGGCGACCGGCGCCAGCGGCTCGCGCCACGGCACGTTGAGGTGGACCGGTCCGGGTCGCGGCTCGCCGCGCGCGGCGGCGACTGCGCGGCAGGCGACGGAGCGATAGTGCAGGAGGCCGGCGTCGTCGGCGCTGTGCGTTCCGACTTCGCAGAACCAGCGCACCGAGGAGCCGTAGAGCTTCAGCTGGTCGATCGTCTGCCCGGCGCCGATCCCGCGCAGCTCGGGCGGCCGGTCTGCCGTGAGCACGACGAGCGGGATCGCCGACTCATCCGCCTCGCAGATCGCCGGGTGGAGGTTGGCGGCTGCGGTCCCCGAGGTGCAGAGCATCGCCACCGGAGCACCGTTGGCCTGCGCGGCGCCGAGGGCGAAGAAGGCGGCGGAGCGCTCGTCGACGATCACCGTCACGTCGACCTCCGGTTGGCGCCAGAGCGCAACCGCGAGCGGCGTGGAGCGCGAGCCGGGAGAGATCGCCGCCTGCCGAACCCCACCGCGGGCCAGCTCCTCGACGAATGCCGAGGCGAGGGCGGTGTTGGCGTTGGTCGGGTCCATCGGAGCGAAGCCTATTGGCGAGCTTGTTTCGCTACGCGGGAAAACTCGCCAGTCCTCAGATCCGATGAGCCTGCAGCGCGTCCTCGTCGATCTCGACGCCGAGGCCCGGACCCTGGGGCGGGTAGAGCATCCCGTCGCGCAGCTCGCACTCGACCGAGGCGATCGTCGAGGCGAAGAGTCGCTGGGTGGCGAGGCCGTGGGCGAGACGCGGACCGTCGCCGCCGGTCGCGTCGAGAGTCTGCGCGACCTGGGCGGCGGCCGCGATCCCCACCGGACCGTCGAGGGCGCTGGAGATATATGACGGCATCACCTCGGCGATCTCGATTGCCGCCTCGGGGCCGCCGACCTTGGCGAGCTTGACGCCGGCGAAGTCGCAAGCACCGACCCGCGCGGCGGCTTCCGCGTCGCCGCAGCTCTCGATGCTCTCGTCGCCCGCGATCGGGATCGAAGTTGCGCTGCCCACCTCGGCCAGCTCCTCCAGCCCGGCCACGGGCTGCTCGGCGAGCTCGATCTCGAACTGCTCGATCTCGGCCAACGTTCGCTTCGCCGTCTCGACGTCCCAGGCGGCGTTGACGTCGATGCGGATTCGAGCCTCGCGCCCGACCGCCTCGCGCACGGCCCGCACCTGCTCGACGTCGTCGCCGGCGCCGAGCTTCAGCTTGAAGCTCGAAAAGCCCTCTTCGGCCCAGGCCAGCGCATCGGCGGCGACGGCCTGGGGTTCGCCCGAAACCAAAGTCGCGTTGCACTCGACGGGCCGCGAGCCCCCAACCCAGTCACTGCGGTCGTCATCTCGTTCGCCTGGCGGTTGCGATGACGACCGCGCAGCGTCTATTCCGCGCAGGTCGAGCAGTGCGGTCAAGGCCGCGCAGCGCGCCGGTGCCGAAAGCCCGATCGCGTCGTCGCGCAGCGTTGCCTCGTCGAGCGACTCGCGCTCCCCGAGCGCCTCAAGCTCGGCGACGACCTGCGCCAGCAAGGCGCCTCCTCGCATTGAGAGCGACACCGCTTCCCCGAAGCCGACCCGACCTTCGTCGTCCCGCAGCCGCAGCAGCGCCATCTCGCGCCGGTCGATTCGCCCGCGCGCGGTCACGTACGGCTCGCGGAACGGCAACGCGTAAGGGACGACCTCGACCGAAGTGATTCTCACCGTTTTTGGTTTTCTGGTTTGACGTAGACGAGCTTGTCAATGCTGACCTCAATTGGATTTGCGCGCAGGTCCGCCAGCATTCTGATTGCCTTAGGAAGTAGCTCATCCAGTTTTGAACAGGCATCGACCGGAGGCTGCAAGCCGGCTACGGGCTGAAGGAACTCCCAGATTTTCGAAACTTTCAGGGCTGCGTAGACGATCACTCTCAGGTTGTTGATGACAGCGTCATCGGGTGGTTGACCGACCTCCCGCCCAACCAGTTCTTCGACCCCGCTGTCGCTATAACCCCGAAGCCAACGGATGAACAGAGCCGTTGGGTTGGTCGAGTCTTTGATTGCCCTTTGCTCGGATGACTTGACAACGCTAGTGATGAGAAGGTCGAAGTCGTTGTCCCTATTAAGTTCAAGAGCGGCGTCATGGCAGGTCCGCACCGTTACCGTCTCGATGCCTAGGGCTCGGAAGAGACGGCGCTCGCCAACCAGTCGCGACGGTCTATCGTCTACCCATAGAACACGACTTCCACGCGCTCTTTCAATGTCGGTAACAAGCCGGGACAGAGTCCTTTCAACTCGCTCCTTTTCTGGGCCGTCAACCTTGATTGCATCGAGCGCTCCGCGAACCTGACCGTGTTCCAATGCGAACTCGATGGGACCCGCCCGAAGCGTCGAGAGTCTTTGCCAGGGGAAAAAGAGGACGAGCGCGGAAACGCCGAAGAGGAGCAGGGAGCTGTTTCCAAGGCCATTGACAGCGGTGTCTGCAATCGCAAGCAACGCCGCGACAGCTCCCCCTGCGAATCGGAAGAGGAAGAAATCATCGCCAACCTCGACAGCTTTTCTGATGCGCCGCACTCCGAAAGAGGCTACGCCGTATGTGCGGGTCGGGTCGATGAACTCAGACGCCTGCGATAAGTCCCGCCGAGACGAGCAGGCTGAAGATGGCGAGCAGGGCGCCGGTTGCGGCGAGGGCGCCGTTGAGCGAGGGGCCGTCGCTGCGGTTGGTGATCGTCCGCATCGGCCCGACGGCCATCGGCAGGGCGAGGAGCCCGATCAGCGGTAGCCAGCCGCCCCCGCCGGCGAGCAGGGCCAGAGGCAGGACGACGAAAGCGCCCAACACCAGGCTGCGGTAGAGGACGACCGCCTGGTCGCGCCCCATCCGCACGGCCAGCGTCATCTTGCCTGCCCGCCGGTCGGTCTCGAGATCGCGGACGTTGTTGACGACGAGGATCGCCGTGGCGAGGAAGCCGACGGCGATCGAGAGGCCGAGCGGCAACGCGTCGAGTCGCTCGAGCTGCACGTAGTAGGAGCCGTTGACGGCGACCAGGCCGAAGAAGAGGAAGACGAAGACCTCGCCGAGGCCGGCGTAGCCGTAGGGCCGCGGGCCACCGGTGTAGAGGACGCCGGCGGCGATCGAGACGGCGCCGATCAGCAGGATGACGATGCCGGCGACGGCTGCCAGGTAGATGCCACAGGCGATGGCGATGCCGAAGGCGATCCAGGTCGCGGTCAGGACCCGCTGCGGGGCCACCAGCCCGGCCGACGTGACCCGCACCGGCCCGAGCCGGTCGGCGGTGTCGGCGCCGCGCCGGGCGTCGGAGTAGTCGTTCGCCAGGTTCGTCCCGATCTGGATGAACACCGACCCGACCAGGGCGGCGAGGAAAGCGCCGACCCGCGGTAGCCGCCCGGCCGATTCGACCGCCGCCGCCGTTCCGACCAGCACCGGCGCGATCGCCGCCGGCAGGGTCCGCGGCCGCGCCGCCATCAGCCAGATCCTCATGGCCGCCTCGGGAACCGGTCGAAGTCGGGCCGGCGCTTCTCCTTGAACGCCTCGCGCCCCTCGCGCGCCTCCTCGCTGCCGTAGAAGAGCAGGTTGGCGTCATGGGCGAGCTGCTGGATGCCGGCGTAGCCGTCCTCGTGGGCGTTGAAGCTTGCCTTGACCAGGCGCAGGGCGAAGGGGGAGAGAGCGAGCATCTCGCGGCACCAGGCGACGGTCTCGCGCTCGAGCTCGGCGAGCGGCACGACCGCGTTGACGAGCCCCATCCGCAATGCCTCCTCGGCGTCGTACTGGCGGCAGAGCAGCCACAGCTCCTTCGCCCGCTTGGTGCCGACCAGGTCGCGCAGCAGCGAGGCGCCGAAGCCGCCGTCCCAGGAGCCGACCCGCGGTCCGGTCTGGCCGAAGACGGCGTTGTCGGCGGCGATCGTCAGGTCGCAGCAGACGTGCAGCACGTGGCCGCCGCCGACCGCGTAGCCGGCGACCATCGCCACCACCGGCTTCGGCAGGCGGCGCATCTGCACCTGCAGGTCGGTGACGTGGAAGCGGCCGATCGAGGCGCCCTCGGCGACGTAGCCGCTGTCGCCGCGCACCTGCTGGTCGCCGCCCGAGCAGAACGCTTCCGGGCCCTCGCCGGTGAGGATGACGACGCCGACCTCGCTGTCCTCGCGCGCCAGCTCCAGCGCCGCCGAGACCTCGACCAGCGTCTGCGGGCGGAAGGCGTTGCGGACCTGCGGCCGGTCGATCGTGACCTTCGCGATCCCGCCGGCCGTCTCGTAGCGGATGTCCTCGTACTCTCCGGCTGCCCGCCACTCGACCGGCGCGTAGAGCTCGTCCTCGGGCGGTGCCTGCTTCGGGCGTTGGGGCATGATGGGCACGATATCCCTCCGATGAAACTCGACGACTGGCTCTCACAGAGATCGCTCAGCTGCCCGGACCGCACCGCGCTGGTCGCGGACGGCTCCGCCGTGACCTATGCAGAGCTCGAGGCCGAGGCGACCTGGGTCGCGCGCCGCCTCGCCGCCTACGGCGTGCGCCGCGGCACGACCGTGGCGATGACGATGCACCCGCGCCGCGAGCAGGTCGTCCTCGTCCACGCCCTGATGAAGCTCGGCGCGGTCCTGCTGCCGCTCGGCCCGAAGCTCTCGGCCGAGGAGCGGGCGGCGGCGGTCGCCGCTGAGGAAGCGGCGGTCGATCTCGACGACGCCGGCGAGCTGACACAGACCGAGGCCGACCTGCCGCTGCTCGGCGAGCACGACATGGACGAGCTCGCCTGCAAGGTGATGACGAGCGGCAGCACCGGCACCCCGGACCCGGTCGGCCTCACCTACGGCAACTTCCTCTGGAGCGCCGTCGCCTCCGGCTTCAACATCGGCGTCGAGCCCGAGGACCGCTGGCTCTGCTGCCTGCCGCTGAGCCACATCTCCGGGCTCGGCATCGTCATGCGCTCGGTCATCTACGGGACGACCGCCGTCGTCCACGACGGCTTCGACGTCGACCGGGCGGCGGCGGCGCTCGAGGGTGACCGGATCACCGTCGTCTCGCTGGTGACGACGATGCTCGTTCGCCTGCTGGAGGCGGGCGCCGACCTCTCCGGCCCGCGCGCGATCCTGATCGGCGGCGGCCCGGTCCCCGAGGAGCCGCTCGAGGAGGCCCTGGGCCGCGGCGCCACGGTCGTCCAGACCTACGGCTTGACCGAGGCCTGCTCGCAGGTGACGACGCTGGCGCCCGCCGAGGCGCGCCGCAAGCTCGGCTCTGCCGGCCGGCCGCTGCTCACCACCCACCTGCGCATCCGCGACGGCGAGATCCTCGTCCAGGGCCCGACCGTCGCCCCCGGCCGCACCGACGCCGACGGCTGGCTGCACACCGGCGACCTCGGTCACTTCGACGAGGAGGGCTTCCTCTACGTCGACGACCGGATCGACGACGTGATCGTCAGCGGCGGCGAGAACGTCGTTCCGGCCGAGGTCGAGAAAGTCCTGCTGCGTCACCCCGAGGTCGCCGACGCGGCAGTGGTCGGCAGGGAGGACCCCGAGTGGCAGCAGGCGGTCACGGCGATCGTCGTCCTCGAAGAGGGCTCCGCCGCCACCCCCGACGACCTGCGCCGCCACTGCGCCGAGTCGCTGGCCGGCTTCAAGGTGCCCAAGCGGGTCGAGCTGGCCGCGGCGCTGCCCCGCACGCCCTCGGGCAAGCTGATGCGGCGCGCCCTCCGCTAGAGTCGCCCGCCTATGGCACAGGACAACCCTCAGGACATTTTCTACGACTCGGACGCCGACCTCTCGCTGCTCGACGGGAAGACCGTCGCCATCCTCGGCTACGGCTCCCAGGGTCACGCCCACGCGCTCAACCTGAAGGACTCGGGGGTCGACGTCGTCGTCGGCCTGCGCCCCGACTCCTCCAGCCGCGCCAAGGCCGAAGCGGCCGGGCTCGAGGTGCTCGACATCGCCGAAGCCGCCAGCCGCGGCGACATCGTGATGATCCTCCTGCCCGACGAGAAGCAGGCCGAGGTCTGGGAGGCCGAGATCGCCGACGGCATCGCGCCCGGCAACCTGCTGCTCTTCGCCCACGGCTTCTCGATCCACTTCGAGCAGATCCTGCCGCCGGCCGGCGTCGACGTCGGCATGGTCGCGCCCAAGGGCCCCGGCCACCTCGTCCGCCGCCAGTACGAGGAAGGCAACGGCGTCCCCTGCCTGATGGCCGTCCACCAGGACGCGACCGGCAACGCCCACGGCCTCGTCCTCGCCTACGCCTCGGCGATCGGCGGCGGCCGCGCCGCGATCATCGAGACCACCTTCAAGGACGAGTGCGAGACCGACCTCTTCGGCGAGCAGGCCGTCCTCTGCGGCGGCGCCAGCGAGCTGGTCCGGGCCGGCTTCGAGACCCTGGTCGAGGCGGGCTACGACCCGCGCCTCGCCTACTTCGAGTGCCTGCACGAGCTGAAGCTGATCGCCGACCTGATGTACGAGAAGGGGATCCAGGGGATGCGCT